>JBEBGN010000067.1:0-15312 GCA_040081395.1 Longimicrobiales bacterium
ACGCCGTCCTGCTTCACCCCCGACGGGTTCACCGCGAAACGGTATGCCGTCTGGTGGTCGTGATAACTGTCGATCTGGACGATGAAGAAGTCGGAATCGGGCAGCCCCGCGTCCCGGCGGGCGAGCCGGGTGGTCACCGCCTCCGAGTCGTAGAGCATGGCGCCGATGTAGAGCGCCTCGTCGTCGTAGAGCAGTCGCACCTCGGTGCGTTGCGTTCCCGGCTGCCCTTCGTCCGGGTCCGTCTGGATGAAGCGTGTGAGAACCGGAGCCGACGCCCAGGCCGCCTCGGTGGGAACCCCGTCGACCTGCACTCCGCCGGCGACGCGAACCGCGACCGCTGAGGGAGCCTCGCCGTGGGGGACCAGAACGGTGAGGGAAGCGGCTGGCTCACCCGCGTTCTGCGCCGCGACAGCCGCAGGCAGCGCGGAGAGCAGTAGGGCCAGCAGCTTCACGGACGAGATCGACGAGCATCTCATGACAGGACCGGGGTTCGGGACGGCAGGGTCAAAATTCGCGCGCGGCAACCTTAAGCCGGTCCCTCGACTCGCGACAGCCATGCCCACCTGCCAGCCCGGGTCGGTGGACCGCGCAGGTCGTCGAGACTCCTAGTAGATCGTCTTGCCTTCGCGCAGCATCTGCACGAAGCGCTCGATCCTGCGCACTCGCGTCTCGGGGCGCTTGGCGTCGTGGATCCGGTACAGGATGGCGTAGCGATTCTGCGCATCGAGTGCCTCGAACGCACGCAGCGCCTTCGGGTAACGCTCGAGGCGCCGTCGTAGGTCGTCCGGCACCTCGATGTTCTTCGGCGAGGCGTAGGCGCGCTCCCACCGCCCGTCCGCCTTGGCCCTCTCGACCTCTGCCAGCCCCGCGGGACGCATCTGGCCGGAAGCGATGAGGGCCTCGGCCGCCTTGCAGTTGATCTGCGACCACTTGCTCCGGGAGCGGCGGGGAGTGAACCGCTGCAGCCAATACGCATCGTCGAGCGACTTAGCCTGGCTGTCGATCCAACCGTAGCAGAGCGCCACCTCCAACACCTCGGCTCGCGAGGCCGAGCGGGCGGCGACCCCCTTCTTCGCGAACTGGATCCAGAGGCCCGGCGAAGATGCGTGGTTCGCCTCCAGCCACTTCTCCCAGACCGCACGGGTCGGGAAGGACTTGCGAGGGAGGTCGGATACGGCGCCGTAAGGCATAGCGCGCAGCGTCAGGCGTGCGCCGAAGCCACCGGGCCGGCTTCCATACGCTCCACGATCCACCGGCTCATCCCCAGGGCCAGCTCGTGCTCGCCGAGAAAGATCTTGCCGACCGCTTCTCGCTCGAGCAGGTCCGCCTCCTCCTCGCTGTGCGTGCGCACGACCACCTCGATGCGTGGGTTGAGCATACGGGCTGTTTCGAGCATGCGTCGCACGCCGACCGTGTCGGGGGTCGCGATCACGAGCAGGCGCGCTCGCGCCACGTGGGCCTGGATCAGCACCGCGGGCTCCGCGGCGTCCCCCACCACCGCGTGCAGTCCCTTCGACCGGAGCCCATCGACCTTCTCGCGATTCTGTTCCGCAACGACGAACGGGATCCCGGCCCCCGACAGCGTCTCGCCGATCCGACCACCGACCCGTCCGTAGCCGACGATCACCACATGCCCGGTGACCGACTCGGACGACACGGTGGCCGGCAACTCCGCCAACGGGTCGTCCCGTCGCTCCAGCGCTCGCGCCAGCCCCGACCTCGTCCGGATCCATCGCTGAGCTGGCTCGATCAGGCCGAACACCAAGGGATTCACCGCGATCGACAGGATCGCACCCGCGAGGATCAGGCTCTGGCCAACCGCGGGCATCAGCCCCAATGAGACGCCGAGTCCCGCGAGAATGAAGGAGAATTCACCGATCTGTGCCAAGCTCGCGGATACGGTGAGTGCCGTGTTGAGCGGATAGCGGAACGCCAACACCAGCGCGAACGCCGCGATCGACTTGCCCAGCACGATGATCGCGATCACGCCGAGCAGTCGGAACGGCTCCTCGACCACCACGCTCGGGTCGAAGAGCATGCCGACCGATACGAAGAAGAGCACCGAGAATGCGTCCCGGAGGGGTAGCGACTCCTCGGCGGCTCGATAGCTCAGGTCCGACTCCCGCAGCACCATGCCCGCGAAGAAGGCTCCCAGCGCGAAGGACACCCCGAAGAAGTAGCCCGACCCGTACGCGATGCCGATCGCGGCCGCGACCACGCAGAGCGTGAACAGCTCGCGTGATCCCGTGCGGGCTACCTGCCAGAGAAGCCATGGGAAGAGTCGACGCCCCACGATCAGCATGAGGGCAATGAAGAGCCCAACCTGAGCGAGCGTGCCGAGCAGCCCGACGACCACGCTGCCACCGTCGGCACTCGACCCGAGTGCCGGGAGGAGCACCAGCGCGAGGACCATCACGAGGTCCTCCACGATGAGCCACCCGACCGCGATCCTGCCGTTCATCGTCTCGACCTGCCCGAGCCGCTCCAAGGCCCGCAAGAGCACCACCGTGCTGGCGACCGAGAGCGCGAGGCCGAAGACGATCCCCGCCGAGAGATCCCACCCCCAGGTGGTCGCGAGACCGGCGCCCAACGCGGTGGCAACCAAGATCTGGAGCGCCGCCCCCGGCAGTGCGATGTGCCGCACCGCGAGCAGGTCCTCGAGCGAGAAGTGCAGCCCCACGCCGAACATGAGCAGCATCACCCCGATCTCGGCGAGCTGCGCGGCGATGTCGGCGTCGGCGACGAAGCCCGGAGTGAATGGCCCGAGAATCACGCCCGCGACCAGGTAGCCGACGAGCGCGGGGAGGCGCAGTCGGATCGCGACGAAGCCGAGCACGAGCGCCAGCCCCAGCCCCGCCGCGAGCGTCGTGATCAGGGTCACACCGTGGGGCGTCATCCCAGCAAGATGCCGTCACGGGTGCCGACCGGGAACCTGCCAAACTGGTGCGGGGCTCCCCTGGCGTCAGTGCTCTTCGGCCGCCTGTTCCTGGAGCGCACGCAGGCGGGCCTGCGCCGAGTCGGGGATCGTCGACCAGATGTAGGAGAGGGCTAGGCGCACTTCGTCCTCGCTGATGGGGGCCGCGGGCATCGCAGGCGGGATTCCCGCTACCACACGCGCCACCATCTCGTCGAAGCTGTGATCCCCGAAGTGTTCGCGGATGTTGGCGGGCTTCACGGCCAGCCCGACGCCCCCCCCGCCGTCCCCGAGTCCGGTGCGCCCGTGGCAGATCTGGCAGTTCTCCTCGTAGAGCGCGAGGCCGGCCGCCAACTCGAGGACGCGCGGGTCCACCGGAGCACGCGGCGCGACCGGGGCCGCGATCGAGGAACCGGCTGGAGCCTCGTTCGCACCGGAAGCAGGGACCCCGGGGTCACCCCCGCACCCCGCGAGCGCGACCACGACGGTGGCCGCGACGGTGGCCCCGACCATCGTCCGCACGGAGAACGTCCACTCCGACCTCATGCACCCTCCCGGAACGTATCCCTTCAGCGGTCGCCAAGATGCGGCGGCGTTCGACCCCCGGCCAGTCGGGTCGAACCGAGTGGACGCCGACTCCCAGAAAGCACCGAGCCGCTGGCGGGGTTACCCGCCAGCGGCTCGTAGTGCTTACTGCTCGTTGTTACTGCTGTTGGTCCGCCGCCGGGCGCCGAGCCGCCTGCCGCTGGGCGAGGATCTCCTGGTACCCTTCCTCGTCCAAGTGCGTGACCGCGATCCAGGCGTGCGACATCTCGTCCGCGGTGCGGTCGCCGATGCCCACCCACTGATCCGGATCGGGGTTGTAGCGGTTGTTCTCGGTGTTGTCGTACCACCCCGTCAGCAGGAGCTTGTCGCCCACAGCCAGCAGCGGCGAGACGTCATCCGCATAGATATGGCTGTGGTGCCAGAGCGCGCTCCAGTTGGACACCATGCTCACGTTCTCCATCCGGCCGTTCGCGCGGATGATCTGCATGGACATCGCCACGAGCCGCGTGTGGCCGTGGGGCTGCCAACTATCGATGCGCACCGGGGTCTGGAACTGGTGCACGGCCTGCGTCATCAGCGTACCGTGCGGCGCGATGTCGAATCCACGGCCACCGTTCAGGTAGTACAGCGTCAGGTTCTGGCGGTACTTGCCCTGATAGTCCTCGGGATAGAACCAGATGCCGACTTCGACCTGGTCGTCGATGACTTCCTTGCCGTTCGGCCAGTAGTGGATGTCGAACGCCACGCGACCGTCGGCGGGCGCGGTGCGACACGCACCCTCGGGGATGATCTCACCGAGCTTCCCGAGCGCGTACTCCGAAAGCTGGCCACCGCCAGGTCCCTCGGTGCGCCAGCTCGAATTCGCGTGGTGCGTCACCTGACGACCTTCGATGGACGGCTTCGTCTCGATGGCGCGGATGCAGCGCTGCGTCGCGATGCCCGTCTCCACGACCGGCTGCCACCAGCGGTCCTGGCCGTTCTCAGGCACCGAGTAGGGGGTCGAACGCACGATCACGTCCGGCTCGCCGAACTGGTCGGCCAAGCGGAACCGCGCCGGGTCGGGCCATTCGACCGGGGGGGGCAGCAGCGACGGGTCACCTTCCGGCGCGCCTCCGTCCACCCAAGCCGCGATGGTCGCGATGTCCTCTTCGGAGAGGCGCGGATCGTACTTGAGATCCTGAATGCCGTAGTCCGTGTCGTACTGGTACGGCGGCATCTCGCGCGCGACCACCTGAGTCTTGATGCGCGTGGCCCAGCGACGGACATCCTGGTACGTCATGAGCGACATCGGCCCGATGCCGCCCTGCTGATGGCACGACTGACAGTTCTGCTGAAGGATCCGGACGACCTCGTTCGAGAACGTGACCTCCCGCTCAGCGGGGGTCGCGGATGCGAACTGTTGAGCCCCGAGCGACGCCGCGCTCGCGAGCATCGCACACGCGCCGGCCATGACGGTCCGGGTCATGATGCGATCGACTGTCCAATGCATGGTGCACTCCTCATCGAGGTGCCCTGTGATGTGACCTGCTTCTACGGTCCTGCGTCCCGCTCCCTTCCCCACCCTACGGTCCAGCAATCTACGGTGTGACGTTCACTCGCACATACCCATTCGTCCAGCAGCACATGTTTCCGGGTCCGCTGTCCCCCCCGAAGTTGTCGATCCGAATGCGGATCATGTACTCACCCGGCGTGTCGAAGGAGGCCCGGAACCGGCCCTGATTGGCCGCGGGCCCCGTCATGGGCAGTCGCACGGACTGCCCGATAGTGACCGGTCCCGGTGCCACCGGCCTGGCTCCCCGGCCACGCCCTGCCGCGCCCGCCGGCGGCGCGCCAGCCGGAGGTGCGCCAGCCGGAGGTGCGCCCCGTCCAGCGGCGGCATCAGCCACTGGGGCGGCTTCTACGAGGGACTCGAAGGAAATGACGCCGCCGACCGGACCCTGGTACTTCCAGAGCGTCATGTTGACCTCGCGCAACTCACGCTCGCCTCGGTCGGTGGCCCAGAACTGAACCTCGACGGGCCGGCCCACCGACGTGGTCAGCGCCTGGGGAGCGACGACCCCCTCCACCCCGATGGTCTCGGGACCGTTCTCGGCGAAGCGGATCGCGGGACGGAGAGACCCCTCGGCCTGCGGCGTCCAGCTCATCTCGTAGGCGGCTTCGAAGCCGATTGCCGCTTGGCGGGTGGTGTGGATCCGGCCAGGCACCTTCGTTGTGTACCCGTTGGTGGTCAGCGTCCACCACACCTCGCCCTCGAAGTCCGCGGGCACGGTGACGCCGAAAATGCCGCGCTCGCGCGGCCCGCCGAATCCTCCGTACGAGACCACCGGGAAGGACGTCGGCTGCCGGCCATCGAACTCGCGCGGCTCGATGAAGTTGTTCGGGCCGAGCGGAATCTCGATGAGTTCCTCTTCGTTCCGGTTCATGAACCCGAACGACAGCGTGAACGTGCCGTCGGGGTTCCTGAGGAACCCGTCGAAGTACGGCGCGACGAAGTTCGAACGCGCGTTCGGCGGCGCGAGCGGGAACTCACGGCGATTCCAATCCTGAGCTTGCACGTGCTGAGCCGACAGCGCGGCCAGTCCGACCATCGAAACCGTCACGGCATGATTGAAGCGTGCCACTCTCGTCATCTCCTTGAAAACCGACTGGACTCCCCTCCGACCCACCCGAACCCCATCCCTCGACACCTGGCGGCCCCGCCGGTTCCACGATGGAGCGCCCGAAACGCGCGTTCTGGCCTCTCCTAGACGCGGGACCCCGCCAATTTGTTCAGACGAAGCGTAACCAAGGCCGAAGTCCCTACGCTTCCAGCATGATGACGGTGGCGACCGCAGTCACCGCTGCCAGCAAGTGGAGCCCGAGCACGAGCATCGCCGGACGCGGAGCGCGGGGGACCCAACGCATCGCAAAGGTGCCGATGACCGGAAGCTGGGCGACGAGAAGGAGCTGGAAGATCCGCGCCGCTGTGCCCTCGTCCGATTGCTCGACCACACCCACCGACGCCACGAACCCGAGGACCAAGGCGAGCGCGCCGCCAGACATGACCAGCGGCAAGTAGGCGCTAGGACGCTTGAGGAGGTCGGGGAACGTCATCGGTGTCATGCCTCCAACACCGGAGGCGGCAGGGTTTCCGGCCATCGGACGAACCACACGCCTTGACCGGCTTCAGCGATGGATCAACTTACTGACTGGTCATTAAGTAATCAACCCTCACTCTGGATGCCGTCTCCGTGCCCCTCAAAGCGTCCCAGGCGCCCTCGCCTCGCTGGCGCCGACGCCCGTCCCAGCGCCCCCAGGAGATCCTCGACGCCGCGCTGGTGATCTTCGCGGAGCATGGCTTGGCAAGGGCGCGCGTCGAGGACATCGCCGCTCGGGCAGGGGTCTCCAAGGGAACCGTCTACCTCTACTTCGAGGGGAAGGACGACCTCTTCCGAGAGGCGATCCTCGACAAAGTCGCGCGCACGCTCGAGGCGCTCGAGGCTGCAGCCCCTGGGGGAGACCCCGCGACGCGCATCCAGGGCTTCATCGACACGTACTGGAAGCTGCTGCGCCGGCCGACGTTCGGCGGCATGTACCGCCTCCTGCTCGCGGAGCTCCCACAGTTTCCGGAGTTCTCGCGCTTCTACGGCGAGGAGGTGTCCGGCAAGGTCATCGCTCTGGCTGCCGAAATGGTGCGCGAAGGTGTCGAGAGCGGGCAATTCCGAGAGGTCGACCCGTCGGTGGCCGGGCGCATGATCGTCGGTCTCATCGTCCAGCACGCGGTCTGGAGCAGTCAACCTGCGCTCTTCCCCCGGGTCGGGGGCCGCAGCGACGACGAGTTGGGTCGTGAGATCAAGGAGTTCCTGATGGCCGCGTTGCTCACACAGCAAGCGCCGCCCCGCGGGGGCACCGCGTGACGCGTTCCCGAGTGCGCGGCTTCATCGCCGCGTGGGCCGTCCTCGGGACTGCATTCGCGACGGCGACAGGGACGGTGGCGGCCCAAGAAGCCGCAACCTATCGGCTGACCATGGGTGACGCGGCTCGACTGGCCGCGCAGCGCGCCGCGCCCGTGCTCGAGGCGCGCGCGCGCGCGGACGCAGCCGACGCACGTGCACGCCAGACCGTTGCCGATCTGCTCCCCAGCTTGGACGCCGACATCGCCACCGGCGGGCGGACATTCAACACGGCGTCGTTCGGCCTCGACTTTCCCACGCCCGTGGGGCAAGCCCCGTTCTTCGACCCGAACGGAGAAGTGGTGGGGCCGGTGAACAGCGCCGACGTGAGGGCGAGCGCGGAGGTCCCCCTCCTCGACCTCGCGGCGTTCGGCCGCCGTCGGAGCGCACGGGCGAGCGCCAACGCTGAGCGGTTGGCCGAGCGCTCCGCCGCCAGCCGAGCCGCAGCAGGAGCAGCGCGCGCCTACCTCGCTACCCTACGCTCCCGCGCTGAAGTCGAGGCGCGCGAGGAGGACCTGAAACTGGCCCAGGATCTTCTCGAGGTAGCGCGTGGGATCCTCGCCGCCGGCGTCGGCGTGGCGATCGACGTCACCCGCGCCGAGGGCCAGGTGGCCGCGATCCGGTCCCAGCTCCTCATCGCACAGAATCGGGGCGATGTCTCCGAGCTCGCCCTGCGGCGCGCGCTCCGCCTCGCGCCCACGGACGACATCGAGCTCACGGACGCGCTCGATGGCATGACCGTCGCTGAGCTACCGTCGCCCGACGACGCCGTGTCACGCGCGCTGGAGAACCGGAGCGACCTGGAGATGACCACGGCGTATCGGGTGGCAGCCGAGCAATCGCTCTCCGCCACCCGGGCCGGCCGCCTGCCCCGCGTGGTCGGCCGGGTCGACGACGGCTACTACGGCAAGGAATTCGGACATCTGTTGAATACGTACACGTGGAGCGTGCGGGTCAGCGTTCCCCTCTTCGACGGCTTCCAGCGCTCGGGTCGCGTCGACGAGCAGCGCGCGCGCATGCGGGAGCTCGACTATCAGATCGAGGCGCTCGAGGAAGACGTCGAGTTCCAGGTGCGGCAGGCGCTCCTCAATCTGTCGGCCGCCCAGGAACAAGCCGTGGCCGCCGAAGAGAGGCGGCGCCTCGCGCAGCTCGAGGTCGACCAGGAAGAGGAGCGCGTGCGCGCCGGCGTGGCCGGAACGGCAGACGTCATTCGTGCCGCCGTGCTCCTCAACGGGGCACGGACCGGCATGCTCGACGCCCTGACTGCCGTGCAGACGTCCCGGCTGGCGCTCGCCGAAGCGACGGGCACGATCGGCGAGATCCCCTGAAGACATGAACCCCAAGGCGAGGTCTTCGTGAGCGACGAGAAGTCAGGAGTGGAGTCAGGAATGGACGGGCCCGCGCGTCCGCGCACGGGTAGTGCACGACGCGCAGCCTGGCTGGCGGCCCTGGCGGTGGTTGTCGTGGCGGGCGGCCTCTTGGGGGCACGCCGCTGGACCTACTCGAAAACGCACGTGTCGAGTGACAACGCGCAGGTGGACGCTCACATCGTGTCCGTGCTGGCGAAGGTTGGCGGCTATGTCGACGAGGTCCTCGTCGCGGAAAACCAGGTCGTACATCGAGGTGAAACGATCGTCGTGGTCGACGACGCGGAGCTGAAGGTGCGCCTCGCGGAGGCCGAGGCCGACCTCGCGGCAGCGCGGGCCGCGGCGGGCACCGATGGAGTGCAGGGACAGGTGCAGGCCGATGCCTCGGCCACACTCGCACGTCGACAGGCACTCGAGGCCCGCCTGGACGCGGTGCGGGCGAACCACGAGCGCACCCGCAGGGACCTCGTGCGCACCCAGGAGCTCGCCGACAAGTCGATCGCATCACGCCAGCAACTCGACGCCGCGCAAGCCACGTTCGATGCCACGGCCGCCGACGTGATCGCGGTCGAGCGCGATGTCGCTGCCGCGCGTGCGGCGGAGACTTCGGCGAGTGCGGCCGGCCGGGCCGCCGAGGCTCGCCTCGCGCGTGCGGAAGCCACCTTGGTGCGTGCCCAGCTGGACCTCTCGTACGCGCACGTGGTGGCGCCCGTGTCGGGCGTGGTATCGCGGATGCAGGCCGAGGTCGGTCAACTCCTCCAGCCCGGCCAGCCCCTGGGAGCCGTGGTGGCCGACTCGGCCATCTGGATCACGGCCAACCTGAAGGAAACCGAGACGTCCGACGTGCGGGCGGGCCAGAGCGTGGAGATCGACGTCGATGCGTACCCCGACTGCCCGGCGAGCGGCTCGATCGTGAGCGTCAGTCCCGCCACCGGATCCAAGTTTGCGCTCCTGCCGCCGGACAACGCCACCGGAAATTTCACCAAGGTCATTCAGCGTATTCCTGTGCGGATCGCGATCGACGAAGGGTGCGGGGCCGATCGGCCCCTGAGGCCCGGGATGTCGGTGGTCGTGCACATCCAAGTCGGCTGACCAGCCGGACGAACCGGACTTGAGCGTCGCCGCGCGCGAGCGGACCCCCGAAGAGCGGGTCTACGAGCATCGCTACATCATCGCGTTGGCGGTGGCGTTGGCGTCCATGCTGCAGGTGATCGACACGTCGATCGTGAACGTCGCGATCCCCCATATGATGGGGAACCTCGGCGCCACCATCGAAGAGGTCTCCTGGGTCTCGACCGGGTACATCATCGCCGCCGCGTGCGTCATACCGCTCACTGGGTGGTTCGCGGGGTTCTTCGGGCGCAAGCGCTACTTCGTGGGCTCGATCATCCTGTTCACGGTGGCGTCGCTCCTCTGCGGCACCTCGCGCACGCTCGGTGAGCTAATCCTATGGAGGATCGTGCAGGGGATCGGGGGCGGCGCGCTCATCTCGACGTCGCAAGCCATCCTCTGGGAGGCGTTCCCGCGCGAGGAAGTCGGCACCGGCATGGCCTTCTTCGGCGTGGCCGTGATGGTGGGCCCGACGCTCGGCCCCACTCTCGGGGGCTGGCTGACCGACAACTACTCCTGGCCATGGATCTTCTTCATCAACGTGCCGGTCGGCGCGTTGGCCGTCGCCATGATCATGGCGTATGTGCACGACCATCCCGAGTCCAAGCGCACCCGGAGCGTGGACGGCTTCGGCATCGCGCTGCTCGTCACCGCGGTGGCATCGGTCCAGCTCATGCTCGAGCGGGGGGAACGGCTGGACTGGTGGGACTCACCGGTGGTGGTCACTCTGGCCGCGCTGTCGGTCGCTTCCGCGGTGCTCCTCGTCATCCACGAGCTGCGCACGGACGAGCCGGCCATCGATCTGCGCCTCTTCAAGGACGCGCAGTTCACCGCCGGGTCCGTCATGGGGATCGTGCTCGGTGCGGCCCTGTTCGGATCGGTGTTCATCCTACCGATCTTCCTACAGGGCATGCTCCGGATGACCGCGTGGCAGACCGGGATGATCATTCTGCCGGGCGCGATCGCGACGGCGTTCTCCATGGGGATCGCGGGCCGCCTGAGCGCGCTCGCCGACAATCGACTGCTCATCGTCACCGGCTCGGCGTGCTTTACCGTTGGCATGGTCCAGCTCTCGACCATCACGTCCGCGACCGGCGCGGACAACCTCTTCTGGCCCCTCATCTGGAGAGGCCTCGGGCTCGGCCTGATCTTCGTCCCACTCAGCAACCTGACGCTGCTCCGCATCCACCCTCGAGACATGTCGCAGGCTACCGGCCTCAACAACTTCTGCCGGCAACTCGGGGGGTCCTTGAGCATCGCGGGCATGGCCTCGCTGCTCACTCGCTTCGTGAGCGAGGAGCACAGCATTTTGGCGAGCCAGGTGTCCGCCTACTCACCCGTCGCGCGCGGGCGGCTAGCGGCACTCACGCAGGGGATGGTGTCGCGCGGCATGGATCCACAGTCGGCGACCCAGGCGGCCATGCGCGCGATCGACGGACAGATCATGGTTCAAGCGAACGTGCTCGCCTTCGAGAAGATCTACTTCATCAGCGGGCTCGTCCTGCTTTCGGCGCTCCCGCTCCTCCTGTTCTTCAAGCAGGGGCGCCCTCTGTCCGCGGGCGGAGCGCGCACGACCGCCCACGCCGAGTAGTCGTCAGCCGATGGGGCTCACCCTCAAGTTGGCGTTCCGGGTTACGACTCTGGTGCGCATGATGTAGCAAGGCCCCGCCTGTCCGGGGGGACACGCCCTCTGTTCTTCGTACTCCTCCTCGACGCTCGCGCGAATCGTCCCACGAACGCCCCCCGGGATCGGGCGCACGACCCAGCGCGCCGCCCCGCAGTCGAACGTGCGCTCGTTGGCGGCGCGGTCTCTCTGGAGGTCGGCGGGCGTGGGCGGCTGGCAGAGGCCCGACGAAGCCTGGAGGGTGAGGTCGTCCGGTGCGCGAATCGTCAGCTCACCGGTGAACTCCTGGGCCGACAGCGTCGCGCCGACGGTGGCCTCGAGGAAGTAACGCCCAGCAGTCCACGCCGCGGCCGGGGCACCCGGCTCCACCGAACCACCGCCCCCCGCCGACGAGCAGGCTCCGGTAGCGAGAAGGGCAACAAACATCACGAACGAACGAGCGGCCATGGGCGACCTCCGGAAGTGAGATGGACCTCTCTCGTTCTATCGTGCGGCGTCCCCCGCAGCAACCCTGCGCCGCGTGGCGGAGGTGGCGCGGGAGAATCCGTCCCCCGAATTTGGCGCACCGGGCCACCACCCGGGCCCTTCGCAACCGGAGTCCAAGAGATGGGAACGGTCCTTCGCCGCCCGCGTGCTGCGCTGCTCGCCGCCACCCTGCTCGCCCTGGCCTCGGCAGCTCCTGTCGCTGCAGTCGCGCAGACCACGGCGCGCCCGGAGGACGTCGGCATGTCGAGCGAGGCCCTCGCGCGCATCGGGCCCGCCATGCAGGCCCTCGTCGACTCGGGCCGGACAGCCGGTGTCATGACGCTCGTCGCGCGCCGTGGGGAGGTCGTGCACTGGCAGGCCACGGGGTGGCGCGTGCTCGGCGAGGAGCGCCTGGAGCCGGACGACGTCTTCCGCATCTACTCCATGACCAAGCCCGTGACCAGCGTCGCGGTCATGATGCTGGTCGAAGAGGGACGCCTCACGCTCGACACCCGTCTCGCCGACGTACTCCCGCAGTTCGCGGGCGTACAGGTCTACGATCAGGGCCGGCTTCGCGCCCCCGCGACCCCCATCCTGATCCGGCACCTACTCACCCACACCGCGGGACTCGGCTATGGCGACATCGGGCGTACGCCGGTCGACTCTCTATATAGAGAGGCTCGCCTCGGCGTTTGGGGATCGGCAGGCGACTTGGAGCAGACCGTCGACGCGATCGCCCGCCAACCGCTCATCTTCGACCCCGGCACCCGCTTCAACTACAGCATGGGCATCGACGTGCTCGGAAGGGTCGTCGAGGTGGTCTCGGGCATGACGCTCGAAGACTTCTTCCGCGAGCGCATCTTCGAGCCACTCCGCATGGACGACACCGGATTCACCGTGCTCTGGGAGGACCTGCCGCGCTTCACCGCCGCGTACGCACCGAGCACCCAGGGCCTGCGTGAGAATGAGTCGGCCGTGACCGGACAGCACACGCGTCCCGCGCAGTGGTTCTCGGGGGGTGCAGGGCTCACGTCGACGGCGAGCGACTACCTCCGCTTCGCCTCGATGCTGTTGAACGACGGCGAGCTGGATGGCGTGCGCCTCCTCCGCGCCGAGACCGTGCGCCAGATGCGCTCGAACCAACTCCCGCCCGAGCTCGTTCCGGTGGCCATCGCCGGCCCCAATCACGGGTGGGGGTTCGGCTTCGCGGTGTCGGTCGGCGAACACCCCGGCCAATACCGGTGGGTCGGCATCATCGGCACGACCTTCTGGGTAGATCCGGAGGAGGACTTGATCGTGTTCGCCTGGCAGCAGCTACGACCGAATGGGGCCGCACCGATCGAGGGCCGAGTATCCGACATCGTCTACGGGGCACTCCTGAATTGACGTCCATACGCGCCCGACGCCATCCGACCCTGGTCGCGCTCGCCCTGCTCGTGTGCGGGTGCGCGTCCGGTCGGCAGGCGGAGGGCCCCCTCGTCGTGCAGGCTGCGGCACCCGGCGGAGCAGGATCGCGCGTGACGACGGGCGACCTCGCTTCGCGAGGCCCCGCGCACACCGAAGCCGACGTGCACTTCATGCACATGATGATCCCGCACCACGCCCAGGCGCTCGAGATGACTGCCCTGGTGGCGTCACGAGCCGGGAGCGAAGGGGTCCGGCAGATGGCCCTGCGCATGGAGATTTCCCAGCGAGACGAGATCGCCTGGATCGAGCGGTGGCTGCGTGCGCGCGGGGAACCCCTTCCCGAAGCGCACCACGCGGGCATGATGCTCATGCCCGGCATGCTCACCCCCGAGGAGATGGATCTTCTCCGGGCAGCGCGGGGTGAGGAGTTCGATCGGCTCTTCCTCGAGTCGATGATCCGCCATCACCTGGGTGCGGTCTCCATGGTGGAACAGCTCTTCGCCACGTCCGGCGCGGGACAGGACTCGGACGTATTCCAGTTCGCCAACGACGTGCAGACGGACCAGACGATCGAGATCGAGCGCATGGGCGCCTTGCTCCAGGGAGGTGGGTGATGATGGATCGATACGTGGGATTTCGTGGAGCGCTGCTGACGGGGGCGCTCCTCCTTGCGAGCGCCGGCGGCGCCGTGGCGCAGGCCGACACGGCTTCGGCACCCCAACTGCCCCGGTTCAGCTGGGACCCGAATGATCCGCGCCTCGGGCTCACCGCGGGTTGGATGGATGGTCCAACCGCAGAGCGGGGCCTCGAGCACCTGACCAGCATCCCCCGCCCCGAGGGGTTTTTCAACCCAGCAACTCCCGGTGACGGGCGCTTCTACAACACGGACGTCGCGTTCCGCGGCACCCTGCTCTATCAAGGGAGCTACCAGGGCTTCCAGGTCTTCGACATCGAGAATCCCGCGGATCCTGACTTGGTCCTCTCCGTCTTCTGTCCGGGGGGCCAGGGCGACATCTCCGTGTTCGGGGACCTCGTGGTCATGTCGGCGCAGGAGCGCCGCGGGCGCGTCGACTGCGGGCTCGACGGCGTCACCGATTCGATCAGTACGGAACGTTTGCAGGGGATCCGCATCTTCGACCTGTCCGACATGCGGAACCCGCGCCAAGTCGCCGCGGTGCAGGCCTGCCGCGGCTCGCACACGCATACGCTCGTCACGGACCCGGACGACGCCGACAACCTCTACGTCTACATCCAGGGAACCGGTGGCGTGCGCCCCGCGGAGGAGCTCGCCGGCTGCTCGAGCGCCGACCCGGCCGAAGACCCCAACACCTCCCGCTTCCAGATCGAAGTCGTGCGTGTGCCGCTCGACGCGCCCGAACGCGCCGAGATCGTCAGCATGCCGCGCATCTTCGCCGACCCCACGACCGGCAACATCGCCGGCCTATGGGGCGGCGGTGACCATGGCCCTGGCACGCAGCGTACGAGCGGGACGACGCAGTGCCACGACATCACCACCTACCCTGATCTCGGACTGGCCGCGGGCGCGTGCTCGGGAAACGGGATCCTCCTCGATATCTCGGACCCCGTGAACCCGGTGCGCGTGGCCGAGGTGATGGACCCGAACTTCGCGTATTGGCACTCGGCCACCTTCAACAACGACGGAACGAAGGTCCTGTTCACCGACGAGTGGGGGGGCGGCACCGCACCGCGCTGCCGCGCCAGCGACCCACCCACTTGGGGTGCCGACGCCATCTTCATGCGAGAGGGCGATCAGCTCACGCTGTCCGGCTACTACAAGCTGCCTGTGCCGCAGACCGAGATGGAGAACTGCGTCGCGCACAACGGCTCTCTTATTCCCGTGCCGGGGCGCGACATCATGGTCCAGGCCTGGTACCAGGGGGGCCTCTCCGTCTTCGATTTCACCGATCCCGCGAACCCCTTCGAGAT
>JBEBGN010000007.1:0-52682 GCA_040081395.1 Longimicrobiales bacterium
CACACCTGGTGAGCCGATCTTCGTGGGCGTGGCGGACCATTCGCGCATCTTCGTCAGCGAGATGGACCTCTACTTCTTCGCGGAGCGGCCCGGCGCCACGCGTATCATGCAGTTCGACCCGAATATGGTGAACCGCGAGGACGTTCAGCGCGAGATGGTTGCCGAACTGGAGGCCGGACAGACGCGGGTGGCGATCCTGTCCTCACGCTACCCGGTCATGGACGAGCCGAACGAGAGCGCACGGGCGGGCTCGTCGTTCCTGGACGACTATCTGCGCGCCGACTTCGTCGTGGTCGAGCGCGCGGGTCCCTACCAGCTGCTCAGGCGCCGCGACCCCTGACGGCCGGGGCGCCGGCGCCGACCAGTTGCGCGAGCCGCCACCGAAGCGCGGCTCCGTACCAGCGGAGGTACGACGGCAGCCACTTCATCAGCTTGAAGTTACTCGTTCCGGCCACGCGGTCGGTCCATGTGGTGCCGACCTCTCCGATCTGCAGGCCGAGACGACGAGCCTTCACCGTCAACTCCAGGGCCACCTCGAAGCCACCCGTCGACTCGATTTCCACCGCATCGATCAGCTCCTTGCTGTAGAGCTTGAAGTTGTTGGTCGGGTCGTAGGTGGGAATGCCGCCGACCCAGTGCAGTGAGAACCCCGCCGCGCGGGAGAGAAGGCGCTTCACCGGCGGACCACCGAGCTGTCGACCGCCCTTGCTATACCGGCTCGCCGCAACGAGCGCGCACCCCGAACGGTACAGCGCGATCATGTCGTCGATCTGGCGGTGGTCGTCAGAGAGGTCGGCCATCGACACCACGACGGCGCCGCGCTCGGGGTAGCGCAGACCCGTCACGATCGCGCTCAGCACGCCTCGTCGCGGATTCCTCAGGAGCAGGAGGGAGGGATCGTCCGCCGCGAGCCGCCGGGCTACCGGAAGCGTCGTGTCCTCCTCGAAGTCGTAGACCACGACGAGCCGATAGGGCGCACGAACGTTCTTCCTTAGGCTGTCGTAGAACGCGGCGAAATTCTCGGCCTCGTTGTAGACCGGCACCACGATGTGGACGTCGGGCACACCCTTCGCGTCGTGCGCCTCGCTCACATCGCTCCGATGTCGATCTGATGACGAATCCAGGGAATCACCTCGTCGAGCATCGACTCCAGGAATGTGTCGCAGCTCACGCCCAGCACTCTCGCCGCCTTGCTCACGTCGGGCACGCGCTTCTGCACGTCGTGCTCGAAGGGCTCGTCGGAGACGAACCTGAACGGCACCCCAGGCCGGATCTTCTGCCAAATGACCGTGGCCAGCTCCTTCACCGTAGTCGATCGAGCGGTCGACACATTGAAGTCCTGATTGAGCGCGGCAGGGTGTTCCATACACACGCGGATCCCCTTAGCGAGGTCTCCGCCATACGTGTAGTGCCGCACCTGATCGCCGGAGCCGAGCAGGTGGAGCGGGTCCTGACCCTTGATGACTTTGAGTACGAGGTCGGGCACGACGTGGCTCATGGCTAGCTTCACGTTTCCGCTCATGATCTCCCGGTCGCTCTTCGCCCGCTTCTCGCCGATGCCGACGCAGTTGAACGGCCGTACGATCGTGAAGGGGAGGCCATACTGCTCGTGCGCGCCCTTCGTGAAGTACTCGCACGCCAGCTTCTGGAACCCGTAGGTCGACAGGGGAGGCGGGCAGCGGAGCTGCTCCCCTTCGGGCGTGGGATATCGGTCGGTGCTCTCGTAGACCATCGAGCTCGAGAGCACCGTGATCTTCTTCAGCGGCTTCTTCGACGTGTGTGCCCAGATCGCGGCGTCGAACGTGGACGCGATGATGCGCTCGTTCTCGGCGATGAGGTCGTACGCGAACTCGTGGAAGTAGCTGATGCCGCCGATCATCGCCGCGCCGGCCACGAGGTGGTCGCAGTCGGCGACGAGTCGCTTCAGGAGATCGACGTCCTTGGCGTCTCCCACGACGAGGCGGTATCGGGGATGCGACGAGTAGCTCTTCTCGACTTCCCCGTACTTCGAGTGGTTGTCGAGCCCCACGACCTCGTAGCCCGCGCCGAGCAACTCCTCGACGAGGTAGCCTGCGATGAAGCCCGACGATCCGGTAACGAGCGCCTTCAAATTGCGCCTCCCTGGCCCAGCAGATTCCACACGTCCACCACGGGCTTGCCCCTGTAGTCGAGCGACTGGTAGCGGCGGTGCGGCGCGCCGATCACGAAGATGTCCGCCTGCGCGAGCACGTCGTCCTCGGTGCTCAGCGTGTCGTCAGCGACCTCCGGGTCGCAGGTCAGCACCCCGCGTGTATGGAACTGGAGAATCTTCTTCAGCTTGTACGAGAGAGACTCGCGCGTATCGTCGCTCTCGGCCTTGAACGCCATTCCGAGCAAGCCCACCGTCTTCTGGTCCAGATCGGGCCAGCGCTTCTTCATGCGGTTGACCACGAACTTGGGTAGCCCCTCGTTGACGAGCATCGCCGAGTGGCCGAGGAAGAACTGGTTGTCGTTGAAGGACAGCATCTGCATGGTGTCCTTGAACAGGCATGGCCCCGCGGCGAAGCCGGCGCTCGGCATGTCGGCGCCGCGCGGATAGTTGTGCGTGACCGCGTGCAGGACCTTGTAGAAGTCGAGCCCGTACTCGCACGCCACCATGTAGAACTGGTTCGCCACGGCGAACGTGATGTAGCGATACGTGTTCGTGAAAAGTTTGGCGAGCTCGGCCTCGATCGGCGTGAGCTCGATCATCTCGACACCGAGCGGCGCGAAGAGCTCCTTGGCCGCGGCCACCCCCTGGGGGGAGCAGCCCGACACGATTTGGGGGAGCGAGCGGATCTCCTCGAGTGCATGGCCCTCCGCAACGCGCTCGGGACAGAACGCGACGTGGATGTGGAGCCCCTGCTGATCGAGCATGCGATGCACGCGGTCCGAGGTGCCCGGTAGCACCGTGGACCTGAGCACCAGCGTTTGGCCATCGCGAAGCCACGGAAAGAGTTCAGCCAGCACGCGGTCGAAGACCGTGAACGAGGGATTGAGGTGCTCGTCGACGGGAGTGCCGATCACGAAGACGATCGTCTCACACGACGCGAGGCCCTCGGGCGTCGTGCTCACGCGCATGCCCCTCTTCAGCGCCGCGGCGAGTCCTTCGGCCGCACCCTCGTCCTTGAACGGGAGCTCACCGCGACTCACCCGCTCCGCGGCCGCGACGTCGATGTCGTAGACGAGGACGTCGTGGTGCTCGGCGAGGGCGATCGAGAGGGGCAACCCGACGTGGCCGCACCCTCCCACGACAGCGACCCGCTTCCTGGTCATGACGCGTACCTTTTTACAAAGGACGTTTCTGCGGGTGCCAGTATGACACGTCGGGGAGCCGAACCCCAAATCGGCACCCTCAACGCTCTCGATGGAGCAGCGGTCCTGGGGGGTGAAGCGACTCCTACCTCGCCGCGCGCCGCGCCGTCTGATCGTACCCACCTGCCAGGATCCCTCCCGATGATGCCGAAGTTCCTGACCCGTACCGCTTTGCCTGCCCTCGCCTTGCTGGTTCTGGCCCCCGGGTTCGCGAGGGCGCAGGCACTCACGCTCGAACAGGCCAAGACCGCCATGGACGCCGCCGAAGCCGAGGCGCGCAGAAACGGCTGGAACCTGACGATCGTGGTTGCGAGCGCCGACGGCGTGCCGATGTACCTACGCCGCATGGACAGCGCGAGCACGCGCAGCTACGACATCGCCATGGGAAAGATCCGCACCGCGATCACGGCCCGCATGGCGACTGGAGCGTACGGTCAGGCGCTCGCCGCGGGTCAGGTCCGCGACACCATTCCGAACGGAATCACCTTCGAGGGGGGCTATCCCCTCATGCGGAGCGGCGAACTCATCGGCGCCATGAGCGCGAGCGGCGCTCGGGGCTCCGAGGACGCGCAGGCCGTCCGTGCGGGCATGGCGGCCATCGGCATCCAGCCGTAGCGGGACCAGCGCGACGGAGTGGGCCCGGGTGACCCCAGGCCCACTCCGCGCGGCTAGTGTCCGTCGGCGCCGTGCGCCAGCCAGCGTTCGGCCTCGAGCGCGGCCATGCACCCGGTCCCCGCAGCCGTGACTGCCTGCCGGTAGTAGTCATCCATGACATCCCCCGCAGCGAAGATGCCGGGCACCGACGTCTGAGTGCGCCAAGACGTCGGCGTCGCCACGTAGCCGTTGGGCTTGAGGTCGATCACACCCTTCAGGAAGCCCGTGTTGGGCTCGTGGCCGATCGCGACGAAGAGTCCGCTGACCTCCAAGTCGCGCTCGGCCCCCGACACCGTGTCCTTCAAACGGATCCCCGAGATGACATCGCCGCCATGGACGTCGGTTACCACCGAGTTCCATTCGAAGCGGATCTTCTCGTTGGTGTGCGCTCGCTCGGCCATGACCTTCGACGCGCGTAGTTGGTCGCGGCGGTGCACGATCACCACCTCCTTCGCGAACTTCGTCAGGTAGAGCGCGTCTTCCACGGCGGTGTCCCCCCCGCCGACCACCGCGAGCGTCTTGCCGCGAAAGTGGGGCAGGGCGCCGTCGCATACCGCGCACGCGCTCACGCCGCCCCCCGACTGCGCGAGGCGCTGCTCGTTGGTCAGGCCGATCCACTTCGCGTTCGCCCCGGTCGCGATGATGACCGCATCGGCGAGAACCTCGGTCCCGCCCGTGAGCGCGAGCCGGAACGGCCGCTGCGCGACGTCGAGGCTCACGACGTCCTCGGTAACGACACGCGTACCGAAGCGCACGGCCTGCGCCTTCATGTCCAGCATGAGCGTCTGGCCATCCACTCCATCCTTGAAGCCGGGGTAGTTCTCGACCTCGGTCGTGAACATCAGCTGTCCACCGGGAATCATGGTCCGGTGGAACGAGCCTTCGATGACTAGGGGGTTGAGCTCCGCCCTCGCGGCGTACACGGCGGCGGTCCAACCCGCGGGTCCGGATCCGACGATCACGATGGTCTCTTTCGACATCTGCTTCAGGTGGCCTCCTTGCCACGATAGAAATCGGACGCTTTGTACCTCTGCAGACCGCGGCCTAGGAGCAGCATACCGATCGCTGCGCCGGGTACCGCGATGAGCAGGCCCACGAATCCGAAGAAGAATCCACCAAGCGCGAGCGCGAGCAGGACCAGAACGGGGTGGAGCCCAACCGACTCACCGACGATCCGGGGACTGATTACCGCCATCTCGAGGATCTGCGCGAGGCCATACACCACGACCACCTTGAGCAGCGAGATCCCCACGCTCCCGCTCACCAGCGCGATGAAGATCGCGGGCACCAGGCTGAGCACGATGCCCAGGTACGGCACCACCGAGAAGATCCCCATGATGAGCCCGAGCGTGCCGGCGTACGGAAAGCCGGCGACCCAAAGCCCCACCCCCGTGATCACCCCCATCGCGACCGCTACCGTCACCTGCCCCCGCAGGTACTTCGACACCATCCGGTCGCACTCGGATGCGAGGCCGACGATCGCCTCGCGCTTGTGTTCGGGGAGAAGGCGTGCGGCGGCGGCGGTGAGCCGATCCCAGTCGCGGAGCAGGTAGAACGTGAGCACGGGGGTGAGTGCGACGTAGCCGAGCACCGTGAATACAGTGCCCAGGCCGCGACCCAAGCCAAGCACGCCCACCCACACGCTCGCGCCGAGTGCCTCCCGCCGCTCCTGAAGGAAGGCGACCACCGCATTCGCATCCACCGCTTGCAGGCGGGCGAGCAGTTCGTCCTCGTCGATGAGCGGCACGTCGACGGTGAGGGCCCGCTCGCGCAGGGCGGCCAGCCATGCCCCGAGCCGCTGGAGGAGGACAGGCGCTTGCTGTACGACCTCACCGAGCTCGCGAATGGCGGCCGGGACGACGAAGAGGAAGACCACCGCGAGCAGTGCGAGCGCCGGCAGGGCGAGCAGTATGATCGCGACCGCGCGCGAGGCGCCACGCTTGGCCAACCGGTCGACGAGCGGGTCGAGGATGTAGGCGATCATCACCGCGAGAATGAAGGGCGCCAGCAGCGAACCCGTGGACGCGAGCGCCCAGACGAGGGTCACGATGCCCGATACGCCCACCAATGCGCCGTACCCCTCACTGCCCCGGAACGGAAGCAGCACCGCCCACAGGAGCGCGAAGAGCAGGACAGGGTTCAGGATGTCGCGCGTCGCGTAGAGAAAGAACGCCAACACCAGCACGACGGCGGCCGCCTCGATGCCGCGCCACACGTCGGTGCGTGACGGATCGGTCATGTCAGGTCTCGCGCCTCGTGGCCATTTCTCGCCAGGGGGGTCGTGGGCTGGGGGCCTCTCGGCTCGGGACCGCTCAGCCGTCCGCAGGAAGCTACTCCAACGCGTGGAGGCTTCGCGCCGGGCCGACCGAGTCCCGGCGCCGAGTCCACTCGGCGAGAGGCCCCCAGCCCACTCCCTCGCGCAAATGGTCTCAGCCCCTACCCACACGTTTGGCCGCACCATCAGAAGAGAGACAGCCGGACGTAGCGGCGGGGATTTTCCTGGATGTCGCGGAGCAGGAGTTGGAGTTCCGCCACGGCCTCCTCGGCCCTCACGGCGAGAGTGCTGTCAGCGAGCAGACGGCCCACCGAGCCCTCCCCGGATTCGATGCGCGCGGCGATGCGGTCGAGGCGTGTGAACGCCGAGTCCGCCCTGGCGAGCGTCGGGGCCACGCCACCGGTAGAGTCGGCGAGCGCTGCGGCGACGGTCCGGATCTCACGAGACGCGGCACGCATGTCCCCGAAGAGCGAGTCGAGCTCGGCGGCACCGATCGTCCGCTCCACGCTCTCGAAGGAGCGTCGTGCCGCGCTCGCGGCGACCTGGATCTCCGCGAAGGCCGTGTCGGCGTTGGCGGCGATCGATCCGGCCACCGCGCCCTGCTCGCGCACCAGCGTACGCACCTCCTCCGTGATCACCTGGATGTTCGCGATCGCTGCGGCCAAGCTGGCAGCCGTCTCCTCGTTGAAGGCGAGCTCCAGACGGCCGGTGAGCTCCTCGAGGTTCGTGGCAATCTGGTCCGCCGTCCTCGTGAGGCGCGAGAGTTCGGGTAGCGCGTACCCGCCCACGACGAGCGAGTCGGTGAGGGCACGCGCGGGGACGTCGAAGAACGGATAGCTCGGGTAGCTCGAGCGACTGACAATCTCCGCCTGCCAGTCCCCGAACAGCGACTCGGGCTGGAGGATGGCCACCGGGTCCACGGGGAGAGCGACGTCACTCTCGAGCATCATCGTGATCCGCACGCCACTCCCGTCGGGGAGCACGGCGATGGTCGTGACCTGCCCAATGCGCACGCCTCGGTAGGTGACCGCGTTCCCCTCGGCGAGCTGGCCGGCGCTCTCCGTGAGCACATCGAGCGTGACCACCGGGCCGAACGTGGTGCCTTGTAGCCAGAGTGTTCCGACTACCGCCACGGCCACGGCCACGATGATGACCACGCCCACCAGAAGCTCTTTCCCTCGCGTCATACCACGCTCTCCATGAGCTCCGGCTTCCCCTCGATGAAGCCTCGCACCACAGGGTCCTCGACGAGTCGCAGCTCGTCCGGCGTGCCCTCGAAGCGGACCTTACCGCGATACAGCATCGCGATGCGGTCGGAGATGCGGAAGGCGCTCTTCATGTCGTGCGTGATGACGACACCCGTCACCCCGAGCTCCTTCGCCGTGCGCACGATGAGGTTGTCGATGACGGCCGCCGTGACCGGGTCGAGTCCCGTCGTGGGCTCATCGTAGAGCAGATACTTGGGGCGCGCCGCGATGGCCCTGGCCAGTCCGACGCGCTTCTTCTGTCCACCCGACAGCTCCGACGGAACCTGATCCTCGTACCCAGAGAGGTCCACCAGCGTCAGGCACTCGGCCACGCGGGCGGAGATCTGCGAAGGCGTCATCCCAGAAATGCGCCTCAGCCCCATCCCCACGTTCTCTGCGATCGTCATCGAGTCGAAGAGCGCCGCGAACTGGAATACGAATCCGATGTTCCGACGGATCCGGTAGAGGGACTCCTGGTCGAGCCGGCCGACGTTCTCGCCATCCACCCACACGTCGCCCTCGTCGGGAGTCAGCAGGCCCACGATGTGCTTGAGCGCCACGGACTTCCCGGAACCGGACCCGCCAATGATGGTGGTCGTCTTTCCCTCGGGAATCGAGAGCGTGAAGCCCTCGAGCACCCGCTTGGCGCCGAACGCCTTGTGCACGTTCACGAACTCGACGCTCATCGACCCCTCACAGCAACACGGCGGCCCAGAAGGCGTCGAGGGCGAGAATGATCATCGTCGCCACCACGACAGCGCGCGTGGTCGCCCGCCCCACGCCCTCGGCCCCGCCGCGCGTATGGAACCCGAACGAGCAACCTACCCCAGTCACCACCAGCCCGAACGAAACGGACTTGATCATGGAGAACTGGACGTCCCATGGGTCGAAGAAGATCTGCAGACCCTTCTGAAACTCCTGCGACGACATGTCCAGCAGCGAGAGCGCCGTGCCCCAACCCGCCAAGATCCCGATCGCGTTCGCCAGGATCACGACCACGGGGAACATGAGCGCGCCGGCAATCACGCGCGGAACGACCAGGTACGCCACCGGCTCGTAGGCGAGCGTCTCCAACGCATCGATCTGCTCCGTGACGCGCATCGTGCCGATCTCGGCGGCGATGTTGGCACCCACCCTCCCCGCTAGCGCGAGGCCAGTGAGCACGGGGCCCAGCTCGAGCACCATCGTCTTGCCCACCAGGGTCCCGACGAAGTAGAGCGGGATCGCCCCTGTGAACGTGTAGGAGGCCTGGAGTGCGAGTACGACCCCGGTGAAGGTCGCGATGAAGAGCGCGATGGGTACCGACTCGACGCCGATCCGGACCATCTGCGTCAGCAGGTGGGGGCCCCACAGATCCACCTTCCGGAGGGCTCGGACGGCCGCGATGGCGAGGTAGCCCGAGCGGCCCACGGCGATCGCGGACTGGACGGCACCGCGGCCCACCGCCTGCACGGGGCGAACCAAAACGGAGTGCACGGGGCCTACGAGCTCGGACATCACCGAATCTACCACCCAGGCCGAACGGCGGGAGCCTGGAACGGGGGAGGCCCCGTGAAGGGCTGACCCGCTACCCTTCCTCGTCCGGCAGGTCCTCGCTCTCCAGCGTGAACTCGACCTCTTCGGGGCGCCCGTTCTCCCCCGGAATGAGATAAGCCACGCGCACGCGCTTCACGGCAGCGCGCGGATCGATGAGCGCCACCTCGAAGTCGAGGCCCTGACCCGCGGACGTGATCCGCGTCCGCACGCGGTCACCGGGCAATGCCTCTGGTTCGGAGCCAGGGTTGCGAAAGAGAGTTTTGGTCGACTGGCGACCGCTCTCGAGCTGCCGCGTGACCTTCACCAACTTCAGCCAGTCGGGCTGATAGCTGACTCCGTACTCATGCCCACGCTGGTCGGCGCCGTTGCCCTCGCGGTTGTGTCGTGCCACTCGGGACCTCTCGGCCAGCCTGGGTTTTCGTGAAAACGATGGAAACTAATGTTTCCGGCGAAGGCGACGAAAGTCAAGTTTTCTCCGCCGGTCCCGGCGTCACGTTCCAACAACGGTGCCGCGTTCCGAGGTACCGACCGGAGGTGGAATCCCAAACTATCGTGGGCCTTCGGCGGGGCGAAAGGAGCATCAATTCCCGTCGATTCCCCGCGCGCGGCCGGTGACGGGGTATGCGGGTGGCCGGCGGGACGGGCATCCAGTCCTCCATGGATCGTCCGCGGGCCTAGCTCGGCTTGACCACTCGGGGAACACCCCATTACTATCGCCGCGCTTCCGCACCCCGGGTCCTACGGGATCCGCGCGCCGGCCCGCTCCCTGTAGTGGAATGTGCGTCGGCCGGCATTGAATCCGCACCCGACGACCTACGCGTCGTTCTTCGATCTTCGGCCGCTCCCGAGCGGCGGCTCCCCGGCATGTCCCGCCGGTTCCCCCACACCTCCCTCCCGTGGACATCGCAGAGCTCAAGACCAAGAATGTCGCGGAGCTCCACGACCTCGCCGCAGAGCTGCAGATCGGCGATTTCAATGAGCTGAAGCGTCAGGACCTCATCTTCAGGATCGAGCAAAATCTCGCCGAAGCCGAGGTTGCCCTGCACGCCGAAGGTGTGCTGGAGATCCTACCCGAGGCATACGGGTTCCTGCGCACCGCCGATTGGAGCTACTTGCACGGCCCCGATGATGTGTACGTGAGTCCCTCACAGATCAAGCGCTTCGCGCTCCGGACGGGCGACACCGTCACCGGAGAAGTGCGGCCACCCAAAACCGGGGAGCGGTACCTCGCGCTCCTGAAGGTGGAGACCATCAACGGCCTCGATCCCGATCGCGCCCAGAATCGACCTGATTTCGACAACCTCCGGCCCTGCTATCCGGACGAGCGGCTGCGCCTCGAAGTCGAGGGCCCGGAGGGCGCGCTCGCCATGCGCGTCGTCGATTTGATCGCGCCGATCGCGAAGGGTCAGCGCGGCCTCATCGTCTCACCGCCGAAGGCGGGTAAGACTATGATCCTCCAGCAGATGGCCAACTCCATCGCTCGCAACGCGCCGGACGTCCACCTCATCGTGCTCCTCATCGACGAGCGGCCGGAAGAGGTGACGGACATGGCTCAGCACGTGAGCGCTGAAGTGGTCGCGTCGACATTCGACGAGTCGGCGGAGCGCCACGTCCAGGTCGCCGAGATCGTGCTCGAGAAGGCCAAGCGGCTGGTCGAGCAAGGTCAGGACGTCGTGATCCTGCTCGACTCCATCACCCGTCTCGCACGCGCGTTCAACACCACCATGCCCCATTCCGGCCGAATCCTTTCGGGCGGCGTGGACGCCAACGCGCTGCACCGGCCCAAACGCTTCTTCGGATCAGCGCGCAACATCGAGGACGGTGGGTCCCTCACCATCATCGCCACCGCGCTCGTCGACACGGGGAGCCGGATGGACGAAGTGATCTTCGAGGAATTCAAAGGCACCGGGAACATGGAGCTCGTCCTCGACCGCGAGATCTCGGATCGACGCATCTTCCCCGCGATCGACGTGAACAAGTCGGGCACACGCAAGGAAGAGCTGCTCCTCAGTGAGGTCGAGCTCAACCGGGTCTACCTCCTCCGCAACTTTCTCGCGGTCATGCCACCCGCCGAAGGGATCGAGTTCCTGCTGGCGCGCATGGAGAAGACCAAGAACAACAAGGAGTTCCTCGACTCCATGACTCGGGGGGAGTGAGCGGGGCACGGACAGCCGGCGCGTGTTGTTGCCTGTTGGGGTCGGGGGGACGACCCACCCTCGCCCTCGGGCTCCGGCTGCCGCGGGTACTCTGCCTTGGGGCAAACGTGTCCGCGGCAGAGTCGCCTCGGACGAGGGTGGGTCGTCCCCCCTCCCGTAGGCGTTCCGCCGGGGTCCGGGCCGGCCCCCTGGGGGGGCACGGGGCTACCGCGGGGGTGCTTGACTGTCCTAAAGCCCCCGCCGGACTCGTTCTTTGGGGCCTCCGAGCGACGCCCACGCGCGGCTCGGCCAAAGTGGCCGACCAGCCCCTTACGGTCCTGTCGGAGCATGCAACATTCTTGTTGACAGAAACGTAGGGTGGATGCGAATTACGGCGGCAAACATATGTTTACACCTGCCTCAACTTCTTCGGGAGACAGCAAATGAGAAGGACCTTGGTTCTGGCCCTCGGGCTGATGGTAGTACCGGCGATGGCGTCGGCTCAGGTCGAGCTCGGCTTCGACTTCTTCGGTGTGACGTACAACGACACGGATGGCGCGCAGGACGCGACGATCGGCGTGTCGCTTCCCCTCTCCGGACTGCGCGTCGGCTTCATGGCCGGTCCGCAGATGATCATCGAGACGCGTATGGGCTTCGACTGGGAGAAGGAGGGGGATGCTTCCGGCCGTAGCCTCACGCTGGTTCCCGGCCTGAACTACCTCGTCAACGACCAGATCTACGTCCGCGGCGAGGCCGGCCTGGAGAACTTCAGCTTCGACAACGGCGCCGGCACCAGCTTCTCCGGCACCCAGTACGTCTTCGGCGCGGGCCTCGGCACGCGTCGTCCGTTCGGCATGGGCATCCTCCGCCTCGAGGCGGGAGTGCAGAAGGCCCTCGAGAACACGAACGACGGTATCCCGTCTTCGTTGAACATCTACGGGTCTGCGGGCGCGTCGATCGCCATCAACTAAGGCGACCCGAGCACGGCGATCTCAGCGATCGCGAACCAACGACGGCCCCGTCCACTCGTGGACGGGGCCGTTCGTCGTTCAGCCTACTCGATGGCGCCGCGGTAGCGCGGGTTCACGATCAGGTCGTCCCCCTCGAAGATCTTTCGATCCCAGGGAAAGACGACTTCGGCATCCATGGTCAGCGCGGAATAGTCGGGCCGGTACCCACCCGTCCTCGCAAAGCTGGTCGCGGTGCGGACCTCGGCCGGACGCGCATCGCGCACTGCGGCGAGCGCCAAACGAAGCGTGTCTCCCGAGCTGGTGATCTCGTCGACGATCAGCACGCGTTTGCCGCGCACTTCGCGCGGGACCTCCGAGAAAATCTCGGGACGGTCGCGCACCTGCTCGTCACCTTCCCGCCGCGTGATCTGCAGTGAGTAGAAGTCGACGCCCAGAATCGACGCGACCACGGCTGCCGGGATCACACCGGCCCGCGCGATTCCGATCACGACCTCGGGGTCGTAGTCGCGCGCGACCTTGAGGGCGAGAGCCCGGCAGAGCTCGCCGAAAACGGCCCAATCCAGATCGAGGAACTCGGTCGGGGCGGGCTCGGGCTTGTTCATGTAGAAACCGGGCTGGGGCATGTCGGAAGGTAAGCCCGGCCGAGCGTGCCGAACACCCGCGAGGCGGTTGACCGAGCCACGGGGGACCGCCACCGTTTCCATATGCCCGCCGATTCCCTCGCCGCCACCGCAGAACAGGTTCTGGAGGCGGCGCTCGCCGAATCGGGCGCGCGCGATCCGAGGACCTTTTATCGCGACCGTCTCCGCGAGCTGAAACGCGTGAGCCCGGATGAGTACCAACGCGCGGTCACGTACTACTCCGACACACTGATCCCCGAGGTCGCCGAGCGCCGCAGTGATCCGCTCGTCGCCTGGACAGAGTACGGCCGTCGGCTCGCCGAGGCGCTCGCTCCCGGACGCACCGTGGCGATCGACTCGACGGGACGTGCACGCGCATACCAGGCCACCACGTCCGACTGCCTCATCCTGCATCTACCGGAGGACAAGGGCGCTCGCGCGCTCCTCGTGGCGCTTCCGCGGTCGCTCAGCGCGGAGCAGCGCGCGACCTACGACATCCTCGCAGCAGGTAAGCAGCGCCCTGGCACCGAGGACGAGCTGCCTTAGTCCTCGACCATGTAGGCCACACCCCACGCTCCCACTCCGAGGTGCGTGGCGATGACGGGCGTGGCCGGCGCCGTGAGGACTTCCACGTTGGCGCCGTAGGCGGCACGAAGGTCGACGACGATCGACTCCGCGAAGTCCGGCACGCCCACCTGGACGACACCGAAGCGGAGTTTGCGGGCCTTCTCGGGGATCTGTCGGCGCAACACGCGAAGCAGTGCAGCCCGAGCCTTCACCCCCCCGAGAGCTTGACCGAACCGCGCGACGCTCCCGTCGGGGCGGAGACCGAGGATGGGCTTGAGGTCGAGCATACGCCCGACGAGGGCCTGCGCCCGCGTCACGCGGCCCGATGCCAGCAAGCGGTCCAGCGTGTCCACCGTGAACAGGAGACCCGACTGGGCGCGCACCCGGCGCACCTCGGCGACGATCCGCTCGGGCGTCTCCCCGAGCTCTGCGAGTTCCACCGCCTTGAGCACCATCAGCCCTTCGAGCAGGGAGGCTCCGAGGGAGTCGATCAGGTGGACCTGGCCGAGCTGCGCCGACCGTGCCGCGGCGGCCTCCGCTGACCGGAGTGTCCCGGAAAGGGTCGAGCTGACCATCACGCCCACCACGATCTCCCCCTCTTCGAACGCCCGAGCATACACGTCGAGGAACGCCTGCGGGGAGGGCTGACTGGTCGTCGGGAGCGCGCCCTGCGTGCGGAGCCGCTCGTGGAACTCCGACGCCGTGAGGTCGATGCCATCCAGGTAGGTGCGCTCCCCTTCGACGAGGCTCATGGGGGCGACATGGATGCCGTGCGCGCGAACAACCTCCTCCGACAAGTCACAGGCAGAGTCGGTCACGACGGACACTGGCCGCCGCGCCAGTTGGACATGCCCGCTCGCTCCCCGCTCGACCGTTGCGTGCTGGACGCGCATGTCCTCCGCTTTGTGCGTCACCAGTGTGCCGACACTGCGTAGATAGTCGAACACGCGGTTCGGCTCGTCGGTGTGCACGTGCACCTTGAGCACGTCCCCCGCGCGGATGACGATCAGTGAGTCCCCGAGATCGCGTAGCTCCCCTCGAACCGCGTCCTGCGTCGGAAGGCCCGGACCCCTCACGAGCGCCTCGGTGCAGAACCGGAAATGTTCGTCCGCGGACGGATACTCCGGGCGGGCCATTTCCTCGGAGGGCGGGTGAGCGTTCGTGCCGGCTGCGACGCCCACGGCGAGATCCCCCAGAACGAACAGCTGCACGCCCTCGAGGAGCAGGACGAAGCCCTTCGCGCCCGCATCGACGACCCCCGCCTTCTTCAATACGGGAAGCAGGTCGGGCGTGGCAGCGAGCGACCTCCGCGCCGCGCTTACCATATCCGCCACCAGCGGCACGAAGTCCGTCTCGGACGATGCCCGGACGGCGGTTGCGGAATCACGCATCACCGTCAGGATCGTCCCCTCGACCGGTCGCTCCAGCGCCGCCTGGAGCTTCTCGGAGCCGGCGACCAGGGCCGCGCCGAACTCCACGGTGCTGACCCTGGCATGTGATTCGAGCGCCTCGGCGAACCCGAGCAGGAAGTGCGAGAGCATCATGCCGCAGTTCCCCCGCGCGCCGAGCACGGCACCCTCAGCGGCCTGCAGCGCGACGCGCGCCACCTCCTCGTCGTCGGCGGACCGGATGTGATCGGCGATCGCCTGGAGCGTGAGGGCCAGGTTGGTACCCGTGTCCCCGTCCGGAACCGGGAAGACGTTGATGCGATTCAACTCGGCGCGTTGGCGCTGCGCGAAGTCGCATGCGGCCAGTAACGCGCGCCGCAGACGGGGGCCGTCCAGGTAGCGGATCTGCATGGGGGGGTGCAATCTAGGCCTCGGCTTCCCCGGCGGCGCAAGGAACGATGCTGCGACGATCCTTAGAACTACCGCGTCCAGCGTGTGTACCTAACGCCCGCCCCGAGCGCGAGGTCTCACCGGTACCATGACGAATGACGCCCCGCGATCCGGCTTCGGTCAGTTCGTGGCCGAGATCAAGCGGCGCCACGTGGTGCGCTTTTCTCTCGGCTACGCCGCCGCCGCGTTCGTCGCCCTCCAGCTCGCCGAGATCGTCTTCCCCGCGTTCGGGATCGGCGAGGGTGCACTCCGGCTGCTCGTCGCATTGGTCACCCTGGGCTTTCTCCCGGCGGTGGTCCTCGCCTGGCTCTACGATCTGACGGCGCACGGCATCCGTCGAACGCAGGAGAGCCCCGCGGTGGGGCCGGAGCCGAGGCGCCTCAGCGTTCTGGCGTTCGCGCTGATCGCGATCGGGATCACGGGCGGAGTGAGTTGGTACGTGCTCGACCAGGACGTCCTCAGGTCAATTGCGACCGGCCGCGCTGCGTTCGATCCCACCGAGCCGATCCGATCTCTCGCGGTCCTCCCCCTCGACGACTTCTCGCAGGAGGGGGACCAGGAGTACTTCGCGGCTGGCATGCACGAGGAGTTGATCGCCCGGCTCAGCATGCTGGAGGGGGTACGCGTCGTCTCGCGCACCAGCGTGATGCGGTACGGGGGCACCACCATGACCATCCCCGAGATCGGGCGCGAGCTCGGCGTCGACGTCCTCGTCGAGGGCTCGGTGAACCGCTCGGGTGAGCGGGTGCGCATCACGCTCCAGGTGATCCATGCGCCCAGTGACTCTCACATCACCACGATTCAGTTCGATCGCGACGCGGGCGACATCCTATCGCTGCAGTCCGAGGTGGCACACGCGGTCGTGCACGAGATCCAGGGCGCACATCAAGAGTCGACGTTCACGCTGGCCACGGCCGACATCACACCCGCCGCGCAGGAGGCATTCTTCCGCGGCAAGTACGAGTACGCGAGCGGCACCACCGAGGGCTACCAAGCGGCGCTCGGGTACTTCGAGGAAGCCCTCGCGCTCGACCCGTCCTTCGCCCCCGCCATGGCGGGTCTGGCAGGCGCACGTTTCCTGGTCGGGATCGAGGAGGCAGGTGCATCCGGAGCCACCCAGCTCGTGCAGGCGCGCCAAGAAGCGATCTCCGCGCTGGAGATGGACTCGACCGCCATCGAGGTCCTCGAGGTCCTCGATTTGATCGATCGCAGCTTGCCCGGCATCCTGTCTGTGCCCGAGGTGGCCACCGACACGACTCTCCCCGAGGTCACCGCGTTGGCGATGCTCGACACTTCGTGGGTCAGCGCGACCACCGGCCTGGGACAGCGAATCGAGCAGCGCATGATACGCGGAGCGCCGGCCACGGACGAGCAGTCCGCGTTCGGGCGGAAGGCGGCCGAGGCCCGACAGTTGGTGTCCGCGGGTAGGTATGCGGAGGCGTCGCCGGTGCTGGAGGAGTTGGTGCGGACGACGCCCACCGCTACGCCCGCTTGGGAGATGCTGGCGAAGTCGTACGTAGGTGCGGGTGACCCGAGTGCGGCCGCCGCAGCCGTGCGTCGTTGGAGCCTGGCAGGAACCCCAGGCGCACCGACGGACGAGAGCGCGGCACGACTCACCGCTGCCGTCGCCGGCGAAGGAGAGTCAGGTTATTGGGAATGGCGCCTCCAGGAGCTTTCCGCCGCCGTCACGGCAGGGCGGACCGTTCCCCGCACCGAGCTGGCCGCCGCCCACGCAGCGCTCGGACAGGACGAGGAGGCCCTCGCTCTGTTGGTCGAGGCCGTAGCCGAACGGGAGCGCGGCGTGTTTACGCTCCAAACGGACCCCGTCTGGGACGAACTTCGGGCAGACCCTCGCTTCCGTGAGGTCGAGCGCCAGGCGCAGCGGATCCGCTTCGCGCCCGCGCGCAGCTACATGAGTCGGCAGGGACGACCCGATCCCCGCTGATCAGCGCTGGCTTGCCGGGGCGCGCCACGCCCCCGCGTTTGCGGTAACGGCTGCGGCCCCGCAGGTTGGGAGCACACTTTCGAGGAGGGTACCGCGATGCGCTTCCCGCTACCGTTCGGCCTCGGTCTACTCGCCCTGGCCGCGCTCGCGGCCCCCGTCTCCGTCGTCGCTCAACAGACGGAACGACCCCGCCCGGTGGTATCTCCGGAGGTCCACGCCGACGGCCACGTGACCTTCCGTCTACAGGCACCCGACGCGCGAGCTGTTTCGGTGACCGGGGAGTTCGCGGAGGGGCCCCAGGCAATGGCGAAGGGGGCGGACGGCGTGTGGTCCGTCACCCTCGGGCCTATCTCACCGGAAGTGTACGAGTACGAGATCACCGCCGACGGCCTGACCTTCCCCGACCCTAGGAACCCCGCAGTCAAGACGAACCAGGGCCCCGCGGTGGTCTCGAGCCTGCTCACCGTCCGCGGCGTCGAGCCATTCTTCTTCGATGTGACGCCAGTGCCGCACGGCACGGTAGAGATCCGGACGTACGACTCCCGCGTGACCGGGCGGAGCCGACAGGTCTATGTCTATACGCCCCCGGGATACGAAGGGGGCAGCGATCGCCTCCCGGTACTCTACCTTCTGCACGGCGCCGACGGCGAGGACCGGAGCTGGACGCAACTCGGCCGCGCACCGGCGATCCTCGACAACCTACTCGCTGCCGACCGCGTGGCGCCCATGGTGGTCGTGATGCCGTACGGCTACGCCTACCCGTGGGACGCCGGCATGTCGGGAGAGAAGCAGCAGGCCGACTTCCTCGCCGACCTACGCACTGAGCTCATCCCGTTCGTGGAGGCCAACTACCGCGTGAGCAGCGATCGCACGGAACGCGCGCTCGCGGGTCTTTCTCGAGGCGGGTCGCAGACGCTCAACATCGGCCTCCGCAACCTCGACCTCTTCAGCCGGCTCGGCGTCTTCAGTGCGTCCGGGGGAAGTCAGCCCGAGACCGTGTTCGCGGACGTCGCGACCAACGCCGCCACGGTGAACCGCGAGCTCGATCTGTTCTGGATCGGCATGGGCACCGAGGATGGCGGCTTTGAGAACGCCCGGAAGCTGTCAGCGTTCCTGACCACGAGCGGGATCAGCCATTCCTTCCGTGAAATCCGGGGTGCTCACACCTGGATCGTGTGGCGCAACTTCCTGAACGAGATGGCGCCCCTGCTCTGGCCGGAGACCGTCACTCAGCCCTGAGCGAGGCGACGGGGTCGACACACGCGGCGCGCCAAGCAGGGATCGCGGTCGCCGCAAGGGCAACGACCGCGAGGCCGCTGGCGGCCGCCAAGTAGAAGCGCATGTCCGTCGGGCTGACACCGTACAGCAGCCCCTCGAGTAGGCCAGACACGGCGACAGCGCCGGCGAGTCCGGCGAGGATGCCCAGAGCGGTCATCGACGCACCCTGTGCGACGACGAGCCGGACCACGTCGCCGCGCGTCGCGCCGAGCGCCATGCGCACACCCACCTCGTGTCCGCGCTGGGCAACCAGGTAGGCGAGCACGCCATGCACGCCCAAGATCGCGAGCAGAATTGCCACGCCTCCGAAGACCGTGAGTACGAGTGAGGCGAAGCGCTCCCGCGAGACCGCTTCGGCGACGGTGTCCTCCATGGTCGCCACGTCGAAGACCGGAATGCCCGGATCGACACGCCGCACGGCCTCGCGCACCGGCCCCACAAGGGAGAGGGGCGCGACGTCCGCGCGTACCATGAGGGTGATCTCGCCGCCCCGCGGGGGCGACTGGTACATCGTCACGTACATCGCCGGTGGAGCGTCGGCGCGCAGGCCCAGGATGCGTTCGTTCTCGACGACCCCCACGACCTCGCGGTAGACGGGACCCCAAAACGCGATGCGCTGACCAATCGCGTTGCCCTCCGGGAAGAACCGTGCGACCGCCTCACGGTTGAGAAGCATGACCTGTGTGGTCCCGACTCGGTCGGCCTCCTCGAGCGGCCTCCCTTCGAGCAGCCGTAGGCCCGAGGTCTCGATATACCCGGGCGTGATCAGGCGCGTCGCCATCTCGCCCTGGGTGGGGTCGTAGGCGCGACCCTCGATGCGGAACGAGTTCGTGAAGCCGACGTCGAGAGGGTGGTTGAGCGTGACCGCCGCGGAGCGCACCCCCGGAACGGCTCGGACCTCAGCCTCCAGCGAGCGCAGGAAGCCGTGGATCTCCGGCCAGTCGGGATAGGTCGCGTCGTTCGCAGGATAGCGAGTGAAGGGGAGCGCGAAGTTGGCCCGCAGCGCCCCCTCCGGACGAAAGCCTGGGTCGACCGACTCGAGATTCCGCAGCGTGCCGATCAGGAGTGTCGAGCCGACCAAGAGCACGACAGCGAGCGAGAGCTGGCCGGCCACCAGGAGCCGGCGCACCGGGAGCCGAGCCGAACCGCCGTCGGTCGTGCGACCTTCCTTCAGCTCGCGCTGAAGGTCGAGTCGTGCGGCCTGCAGCGTCGGCAAGAGTCCGAATCCCAAGCAAATGAAGACGCTCACGGCGAGCGCGAAGGCGAGCACGGGCGCGTTGACCTCGGGCTCACCGAAGGCAACGAGGCTCGCGGGCGCGAGCGCGGTCAGGGCACGCACGCCGATCGTAGCGAGTCCGATTCCCGCGCTCGCGGCCAACACGGTGATGATCGCGCCCTCGGCGAAGAAGCGCCGAGTGATCTGGCGGGCACCCGCGCCCACGGCCACCAGCACGGCCACCTCGCGGTGCCTGCTCGCGCCGCGCGCGAGCAGCAGGTTGGCCACGTTCACACAGGCGATAGCGAGAACGGACAGGACGGCCGCGAAGAGCACCCACAGCGTGAGGCGCAGGTCACCGCGCCCGACGTCCCCTAGCCGTTCGACGAATGCGCCCCGGTTCCGATTCTCGCTCGCAAACTCCACCTCCAGGTCCGCCATGACCTGCGCCATCTCCGCCTGCGCCGCCTCGACCGTCGCGCCGTCGCGCAGCCGCCCCACCACGCGCACCCAGTGATTCGAGCGCACGGCGCTCGCGGGCGTCTCCCGGATCGGAGCCCATAGATCGGTCTGGGGCTCAGGGAAATCCAGTTGGGCCGGCAGGACACCGAGCACGGTCACCGTGACGTCATCGATGATGAGGGTCTGCCCGACAACGTCCGGATCCGCGCCGAGTGCATCCCGCCAGAGTCGATCGCTGAGCACTGCGACGTACGCGCCGCCCGGCTGACTTTCCCCCGACGTGAACATCCGCCCCAGCTGCATGTCGAAGCCGAGCACCTGCTGCATATTCGGCGTGACTACCGCGGTGTTGAGCCGGAGAGGCGCGGCGCCGTCACGGGCGAGGATGTTCGGACCCGTTCCGTACATTGCCAGGCTCTCGAACAGCTCGCTCCGCTCCACATAGTCCCAGTAATCCGCGGTCGAAGCGTTCTCCCGCACGGTCCCCGTGGCGCGATCGTTCTGCCACACGACGGCGAGTTCGCCCGCGTCGGGAAATGGGAGCGGCCTGAGCAGCACGCGCTCCACCACGCTGAACACTGCCGTACTCGCGCCGACACCGAGCGCGAGCGTCAGGACCACGACCGCCGTGAAGCCCGAGCTGCGCATGAGGGATCGGGCAGCCAGCCGTACATCTCTGAGCCACGCTCCAATCGTCAACCTCCTCGTCGCTCCGTCCACCCGCTGCGCATCGTACGCGCGGCACGCCACCTCGACAGAGTTCACGTCACCGAAGCGTTCGAGCACGAAGGCCCGCGCGCGCGGCTCCGTCCACCCTCGCCGCACCAGTTCCTGAATGCGCCCTTCGATGTGGAAGTCGATCTCGGCGTGCACGTCCGGATCGATCATCCTTTTTGGGAAGAGCGTGCGCCACACGTCGGGCCACTCCATGGCCGAGCCCCCTAGGCCTTCCAGCCCGGGGAGAGGTTCAGCAGCCCGGCGACCGCACCCGCGTGACGCGCCCATCGTGCGGACTCCCGCTCGAGCTGATGGCGGCCCTTGGCGGTGATCCGATAGAACTTTGCGCGCCGGTTCTCCTCGGTTCTCCCCCACTCCCCCTCGACGAGCCCATCCCGCTCGAGTCGGTGGAGCGCCGGATAGAGCGCCCCTTCCTCGACCTGGAGCGCGCCCTTGGTGCCTCCGGCGATCCGTCTGCTCACCGCGAGCCCGTGCAGCGGACCATCACGAAGGGCCTGCAGGACCAGAAGGTTCATCGTCCCGTACAGCGTGTCGGAGTCGACCCCCAAGAGAAGCTCCCGCCCAAGTGTCGCGTTACCTAAGCGGATTATACTACCCAGCAGACGCGGGGGGCAACTGATCTGGTCGGGCGACCGGCACGAGGGTTTGGCCGGGAGGTTGAGGCCTCAGATCACCCGGTCGAGCGCCTCGAACACGCCCGTGTCCCGGTTCTTCTCGACATTGTTCCAGTCGAAGATGCGGCCGTTCATCGCAACGTAGACGCCGGGCGGAAGGACCTGCACCACGGAGAGTGCTCCGCCCAAGTTGAAGAGCCCGTCGGAGCTGCCGAACGCGATGGGTATCATCGCCCCGGTGAGCACGATGGTCTTGTCCGGCACCTGGTCCGCGAGCACGCGAGCGGTGGCGACCATGGTATCCGTACCGTGCGTGATCACGATGTTCGCCTCGGGAGCGTCCTGGCAGTTGCTCACGATCAGCTCGCGATCGGCGTCGGTCATGTCGAGCGAGTCGACCATCATCAGGGTGCGCACGCGCACGTCGAGCCGCGACCTGCCCAGGTCGAGCATCTGGGGAAGGTGCGTATCCCGGAACTCCAGGATCCCGTGGATCTCGTCGTACTCTTTGTCGAAGGTCCCGCCCGTCACGAAAAGTCTGATCGGCCCACCTCTCACAGCCGCCACCGAGGATCCTCCCACGCTACTGGAAGTCACCCGGGGCCGCCTGATACATCTCCGCCGCGACCTCCTCGGCCGAGCGGAATCGCGACAGATCGAGCTCGAAGTCCACGCGGTCCGGGGCCTGGAGCTTCTCCACCAGCTCGCGGATCTCGCGGGGGGCGAGTCCTGCCTTCTTCATCTCGTCCTTCGAGACGCGCGCACCGGAGCGCGCGGCGACCGTCTCGTCCGACGCGTCGAGCAGCCGTGAGAGGATGTCCCGCTCGGCGCGCGTGATCGGCCGGGACTCGAGGTCGTAATCCACCCAGGCTTCGTACGAGAGCGGCGCGACCCGCTTCACCATGCCCGCGATCGCACGCCCGAACTCCTGGATCTCCCACTGCGCACGCGGATCGACGCGCAGCGACAAGAAGTGGAGCAGATTGTGCAGGTCGACCTTCCAGTACCACTGCGTGTAGGTCGAGAGCGGCAAATCGATGCGGGCCAGCTCGCGTGCGACGTCCTCCTCGAGCATCCAGCGGTAGGCATCACCGGCGTCGCGACGGAGCCGCTCCCAACGCTCGACGGCCTCGCGGTACACCTCGGGCGGCGCCCCACCCTCCCTGCCCTGCTTGTTCGAGCGACTCTGCAACTCGAACTGCTCGGCCTGTGGTGTATAGAATAGCAATGGCATGAGCGAATATCTTGCGGACAGCTCGTTCACCGAGGCCGTTCGGTGCCGGATCCACTGGCGCGCGACGAACATCGGCATGGCACAGTGGAACTTCAGCTCGACCATCTCCGAAGGGGTGGTGTGGCGATGGCGGCGCAGATACCGAATCAGCCCGCGGGTCTCCGACACCTTGCGCGTTCCGGCGCCGTAGCTGACACGTGCCGCCTGCTCCACCGCGTCGTCCGAGCCCATATAGTCGACCAACGACACGAACCCATGGTCGAGGACGCGATAGTAGCGGCCCAGGATCTCTTCGGCCGCGGGAATGGTAGAGCGCTTCGTGTCCATGTCCGGGGTGTACCTGGGTGCTCGGGATCACGGGGCCGGGACGGCGGCGGAAGTCGACGAATATAGCCCCCGACTCAAGGCCCGTTCGGGCCTCCTCGATCGCTCGTTGAATCACCCGGGCGCGGCGTCCGTAGGGCATGGCGAGGGCCCGACATCCGGAGGTGACGCATGGCGCAGTGCGCCGGAACGACGCAGAAGGGAGACCGATGCAGGCGCGACGCGCGCGAAGGCTCGGCCTACTGCGCGGTCCACTTGGAGCAGGAAGGCCGCCCCCGGCCCGAGCACCCGAAGACCCCCTGGACCACCGACGACAAGCTCAAGGCAGCACTCGGATTCGGGATCCTGGCCGCGCTCGCGCTCTTCCGATTCCGCCGCTGAGGCCGCGGGAACCGCAGGTGCCCTAGAAGGTCTCGGCTCCGACCCCGAAGCGGTGACTGCGCACGACTTCGGGGGTCTGGAACCCCGAGCGGAGCCGGTTGAGCTCCAGGTTGACCCTGAAGACCGGGCCGCCACCGTTCACGGGAAAAGCCAGGTCGGTGCGCCAAACGTTGCGCGTGCCGTTCGGAAGGCCGATGCGGAGCCCTACGCCGAGGGCAGCTTGCCAGCCGGAGTTCACGCCGTACGGAGCCTCAGCGGCCCATACGCGACCCAGATCGCCGAAGAAGGTCATGCCCAGGTCCGCGGTGTCGGTGGGCCAGGGGAAGACGATCCGGTTCTCGGCGATGAAGCGCAGCATGCGACCGCCGGTGAAGCGATCCTCGGGGAGCGACCGCACACCCTCGCGGCCACCCAGACTGAGCTGATAAGGGAGCGTGGCGTCCCACACGCCCGCAGTCGACGCGCGGAAGAACCACGTTTGCCACGGGAGCCAGCTGGCGCGGCCGTAGGCGACCAGCTCACCCTCGGCCATGACATCCCGCCATCCAGCGGCGATGTGCCTCGCCTCCACCGTGGCGCCCCCGTGGATCAGGGAGGACCCGATCGGAAGCGTCGTGCTCAGGTGCCCGCGGGTGTACCAGTCGTTCTCCTTGGGCGCCCTTCCGGAGGCAAGGACGGGAAGCGTCCGGCCGACCGTCACGCCCGCATAGACGCCGAGTCCCGTCAGCGTCGTCTCCCGTAGCGCGTCGAGCCCCACGTACTCCGCGTAGCGGAGCCGGCGCGTGCCGAGATGCAGGGCCACGCGCGTCGCCGAGAACTCCCGGAGCTGATCGACGAGTTGAGGGGGCACACTGTCGCGCGAGATCACCTCGCGCACGTCGAAGTCGCCGTAGGTCACTTCGATCGGGTGAGGATACGTCACCACATCGCGGGTGAGGCTTCCGCCCAGGATGAGCGACGATCCCGGATCGCCGAAGCGATAGGCACCCGACACCTCCGCGAGCTGACGACGCACGGGGAGCAACACCTGCGCATAGGCCTCGGTGCCATCGGTACCGTAGGCGAAGAAGTCGGTCCCGAAGGTGTATCCCTGGCGAAAAGCCACACGGCTGGCCTCCCCCAAGAACGGATAGCGCCAGTACTGGTCGATGAAGTTTCCGCTGCGCGAACGCCCGGCCGCGATGCCCGCGTCGGAACGGCCGAAAAACCGAGGGGTGCGGAGGCCGAAGGACTGCGTTCGGGTCTCACGGCGGGCGTAGTGCGTGAACTCCGCGAAGACGCCGTTCCCGAGGAAGTTCTCCTCGGTGACCTGGAAGCGCTCGATGTAGAGGTTGTCGTCGTAGGCGGGGCCGATATCGATCTTCGTCGACCACTCGTCCCGCGTGATCACGCTGACCCGATGCCCACCCTGGCCGTCGTCGTAGTCGGAGATGTCCTCGACCATCATGAAGCCGTACTGGTCGATGAGTCGATACGACTCGGTCAACAGGAAGGGGTCGAAGCAGTCCCCTTCCTGGAAGAGCAGCTCGCGCCGGATGAACGCCTGGTTGGTGTTCACGTGCAGGAGATTCAGGAAGCTGTACGTCCACGCGAGCGGCGCGATACGCGTCGACTCCGGGTCGTAGACCGACCGGCTCTCCACGTCGATCGCGGTGACGATGCCGCTGGTGCACACCTCCGCAGCGGCGGAGTCTGGCGCTGGGGCATCCTGCGCCGCCAAAGGCGACACCCCGGCCAAACAGAGCACCCCGACGACCCGACGAAGACGGGCCGACGTCGATGGGAGGACGCAGCAGACCGGGTGTGCGGGCACGATTGCGGGCATGGAACGAAAGATAGATGAAGGCCCGGGGGCACGGGCATGGTATCGTGGGTCGCCGGAGGCGGGACCAGGGTTCCACCGTCGCCCGATCTTGGATACCGTTTGCGGCCCTCCGGTGTTGCGCCGGAGGGTAACCCGCGCCCCCGGATCCATGCAGTTCGTCATCTCCTTCTTGTACTCGATCGCCGCGATCCTGGCGTCGGCTTTCGCGTTCATCGAGTTGCGGATGCTGTGGCGCTTTCTGCGGAACCGCACCGCCATCCACGCGGCCTTCGATGGAAGCAGCGAGGCCCCACCCGCGCCCGGTGCGCCGGTGTTTCCCAGCGTCACGGTCCAGATTCCGCTCTACAACGAACGCACGACGGCGGAACAGATCATCCGGGCTGCGGCGGCCCAGGACTATCCCCGCGATCGCTTCGACGTGCAGGTGCTCGACGACTCGACCGACGAGACCCGAGACATCGTTGCCAAAGCCGTCGCGGAGGTCCGCGCAACGGGCGTGCGCATCGAGCACCTGCACCGGGACAACCGCGCGGGCTATAAAGCTGGGGCGCTCGCGGCTGGACTCGAGAAGACGGATGCCGAGTTCTTCGCTGTCTTCGACGCCGACTTCGTGCCCGAGCCGAGCTTCCTCCGTCGGCTTCTCGTGGACGAGCGCCCGTTCGACGATCCGAAGGTCGCCTTCGTGCAGGCTCGGTGGTCGTTCGGCGGGCCGGTGAAGAACCTCTTCTCCTCGGCGCTCGCGCTGCTCATCGACCGGCACTTCTTCGTGCAGAAGCCCACACGTGCGTTCGTGGGCGACGTGACCACCTTCAACGGGTCCGCGGGCATCTGGCGTCGTAAAGCCGTCGATGAGGCCGGCGGTTGGTCCGCGGATACGCTCACGGAGGACCTGGACCTGAGCTATCGCTGCGCGCTGCGCGGGTGGCGCGGCGCGTACGTGCACCGGGTCGCCGTCGTCAACGAAATTCCGGGCCACATGCGTGCGTTCAAGATGCAGCAGCACCGTTGGGCCAAGGGGAACGCTCAGTGCTTCAAGAGCCTGACGGGCATGGTCATGGCCTCGAAGGGCGTGCTGCACGACCGCTGGGAGGAGGTGTTCCTGCTCGCAGGGTACGCGATTCACCCCATCCTGCTCACGAATCTGCTGCTCTGGCCCTGGGCCGTGCTGATCATGGACCGGACGCTTTTCTGGGTGCTGCAAGCCTTGATGGGTGTGGCGATCTTGGTGGCGCCGCTGAGCTTCCTCATCACGGTGTTCGAGCGGGACGGCAAATGGTCACTCGCCTCCCTCGGCGAGGTTCTCGCGGGTATCTGCATGGGCATCGGGCTGATGGTCAACAACTCCGCCGGCCAGGTACAGGGCTTCATCCAAGCGGGGGGCGAGTTCGTGCGCACGCCCAAGTCGAACCGTCCGGCGGGCGCTCCCGCGGCCAAGGGCGTACGGACGTACACCAGCCCCCTGCATTGGACCTTCTTCGCAGAGCTGATCGTCATCGGCTACTGCCTCCTCGCCACGGCCCTACTCCTGAGCCGCGGCGAAGGCGCTTGGGCCGTGCCGCTGGTTTTCTGGGCGATGTGCCTCGGACTCGTCGCGCAGATGCAGATGTCTCCGAAGCTGGCCTGACCCTCCACTCTCCAGGGGCACGGTGGCATCGACGAGTCGCGGCTACCTGACCCTGGCAGCGCGAGACGCACGCTACCTCGAGATGGCCGTGGACATGGCCCTCTCGCTCCGGGGGCACACGGACCTACCCGTGGCCCTCGCGGCCGACGAACCGTTGGCGGCGTTGGCCAAGACCCGCTACGCCGCTGCGTTCGACGAGGTGACCCTGGTGCCCGCGCGCTTCCGCAGCGGCCGTGCGCTGAAGTTCGGCACTGCGCAGGCGAGCCCGTTCGAGGAGACCATCTTCGTCGACGCCGACTGCATCGTGCTCGGGGGCCTCGACCACCTCTTCGCCTCGCTGGAGCGGTCGGATGTCGCCATGACGGGCGAGCATCTGACGGCCACCGACGACCGAACGCACCACGGCTTCGGGACGCGGGCGCTGATCCACCGGTTCGGGCTGAACACCTACCTCAAGACCAACAGCGGCCTCTTCTGCTTCCGGCGTACGCCTGCCCTCACGATCCTGGAGGAGTGCCGGGTCTGCCACGAGACCGAGGTGCTGCGGCGGCTCAGATGGCAAGCACTCTTGGGGGCCGGGTGGCTCGGCGACGAGATCGCATTCGGCATCGTGGGGGGCAGGCGCGGGCTCGGCACGCTACCCAAGCCCGACGCGATGTACTGGCCGGGAGAGATCGCGGAGCTGGATCTGGCGCGGCCCACCAAGCCGCTCCTGCACATGCTCTGGCCGCTGGAGGCGCATCAACTCGACGCAGTGGTAGCGGGTACCACGGCGCGACGCCGTGCGGCCGGCCTGCCTGGCGACGCGGCTGCGCCGTGGCGCGAGGAATCGAAGAGGCTCGAGCGCCTGCTCGGTCGCTAGATCGAGACGGCGTGCATGGCTTACGCGCTGACCGGCGTGTCCTTCCCGTACTGAGCCTGGTGCAGGCGATAGAACGCGCCTTCCATGCGGAGTAGCTCGTCCCAGTTCCCCTGCTCGATGACGCGCCCTTCGTGCATGACGAGAATCAGATCGGCGTCGCGGATGGTGGAGAGCCGGTGCGCGATCACGATGAGCGTGCGACCCTTGGCTCGCTGCTGGATCGCGCGTGCCACGCGCTGCTCCACCAGGCTATCGAGCGCCGAGGTTGCCTCGTCCAAGATCAGGATGTCCGGGTCGCGCAGGAGCGCACGGGCGAGCGCGACACGCTGACGCTGGCCACCCGACAGCCTGACGCCCCGATCGCCGATCTCCGTGTCGAGCCCTTCGCGCAGGCCCGCAACGAACTCGTCGAGATCCACGTCCCGCAGCGCCCCACTCAACTCCTCGTCGCTGGCCTTGCGGGCCAGACCGAACGTGAGGTTGTCACGCAGCGTGCGATTGAGCAGCCAGACCTCCTGGCTCACGATCGCCATCCTCGAATGGAGCGATGCCAACGAGTACTCGCGGATGTCCACGCCGTCCAGCAGGATGCGGCCGGGCTCGCAGTCGTAGAAGCGGGCTATGAGGTCGACGAACGTGGTCTTGCCCGCCCCCGTGCGCCCGACCACTGCGGTCACCTTTCCGGCGACCAGGGTGGTGTGAATATCGACGAGCGTATCCACGCCGGGCTGATACTGGAACGAGAGCCCGCGCACGCTCACCTCGCGCTCGAGCTTCGTGAAGGTGCGCGGGCCGGAAGGCACCATGAACTTGCCCTCGTCCGTGAAGAGGCCCGCGACCGCCTCCAGCCGCGGCCACTCCTCCGCCAGCTTCACCGAAAACATGCTCATGTGCTTGTAGTCGGGGAGCGACTGCTGGAGGATCAGCAGAAACGCGCCGAACGAGGCCAGGTCGCCGGGCCGGAAATCGCCCGCGACATAGATGACGGCTCCCTGGACGAGCACCATGACGAGGAGGACGGCCATCTCCTCCACGGGATATCTCAAACTGATGACGCGGTCGCGTCGCACGGCGACGTCCTCCGCCTCCCGCAGCACTCCCACGTACGCGTCCGCTGCGACCTTCTCCTGAGAGTAGGCCTTCACCAGGGGAATCGAACCGAGGATGTCCAGGATGCTCGAGCGCACTCGCCGGTCGACCTCGACGCCCTGAGCCGAGATGCGCCGCACGCGCGTGTTGATCGCGGTCATGAACCACTGCACGAACGGGAGCGTGATGATGAATGCGATCGAGAGCGGCAAGGAGATCGCGATCATCACGAATGCTTTGGTCACCAGACCGATCACGTAGCGGAAGACCTCTTCCGCGGCTGTGAGCAAGCCGATGACGGAGCTGGACCAGCCGATCTCGGCGTCGATCTTCCCGAGCGAGTGGCCCTCGAAGTACTGGCGGCCGAACTGGAGCACGCGGCCGAACGTCTCCTCTCCGACTGCCACTCGGTAGCGCTCCGTGCGCGCGACCACGTAGAGCTTCCGGAAGTACTCCAGGACCAGCTTGCCGATGCGGCCCGCCACGATGAGCGCCACGGTCACGACAACCAGGAAGGCACCCCGCGAAGGGGAGTCGGCGAGCGACTCGGGCACCAGCGCGAGGATCCAGCCAAACGGCCGCGAGCCGTTCAGGAAGTCGAAGGAGTTGTCGGCGACCGCGCTGGTGAGCGGGAGCAGGAGCGAGAAGGACGCCGCTTCGAAGAGCCCCGCGATCAACACCAGCAGGGTCGGCATGATGATGTGCCAGGGCCGGACTCCGGCCACGCGCCAATAATGGCGTAGGACGCCGTAGGGCGTGGCTCTAGAAGGACTTGCCGGCGGGGTCATGATGAGAGTATAGCGTCTCCCCACCATGCATGTCCTCGCTATCGTGATCCCGGCGTACAAGCCGGACTTCTTCCGCGCCGCCCTTGCCTCGGTGGCCGCACAAACGGACCGGCGCTTCCGCGTGTATGTCGGCGACGACTGCGGCCCACCGGAGATCGCGGGCGTATGCGCGGAGGCCGCAGCGTCGGGTCTCGACGTCGTGTATCACCGGTTCGCTGAGAACCTCGGGGGCCGATCGCTGACGGCCCATTGGAACCGCTGTGTCGCGTTGTCGAGCGAGCCGTGGGTCTGGCTCTTCTCCGACGACGACGTCATGGGACCCGACTGCGTAGCCGCGGTCCACGACGAACTCGCCAGGGGTAGGAACACCGAAGTCCTGCGTTTCAACACCGAGGTGATCGACCGACGGGGAGAGACCCTCGAGGTCAACCCAGCTCACCCGGAACTGGAAACCGGCACCGACTTCACCTATTCCCGTCTGCTCGGTGAGCGAAACAGCTATGTAGTGGAGTACGTCTTCCGACGCGCGGCGTTCGATCGCGCCGGAGGCTTCCCCGACTTTCCCGTGGCGTGGTGCTCGGACGATGTCGCCTGGTACTCCTTCTCGGAGGGCGGTGCGATCCGTACGCTCCGCCGGGGACTCGTGCGCTGGCGTGCCAGCGGCGTGAACATCACCGACGCCAAGCGCCGCAACCAGCGCGAGAAGCTCGACGCGGGTGCACGCTTCCTGCGCTTCGTGCGCGAAGAAGTGGCACCTCGGGATCCTGATGCGACACGCTCCCCCGCGGACTGGCGACGCGCCGAGGAGCGGTGGTGGGTCGGTCAGATCCGCTACTTGATGCCGATCGGTCCGGGTCTGTGGCCGCTCGTGCTCCGCTCGGGAGAGGGCGTGTGGCGCCGCAAGGGCGTCTCCCGAATGATCACCCTCGCGGCGTGGAACGGCCTCGCCACCCTGCGTGCCCTGCGGGGCGTGGTCCGGCGACTCGTTTCCTGAATTCGCCGGTGGATGGCCCCTAGGGGGCCACCTTCTTCTTGCGACCCATGGGTATGAGGCTCTCGGCGGAGGCCGTTGCCGGCAGGAATGGCACCCAGTTCCTGACGGCGAGGCGCGCCGCCTCGTCGGTCACATCCACCTGGAGGCCTACGAAGCGGTGCGCCATGAAGATGGTCGGCATGGCGATGACGCCTTCGGGTAGCAGCTGTTCGGCGGAGCGCACGGCGACGAAGCGATGCTCCGAGCCTTCCACGGGCCTGAGCTCGTGCGACTCACCGCGCACGACGTGGCCTTCGACCGTGCGGTAGTACTGCTGCCGCAACGGACCCGCGGCGTCGCGACGGTCCTTGAGCGTGGACGGATTGTCGGCGCGGAAGTCGAACGCGACCTCGACACGCACGCGGTCGATGCTCACGGGCGTGAACTCGCGGCCAGCGCGGAGCCCCGTGAGGAACTGCGGAATCTTGTGGTCCTTGTGCGGCAGGAGCGCGACCAGACGGCGCTCGGTCCCGACCGTGCCCGGGGCCGGCGTGGAGAGGTACTGGGCGAGGGACTCCCGGGAGTCCGGAACGCCCTTCCGATCGAGCCGCTCGAAGCGGAGCGCGGCGAGCACGACCACGGGACAGCCCTGGAGGCGCAGGCCCACGAGCTCCCAGAAGTGGTCCTTCTCTTGGCGCCCGAGATAGACCTGGTCCGGGTCCGGAATGAACTGATACCCGTCACGGACGCGGGCCAGATGCTCGGCGACATGCTCGAAGTGCGGATGCGTCATCGGTCTGGCTCGTTCGAAGGGACTCGACGCTACCTCGCGCGCGGCCTCGCGACAAGGCGGACGCCCACGCTCGCCGCAAGAGTTGCACCACCCGCAGATCCGCGGTTTCCTTCACCCATGCTCTCCGCACCACCCCCCGCCCCCGCGGCCTTCCGGCGCGTCTCGGCTTGATGCCGTCCCTGTTCTCGAGGGCCCGCCGGTTCGGCACCCGAACGGCCATCCTTTCCCCCGAAGGCACGTTCTCGTACGCCGAACTCACCCACGCCTCGGAGTCGGTCGCAAACAAGCTCCTGGCGGGAAGGTCCGACCTGGAGGGGGACCGGATCTGCTTCCTGGTCCCCCCCGGGTGGGCGTACGCCACGGTCCAATGGGGGATCTGGCGCGCCGGCGGGATCGCCGTACCCATGGCGGTCTCCCATCCCCCCGCCGAGCTCGAGCACGTGCTCGACGACGCAGGTGCGGCCGCCGTGGTCGCCCACCCCGAGCTGGCGCCTCGCCTCGCGGCGGCCGCCGAGGCCCGAGGGCTTCCTCTGCTCCTCACGAGCGAGATCGAGGGTGCGCAGCCGGCCGCAGCCCTACCGCAACTGTCCCTGGGTCGCCCGTGCCTGATCCTCTATACATCCGGAACCACGGGGCGTCCCAAGGGAGCCGTGCTCTCGCATGGCAACATCCAGGCGCAGGTCGAGTCGCTGAGCCAAGCATGGGCGTGGAGCGGCGATGACCGCATCCTCCTCCACCTCCCACTGCATCACGTCCACGGCATCGTCAACGTCCTCACGTCCGCCCTCTGGAACGGGGCGACGTGCGAGATCCTTCCGGTCTTCCGTCCGGCCGAAGTGTGGGATCGACTCGCATCCAAGACGCTTACGCTCTATATGGCAGTGCCCACGGTCTACGCTCGCCTCATCGACGCTTGGGACGGTGCGGCGCCCCAAACGCAGGCCACGTGGGCGGAGGGCGCCCGCGCGTGCCGGCTCATGATCTCGGGATCGGCGGCGCTGCCCGTTCCCACTCTCGAAAGGTGGGAACGCATCACGGGCCACCGACTGCTCGAGCGCTACGGCATGACCGAGATCGGAATGGCGCTCTCCAATCCGCTTGTGGGGGACCGCCGCCCCGGGCATGTGGGCGCTCCGCTTCCAGGGGTGCAGGTTCGCCTCGCGGACGAACTGGACCACCCCGCCCCACCCGAGGCTCCAGGCGAGATCCAAGTGCGCGGGCCGACGGTCTTCTCGTCGTACTGGGCCCGTCCCCAAGAGACGGGAGCCGCGTTCACCGCGGATGGCTGGTTCCGCACGGGGGACCTCGCGGTGGTCGAGCAGGGCGCCTGGCGCATCCTCGGACGGTCGAGCGTGGACATTCTCAAGACCGGCGGCGAGAAGATCTCGGCGCTCGAGATCGAGGACGTGCTACGGACGCACGAGGGGGTCGCGGACTGCGCAGTCGTCGGCGTGCCCGATGCCGAGTGGGGGGAGCGAGTGTGCGCCGCCGTGGTCCAGCGGCCGAACGTGGAGGTGTCGGAGGCGGACCTCCGGGCCCACGCCAAGAGGTTGCTCGCTCCGTACAAGGTGCCGAAGCAGTTCCTCGTCGTACCCGAGTTGCCCAGGAATCCGATGGGCAAGGTGACGAAGCCGGCGGTGCGCGCGCTCTTCACCGAGGCTCCCCCGCCTGCCCGTTGACCGCTTGCGCGGATCGCGGACGCCGTGACCGGGTAGGAGCGGTCATGAAGATCATTCGGCCCTTCGCTGCCCTCGCATTCGTCGCCGCGCTCGCCCTGACCGTGGGCGCCTGCGGCAGCAGCGGACGCCGCCTGCCTGGTGGCGACCCCTTCGCGGCCGACGCCGAAACCGCGGCCGAGATCCGCATCCGCGTGCGGAACTCCAACTTCTACGACGCGACCCTGACGGCCTTCGGTGACATGGGCCAACGGCGTTTGGGGACCGTTGGAGGGAACCAGACGGCGGTGTTCACGACCCCGTGGACCTTCACCGGCGGCCTACGGATCCAAGTGGACCTCCTCGCAGGTCCCACCTGCACGACCGATGTGATCACCGTGGGCCCCGGCGACACCGTGGACTTCGAGATCCTACCCGACTTCACCCGCAGCCAGAACTGCCGCTAGGACCGGCGGGGTCCTAGTCGTAGAGCAGATACGGCGCGACTCGGGCGGTGAACGCCTCCGCCTCCGCCGGATCGCCCGACAAGATCTCGTCTGCCGACGCGCCACGGTCGATCGCCAGCCGCAGCTCGTCGCTCCCCCACAGGATGTCGATCGGCGGCTTGACCGCCTCGTACTCGTAGGGGGGCGACCGCCACGCGAAATCGTCGGGCGCGATCGCCCGCACCGCCGCGAGGATCGCCACCGCGGTGTGGACCGGGCGGAACGAGGCCGCATCCGTCACATGGATCTGCCCTCCGCCACACATGCGCCCCGCGTGCTTCTGGAAGGTCGGCTCGAAGTGGCACGGTCGCACCGTGACCCCGGGTCCCAGCGTCCCGCGGAGGCGTCGCTCGAGAGCGTAGGCGTCCACGTATGAGGCGCCGAAAAGCTCGAAGGGGCGCGTCGTACCCCTACCCTCGGAGAGGTTGGTGCCCTCGAACAGCACCATGCCGGGGTAGACTGCACAGGAGTCGGTGGTCGGAAGGTTCGGACTCGGCATGACCCAGGAGAGCCCCGTCTCGGCCCAGGTCGCGTTCCGCCGCCATCCGTCGCAGGCGACGACCTCGAGGTCGCAGCCTATGCCCCGCTCTCGATTCAACCATCTGGCCATCTCGCCGCACGTGAGACCGTGCCGCAGCGGGACGGGATGAAGGCCCACGAACGACTCGTATCCGGCCCTCAACACGGGCCCCTCCCGGAGGAGTCCGCCGATCGGGTTCGGTCGATCGAGCACGACGAAACGAACGCCCGCCGCGGCGCAAGCCTCCATCGCGAGAGCCATCGTCCACACGAACGTGTAGACCCGCACGCCCACGTCCTGGAGATCGAAGAGAACGGCGTCGAGTCCGCGCAGCATCTCGGGCGTCGGCTTGCGCACGTCGCCGTAGAGCGAATGCACGGGAAGACCGCTCACGGGATCCGTGTACGGTGCGGACTCGACCATGTTGTCCTGCTTCTCGCCGCGAGCCCCGTGCTGCGGACCGAACAACGCCCTCACGTCGAAACCCGCTCTGAGCAGGGCCGTGGCGGAGTGGGTAAGGTCGTGCGTGACCGAAGCGGGATGGGCGATCAACCCGAGCGCGACGGAGCGCAGGTGGGGTGCGTCCCCCGCGAGCAGACGCTCGACCCCGCGGCTTACGCGTTCGGAACCTGCCACTAGCGCGACCGGCGGATCTCATGGACGCGACCCGGCTCGCTCGCGCCGAGCGTCACGGACCCGGCCGGCTCCTCCCGGCCGTCCACGAGCGTCGACACGCTGAGCAGCGACTCGCGTGGAACACCGCACAGACGGTACGCGCCGTTCTCGTCGGCCGCGATTTCGAGGCCCACCTGATCCTCGAAGTAGACCCGGCTTCTCCCGGGCGTGCCGAGAAACTGGACGCTGGACCACATCGCGCGCACCGTGGCGGCCGGCCAGGCTCCCCCCGTTTCATCCAAGACGCGTCCGACGAGCACACCCACGCTAGGCTCCATCGCTTCGGTCGTACACGCCTCGATCAGCATGTCGCCCACTGATGGCATGTGGAACTCCAGGTAGGACACCTCACCCACTAGCACCTCACGTTCGACGTAGGGAGCGGCGAGCCCCGAGCCTACCAGCGCCGGGTCGACGAAGCGCACCTGGAAGGTCCCCTCGCTCAGGCCGAGCAGACCGAAGCGACCCTCGGCGTCCGTGAAGACCTCCTGACTTCCTCCGACCACACCGACCCGCGCGCCCTGGATCGGCGCGCCGGCGCTGTCGACCACGACACCTTCGATGCCACCCGTCTGACGGCGGCCGGTGAGGGTCCGCCCTCCCCCTCCGTGCACCGCGAGTACGCGACCTCCCGAACGTCGGAGACCACGCAGGACCGGGCGGGAGCCCCCGTCTCCAGAGAAGCGCGTGTCGATGATGGGCATCTCGATCCACCACTCCGGAATGATCCACGTCCCGGCCTCCATCCGCTGGAACTCCACGCGCCCTCCCGCCGTGGGGGCGGCGACATCGAGGTCGAGATTCGCATAAGCGTACTCGAGCCACCGCAGTTCCGCGGTCCGGTCATCCAGCCAGAGCGTCCCGGAGATGTCCACGAAGCTCCCGCGCCGTTCCATCGGCTCGAAGCTCAGGCCCACCACATCGGAAGCCTCCTCGCCCGCCACCACGCGGAAGCAATGCGCGTCGAGGAACGCTTCGGAGAGCAGCACACTCGCGTCCGGCGCGTAGTAGACGAGCTCGGACCCGTCCCGGCGCACGAAGCCTCCCTGCGCGAAGTCCTCGGGTGGCAGGCTCTCGAACGGTGCGCGCATATACCCATCACGCTGCGACTCCTCCTCGCGGAGGACCAACCGACGCTCCGCGTCGACGTCCCGCTCGTAGCGCATCGTCTCATAGCGGTACTGCCCCTGACGCTCGGTCAGGGCCGCAGCGCTGAGCGCCTTGCGCGCCTCCTCCCACAAGCTCGCCACCAACAGGCCCTCTCCGGCAGGGCGCGCGGTGCACCGTCGCCGCTCCGCAGTGACATCGATCCGCTCGAGATCGATGGGCCTGGGATCGAGTGTCATCTCCCCCACATCGGTCGCGCCCTGTGCGACCTCGAACGCGGGGGTCTCACGCGTGCCCATCCCGATCATCTCGGCGCGGACCCGGTAGCGCGCTGGGGGCACTCCCACGAAGAGGGCTCTTCCCCGCTCGTCGGTGAGCACCGTGCGCAGCGGCTGACCCTGGTCGTCGATCAGGTAGGCCAACGCTCCGAAGACGGGCTGCCCGGTATCGGCACTCAGTACACGCAGCAAGACGGTCTGGGCAGAGACTGGCACCGGCGCGAACAACGTGCACAGGAGCAGGACCCCGAACGCGGGCGCCCGGCGGAAGCGGAATGGCATGGGGCCAACGTAAGGGACCCCGGTCAGAGCGGTCCAGCGCACCTCAGCGCGCCAGGCGGCGGGCTTCCACCTCGTCGAGCACCGCTACGCACACCACGCCGACCAGCGCGACCGCAAAGGACACCACGGCGGGAACGGTCGCCAGCGCCCCAATGGTGCCGGCGGTCAACGCGGCGACCAAGAGCCGCGGCAGCGGACGACCACAGGTAGCCCGCCACATCGCTAGCGCCGTGCCACTCAGGAAGAGAAGGACGCCTAGGGCCATGGCCAAACGCGCGGCGGCAGGAAGCGGATCCGCCGGATGCGCGATCGCGTCCTCCAGGGCCACGGCATAGGCAACGATGCCGAACAGCATCGGGAAGTGCGCGAGACTGTACACGTCGCGGGCCATGGAGCCGCGCACATCGCCAGGCGCAGCGGCCAAGGCATGCTCGAGTCGCGGTTTGACGACGGGAAAATACGTCCACCATAGTCCACAGCTTACCAGCACCCCTAGAAACGCCACACCCACGACATCCCCGACGAAGCTGCCCTCCGCGAGCCCTGCGGCAGCGACGATCAAGGACTCGCCCAGCGCGACGATGACAATGAGGCCGTGGCGCTCGGCGAAGTGCTCGGCGTGGATCCCCCATTCCTTCTGGCCGGCGGCGACCAACGCAGCAACGAGGTCGAGGCCGATCGCGAGCCCCCAGAGCCAGGTCTGTGCGGGGCGCCCGAGAAGACCGCCCGCGAGCACGGCGATCAGGCCGCTGGTCGAGACGACCGCGAAGAGTCGTACCGCCGCGAGCTGGCCCGGGTGGTTGGAGCGTGCCACCTGCGTATACATCCAGAGCCCCAGGGACCGCACCAATACGTAGGTCACCGCGAAACCGAGGGCCCGATCGGAGAAGGACTCCGGAATCGACACGGCCATGAAGAACGCGATCGCCGTGGCGGCGAGCGTGCCCAGCTCCACGAATGGGTGCGTGGTGTCCGCCGGGTTGAGCGCCCATGTGAACTGGGTCCACGCCCACCACACCAGCCAAAAGACGAGGATCGAGTGCCCGACGCCGACCCAGGTGAGGTCGTGGTGTAGCAGCCCGACGATCTGGGTGATGCAGAAGACGAAGATCAGGTCGAAGAAGAGCTCGACGAACGTGGTCGCATGGCCCTTCGGCGCGACGATCGAGCGGCTCAAGGCACCCACTGGGTGAATGCGGTCGCCGGCTTGCGCGGCTTCGGCAGCGACGGTCCGGCCGGCTCACCGATTTCCAGGACGGCGATGATGCGCTCGCCCTCCGGCACGCCCACGGCGGCGCGCGCGCCTGGATCGCTCATCACGGCACCCGTCTTCAGGTGGGTTCCCAGTCCGAGTCCGGGGGCCATGAGCATCAGGTTCTCGATGGCCATGTAGGTTGCCGCTAGGTCCTCCTCGCGGATCTCCGGGTCCTCGGCGAGCACGACGCTGACTGCGAGCATCCCGGGGAGTCCCTCGTGTTTATCCGCGACCTTGCGTACGACCTCCGCGGCGGCGGCGGGATCCTCGACGCGCTTCGCCTTGCGAGCTCCCAGCACGGCGCCGTACGCGCGCCGAGCCTTCGGACCCAGCACATAGAAGCGCCAGGGTTCGGTCATGCGATGGTTCGGTGCCTGGACGGCGGCTTCGAGCAGCTGCTCGAACTGCTCACGCGACACGGGGCGGGGCGTGAAATCCTTTACGGAGCGGCGGGCACGGATGGCTTCGAGAATCGTCATGGCCAAGAAGCTAGTGAGACTCAGGGCCTAGTCACCAACGCTCCTCCCGCCCCTGGGAAGTGAAGACGAGCACCCGCTCCTTGACCGGCTCTCCGGTCAGGGCGACCCAGGCCTCGGCATACAGATCGACCTGACGACGGTACGCCGCTCGGCGCGCCGGGAAGTCCGGGTCGGTGCCGACGTCCGTCTTGTAGTCGGCGATCACCCAACCACCCCCTTCCAGGTAGGCGAGGTCGATCACCCCCTCCAGAACGACCGTAGGCCCCGCCGCGGGCTCGTCCGGAACCTCCGGCGGCGCGGAGTTCGGCCTTGCCCCGGCCCCAAAGAGATCGAGCTGTGGCTTGTTCGTTGCGGTCCGTTCCCCCTCCTCGCCCCCCCCGGGTGCGGCAGGACGCCAATGAGGCATCGCGAACGGTACCTCGGCCAGCACGCGCTCGGCGCGCATGGCGCGGGTCCATAGCTCCGAGGCCTGCACCGCGCGCACCAGGTCGACGAGCTCGTCGACCTCGATGGGCTCGCCGTGGTCGTCGAGGGGCCTCCCGTGCTCCACGAGCAGGTCCCGGCACGTCGCGCGCAGAGGCTCGACTCCGGGAGCGCGCACGGCGGCGGCGAGGGCACCATGAACCGCGCTCCCCCACGAGAACCCCCGGAGCTCTTCCGCGGGGATCACCGCCGGGAATTCCTGCTGGCCGGCCGCGAAAGCCCGACCGTTCGCCTTCGTCAGGCCGGTCACGGTGACGTGTGCGTGGGTGGGCACACTGGCCGCGGAGAGCGCCCGCTCCGCTTCGTCGACGGCCCCGTCCACGGCAGCCCCCGCATCCGCCTCGATCGTGGCACGCGGCGGCGGCGACTTCACCTCGAGTGCCAAGCGGGTCGCTCGACGGTCCAGCCACAGGTGCAACGCCTGCCAGGGAGAGTCGCCGTCCTTGGCCCGCCAGCGCGGCACCACCAGTTCTTCGCGCGCGCGCGTGACCGCAACGTAAAGGAGACGGATGTCCTCCGCGTCCCCGAACCGCACCTCCAGCGAGGCCATCTCGTCCCACGACGCGGGCCTCGCCAAGTCGCGTGCAGACGCCCATCCCTCGCCGGCCTCCTGGACCCGCGCGTATCCGAGAGCAACGCCGTCCTGGGTCCGCGCCACATGGATGTCCGGAGCGTACGAACGCCCTCCGCTCGGGTCGGCCAACACCACAACGGTGCCTTCCAGTCCCTTCGCCTGATGGAGGTTCATGAGACGGATCACCCCGGGGCGGACGGGCTCGAGGGGTGCCTCGGCCTCGGCCAGGGCCAAAGCCGATTCCATCGCCGTGATCGCTCCGGGCAGAGATGCGTCACCGGCGAGCGCCGCGGCGCGTACGGCATCGAGCGCAAAGACCAGCGCGCCGGCGCGCTCTGCCCCCAGGTCCCGTGCGGCCGCCAGCGGCAAGAGACCGAGCTCACTCACGAGAGCCGGCACGAAAACGTCAGCGGGCTCTCGGCTGGAGGCGCGCCACCACTCGTGCAGTACGCCTAGCGCCCCGATCACATCGGGATGCCCCCGCTCGCCCGGGCGCATCACGTCGAAGCCACCACCCTGAACGCGGTGCTCGATCAGGCGCTCGTAGTCGATGCCGAAACACATGCCTACCAAGGACGCGAGCACGCGCACGGGATTCCCGGGATCGATCAGGCAATGCAACAGGATCTGGAGTTCACGGATCTCCTCTTCGGCCCCCACCCCCGCACCCGTCACGTCCACCGGGAGTCCGTACGACTCGAGCGCCCGCGCGTACGTATCGATTCGCGTCTTCGTGCGCGTGAGGATGAGGAAGTCCCCGGGCTCCCTCTCGCTCCGATCGACCCGGTCGCGAATCCATGACGCCAGTCGCGCCGCGTCGTCGCGCGCCACCGCGAGCGCGTTCGCCTTCGCGGGTAGCACGTCGTACGTGAACACTCCTTCGGCGGGAGCCGGACCCTCGGGTGGCCGCGTGTTGAGAGGCTCGAAGGCCGCCTGCTCGGGACTCGCCACGGGCGGGAAGAAGCCCTCGGTCGGGAACAGCTCGTTGACCAGATCGCCGACGGGCGGACGCGAGCGGAAGTTGGCGGTCAGCTCCAGGACTTGGCCGAACTCACGAAAGCGACCCTTCACCAATCCGTAGAGCTGGATGTCGGCCCGGCGGAAACGGTAGATGCTCTGCTTCGGGTCACCGACGACGAAGAGCGCACCGGGGCGAGGTGTCGCACGCATCCATTCCGGCCCGGTGGCGTCGAGGTGCGCGCCCTCGGTGGCTCGCCCTCGGTCCTCGGGCTCGGAGGCCATCAGGAGCATGATCTCCGCCTGGAGCGGATCCGTGTCCTGGAACTCGTCGACAAGAAGCCGGCGATACCGCAAGCCGAGGTCACGACGTACGTCCGCGTTGGTGCGGAGCAGTTCTGCGGCGAGCGCGAGTAGATCCTGGAAGTCCAGCTTCCCGATCCTGCGGCGGTGCGCCTCGAACTCGTTCGCGGCGTGCCGCGCGAGCCGGACCACGAGCGCGTACCGGTGGGCCAGCCATCGCATGTGCAGGTTGCGCGCAGGGGTGTCGCCGACGCCGAATCGGTTGACGTCTTCCCTCAACGCCACCGCCTGAGCGGCGTGGCGCCAACGCTTCTGCGTGATCTGGTGCCCGTTGGGGCCTGGCTTGCACAGGAGCCCGATCGCCTCATACAGGTCGGCGGGCTCGTTCCATCCCGTCACGTCACGCGAGAAATGCAACGTGCGGAGCTTCTTCTGCAGGGAGTCCCACTCGGGATCCGGTTCCCTCTCGGGCATGAGCTCCCAGCCGCGGTCGACCAGTTCGTCGAGCACCGACCTGACGCTCGAGAGATCGTCGATCGACCCCGGAGGGGATGGATCCGCTGGAAACGCGACGTCGGGATTCTCGACGACCTTCTCGAACAGGTCATACAGCGAAGACGCCTTCATGCCGGCGCGCGACAGATCCTCGAGAATCGGGTCGCTCTCGCGCGCCAGCCGCTCCAAGTAGGACTGCCAGAAGCGACGGCGGATGGTGAGGCGTTCCTCGACCTCCATCTCCCTGAAACCGGGATCGAGGCCCACCTCCAACGGACGTTCGCGGAGCAGCCGCGCGCAGAATGCATGGATGGTGCCGATGAATGCCCGGTCGATCTCGTCCAGCGCCTGTGACAACCGCTCGCTGGCGGCGCCGGTGGCCTCTCCCTCTGCGCTCAAGGACGCGAGTCGATGCTCGATGCCGTTCTGGAAGCGCTCACGCAGCTCACCTGCGGCCTTCCGCGTGAAGGTGACGGCGGCGAGCTCTTCGGCTCGCGCGGTGCCCGTTTCGAGCAGGGCCACCATGCGTCCGACGAGCTCGGTCGTCTTACCGGACCCGGCACCCGCCTCGACCAGCAGATTGGCCTCGAGGTCGGCGGCGACCTTGGCTCGAGCGGCCCCATCGGGGAGCGGGAGCCTCAGCACTCCAGAGGGGGTCACCGGGCGCTCCGCGTCATCAGCTCTCGAACGCACGCACGCGCTTGAGTTGAGTGAGCGCGGGCCAACCCGAGTTCATGTACTCGAGCGACCACTCGGCCAGGGGCGACTCCAGCTTCCTGTACCCCGCCTCCTGCACGCGGCAAACGCTCGCGAAATCGCAGAAGCGACAGTCCTTCGAATCGTCGGTCGGAACGAAGACTCCACTCGCCACCGAGTCGAGCATGATCTCGAGCAGTCCCTGGACACTGGCGATGCTGAGTCGGTCGAAACTCAGGACCTGATTTTGGCCGCGCGTGGTGGGGTAGTGATACTCGCCTTTGACCACCATGCCCTTGAGGCGCGCTTCGGCGACCAGCGCATAGAGCGCGTGCTGGAGACGGCGGCCACCGTGGAACGCGCCTTTCCGTTCGGAGTCCCACAGGCCCCCCGTCTTGTAGTCGATGACGGTGAGGCCCTGCAGGTCTTCATCGACGCGGTCGATGGCGCCGCGGAGCCGCAGTCCGCCACCGGTTAGGTCCAGAGTCACCGGCTCGTCGTCTCCGAGGCCGAAACGCATCTCCAGCTCGATCCACGACGCGCCCCGCTGCCGGATCATGCGGATGAACGAGCGTACGTCCCCTCGAAGGGAGGCAGCCTCGCGCTGGAGCGCGCCCTCTCCCGGCACGGGCACCGTCGCCCGCATGCGCGCCACGGCTCCGTCGAGGTGAACCATGGCGATACCCTCGAAAGCAGGGTCTGTGGCGGGTACGCCGCGGGCCTTCGCTTCGCGCAGCGTGCCCTCGTAGACCTCGTGGAGCAGAGTCCCCGCGCGAAGCGGATCGAGCCAACGTCCTGGATCGAACTCCGGATCGTCAGGAGGGTGAACCCCGAGCACCGCGCGATGCAGGTAGCGAAGCGGGCAGGCTCCGAGGTCCTGGAGACGTCCAGCCGAGACCACCAACGAGGGGTTGAGTCGTGGGTCGAGCAAGGCGGGCCGGCCGGCGACCACGCCATGGTACGGGCCCGGCGCGCCCGCGCGGGCAGCTCGAGCCGCGATCCCGGCCAGCATGGACGGATAGTTGGACGCGACATGCTCGGCGCCTGTCCGGAGCACCCCACCGGTGGCGATTTGCGCCATCCAAGCGTCGTCGCGGTCGAGGGCCAGGCGTCCTGCGGACGGCGCCGCCGACACCACCCGCCCAGAGGCGGTCTCCAAGTCCTTGAAGGTGAGCGAGGGGTCGGCGCGAGAGAGCCTCAAGGCCTGCACGAGGATCGGAGAGGGGCCCACCGCCCGGGCTTCGCTCGCGTCCCAGGCCGCATAACTCAGCGTCACCGAGCCGTGCAGCCGCGCGTAAAGCGCGGCGAAGTCGAACGCGCGTTCCCGGAGCATCTCGGTGGACGTGGGCAGTTCGCCCCCGAGCACCCGTCGGTCACCGTCCAATAGCACGGGGTCCTGCCCCGAACTTCCCAGCGTGCGCTCGACGTCCATGCCGACGAGAAAGACGGCCTCCCGTCCCGTGAACCCACCGTGCTCGAGATCCGTGAGGTGGAGGTGCCCGCCCTCGGAACCCCATGGGGCGCCCTCGGACCCGACCTCGCCTCGCGTTGCCTCACCGCGCACCCGCACTTCGAGATGTCGCCGCAGGACGGTCACGGCAGAGCCGAACGAGGTGCGCCTCACCAACGTCGCCTCGACTCGATCGACTACCCTGTCCACCTCTTCCCGAGCGCTCCGGTCTACGCCCGCTCCCCTCGGCACGCGCCGAAGGAACGCGCGCAAGCCCCGTGCGAGCTCCGACGGAGAGACCCGCGCACCCGCGAGGCCCATGTGATCCGGAACCGACGGGGTCGCGCGCAACGTCGGAAAGAGGATCGAGCGGAGCGCTTCCAGCTCGCTGCGGGCGCGGTCACGGCGGCGCGCGAAGCCCTCGGCCCCATCGTACTTGCCCGGGGTCAGGCTCTCCAGCCCCGCCAGCGCGTCCTTGATCTGGGTCCGGTAGCGCTGGCGTCCCCACCCTATGCGCAGGGTCCGGAAGCGGCGCGCGAGCGCGGCTCCCGAGTGGTGGCGATGCTCCGGGTCGCGGGGCCTGAGGTCACCCGCCTCGAGCAGTCGCCGCACGGGATCGGCGTGGAATCCTTCCTCGATCCACTCCAGATACGCGCGCACCGCGCGCCCGGTCCGGGTCCGCTCGATGGGGAGCCCCACGGCGAACGTGACCGGAATGTGCAGCTCGGACGCGAGCGCCTGGAGAGCCGAGCCGTACACTGCCGGGTCGGGGGTGACGATCTCGACTTGATCCCAACGCAGACCGCGCGACGCAACGCGCCGCAGGACTTCGCGGAGCTCCTCGTGCACCGATGACGCCCGGAAGACGTCGGTGGCGGGGGGCTGCAGGTCGCCGAGTTCATCGGGGGCGTGCAGATAGGAGCGAGCTCCCGGCTGCTTCGCCCCCTTCCACAGCAAGCGCCGCGGCACTTCGATGCCCAGGGCCGGGTCGGTCTCGAGCACCTTCGCGCCCCGCGTGCCGAGGGCCGCCAGCAACCGTCCGGTGAGTCCGCGGGTCCCGAGCCCCGGGACGAGGAGCACGACTTCGAAGTCGAGCGACGGGGGCAACCGGGCGCCTTCGGCATCGAGCGCGGCGAGTCCGAGCCGCAGAATCTCCGCCGTGTCCGCCCTACGCCGCGCCGCGAGGGTTTCCTGGTATCGCTGAAGCATCTGCCCGAGCAACCTCCGTTTCTCGGGCTCGATGCCGCGGGCGCGCTCGATCTCGCGGACTCCCACGTCCGCCAACCGAAGGGCGTCGATCGCCCCGTGAACCCGCTCCCGGAAGCCCACGCCATCGGACAACGCGCCGAAGCGCGCACCCACTCGGGACACGGCGTAGTCCATCACCTCGTCCAGGATCGCCCGCTGCTCGAACGCATCCAGCACGCCCATGTCGGCCACTTCCATCGCCGGCCTCGCCAACCGAAGGGCGAGCGGACGTGGCGTGATCACCTCGAAACCGATCCATCCGTGGCCGCTCAGCGCGAGGCGACGCAGGAGCTCGCGACCGGTCGCCACTGTCCTGGCCACAAGCAGCTTGCGCGCCAAATGGCTCTTGGCCGACGCGCGCGCCAACGACTCCACGAGCCTGGACGAGGCGCTCGGCTGAGTCGCTGGCATGGGACTCCTAGGGACGGGCGCCCCGGGCGCCGCCGGTCGGGTGGGGCGCCCCGGCCGGCCAGGCCTCAGACCTCAGACGTCCAGGTTCTTCACGTACTTCGCGTTCTTCTCGATGAACTCACGGCGCGGCTCGACTTCGTCGCCCATGAGGCGATCGAAGAGGTTCGACGCGATTGCGGCATCCTCGATCTGCACTTTCAGGATGGTGCGCGTATCCGGATCCATGGTGGTTTTCCAGAGCTGGTCGGGATTCATCTCTCCCAGACCCTTGTAGCGCTGGATGCGCACACCCTTCGACTCCCCGTCGCCATCCCCACCGCCCCCCAGGCGCTTCACGTAGTCGTCGCGCTCCTGCTCGTTGTAGGCCCAGAGCTCCGACTTGCCTTTGGCCACGCGATAGAGCGGCGGTTGCGCGATGTAGATGTATCCCGCCTCGATGAGCTCGGGCATCTGACGGAAGAAGAACGTCAGGAGGAGCGTCCTGATGTGCGCGCCGTCCACGTCGGCGTCGGTCATGATCAGGATCTTGTGATAGCGCGCCCCGTCGAGCTCGAACTCTTCTTTGATGCCCGTGCCGATCGCGGTGATGATCGCGCGGATCTCCTCGTTGGAGAGGATCTTGTCGATGCGCGCGCGCTCGACGTTCAGGATCTTGCCGCGCAGCGGTAGGATCGCCTGATAGCCGCGATCACGCCCCTGCTTCGCCGAGCCACCGGCCGAATCACCCTCGACCAGGTAGAGCTCGCACATAGCAGGATCGGAGATCGAGCAGTCGGCCAGCTTCCCCGGCAGGACGCCACCCTCGAGTGCGCTCTTCTTTCGTATGAGGTCTCGTGCCTTGCGCGCCGCCTCGCGTGCCCGCGAGGCCTGCAATGACTTCTCGATGATGCCGCGCGCGGCCTTCGGGTTTTCGTCCAGGAAGGTCGACAGGTGCTCATTGACGGCCGCCTCGACGGCGCCGCGCACCTCGGAGTTGCCCAGCTTGGTCTTGGTCTGCCCCTCGAACTGCGGCTCGCGAACGCGTACGGAGAGCACGCAGGTTAGTCCCTCCCGAACGTCGTCCCCCGAAAGGCTGTCGTCCTTCTTGAAGATGCCGTTCCGTCGCGCGTAGTCGTTGATCGTGCGGGTCAGTGCCGCCTTCAAACCCGTCAGGTGCATCCCGCCTTCGTGGGTGTTGATGTTGTTCACGAAGGTGTGCGTGTTCTCGCTGAACCCCTGGTCGTATTGGAGCGCCAGTTCGATCTCGGCCTCGGGCTTGGAGGCCTCGAAATAGCAGACCTTCTCGTGCACCGGCGGGCGAGCGCCGCGCAGGAACGTGACGTACTCGGCGATGCCGCCGTCGAAGCGGTACTTCTCGTGGTGTCCCCCATCCCGCTCGTCGACGAGGATGATGTCGAGGCCCTTGTTCAGGAACGCGAGTTCGCGCAGGCGGTTCGACAACACTTCCCAGGAGTAGACCAGTTCAGTGAAGATCTCGGGGTCCGGCTTGAACGTGACCTTCGTACCCGTTCCCGAGGCCTTGCCGAGCTTCTTGAGTTCGGTGGCCTTCACACCCCGCTCGTAACGCTGGTGGTACAGCGTGCCCTCTCGCTTGATCTCGACCTCGAGATAGAGCGACAGCGCGTTCACCACGCTCACACCGACGCCGTGGAGACCGCCCGACACCTTATAGGTGTTCTTGTCGAACTTGCCGCCAGCGTGGAGCACCGTCATCGCCAGCTCGACGCCGGGAATCTTCTCGGTCGGGTGCATGTCCACGGGAATGCCGCGGCCGTTGTCCTCGACCGTGATCGAGTCGTCCACGTGGATCGTGGTCTTGACCTCGGTGCAATAGCCGGCCATCGCCTCGTCGATCGAGTTGTCGACGACTTCGTAGACGAGGTGGTGCAGTCCGCGGGCCGAGGTCGACCCGATGTACATGCCTGGCCTCTTCCGCACGGCCTCCAGTCCCTTGAGGACTTGGATCTGACCCGCGGTGTATTCGCTACTCGCCTGCTCTTGCTTCTTCTTCGCCATGATCGCTCCGAAAAGCGTGTACCTGTGCGTTCTGCCCGGCTAGGCAGTCTCTGCCAATACGAATACGACTCGATCGAGGGGTGCGTCCGCGAGACGCGCGTTCACCCGCCCGAGCACCTCGCCCTTCAGCATGCTCAGCTCCATCAGCCACGCGCTGTTCCGCACCTCGATGAAAAGCGCGTCACCGTCCAAACCCCTGACCTTGGTCACCGCCGCGAGCTTCTCCCCCACGATGCTCGGCCACAGCTCGAGAATGCCGATGCGCTGAACCGATTTCTGCACCCCGTGCTTCTCGAGCACCTGCGCGAGCAGCGCGTCGACGCGCATGGGCCCGGATGCCTTCTTCACGTCGCGACCCTACCCGCTTCGATGCGCCAACGGGCGAGGGTGTGACGCTTGAGCCGGACGTCTGTCTCCTTGGGGGCCGTGAGCACCACCTGACCGGACTCGCTTGCCTCCATGAGATCGAGGACACGCTCGCTCCTTCCCTGGTCCAGTTCCGCGAACGCGTCGTCCACCAGAATGAGCGGCGACTCGCCCCGGCGCTCCCGGATGGTGTCGGCCTCCACGAGCCGGAGCGCGAGAGCCGCGGTCCTTCGCTGCCCACCCGACCCGTAGTCGCGTAGGTCGAGTCCATCCTCGGAGTCCTCGATGGAGAGCCGTACCTCATCGCGGTGAGGACCCACCGTCGTCGTTCCCATCCTGCGATCGCGATCGCAGGAACGAGCGAGCGCGTCGCGAAAGGCGTCCCGCACCGCCTCCGGCGTCGCTGCTCCCGCGAGATCGAAACTGGGCTCGTACGTCACGCGCGCCCGCTGGTCGTTCGATACTCGCACGTAATAGTCACCGAAGCCTCGAGCCACCCTCTCGATCCACTCCTTCCGGGCCCATACCACCTCGGCGCCACTCTCTGTGAGCCCGGGGTCCCACGCCTGCACGACCGACAGCGGGAGCACTTCGCGCAGTGCCGCGTTCCGCTGCAACAGCACGCGGCGGTACTCCTGGATCGCCCCCAGATATCCTGGCTCGTTCAGGGAGAGCACGATGTCCAGGAAGCGTCGTCGATCCTTCGGTCCTCCGCTGACCAGCTCGAGGTCCGAGGGCGAGAAGATGACGGCGGCGAGACGCCCCAGGGCGTCGCCGAGACGATCCTGTTCAGCGCCGTCCACGCACACCTTCTTGCGCTTCCCACGCCGCTCGAATGCGGCCGAGACCTGCGCGGTCACTCCTGAGGAGCGGCCGGAAGCGGCATCGCCCACGAGGCGGAACACGTCGGCCCCGAAGGTCACGAGCTGCTCGTCGCGAGCACCGCGAAAGGACCGAAACGTCTCGAGATAGTAGATCGCCTCGAGGAAATTCGACTTGCCTTGCGCGTTGTCCCCGATCAGCGCCACGCCTTCGGGAGGAAGCTCCAGATCCTGGTCGCAGAGGTTCCTGAAGTGGCGCAGGGTCAGTGCGCTCAGACGCACGGAGCGCCGCGCGGGAGGAGCCCGGAAAGCATGGGCAAAGCTAACCGGTCCAGCTCATCCGGACTACCCCGTGACAGGGGCTGAAAGGGCTTGTGCGGTAAGGCTTTTCGGCACATCCGGCACGTCGCCGTGCCAGGGGCCGGAAATGCAAAAACGGGAAGCCGGAAAATTGACCACGCGGACCGCGCGGGATGCGCAGACCCGAGCAGGCGCGGAGCCTGCCTCCCTCCCAACGAACGGCCCATTTCGAAATGGAAAAATGCCCCACGCGCGCTTACCTTCCTGCCCCGTTCCGCGCGAACCAGGAGCCCCGCCCCGATGAGTCGGTCCCTCAACAAGGTCATGCTGATCGGCAACGTCGGTAACGAGCCCGAGATTCGCGCCACGAGCGGCGGAACCCGGGTCGCCAAGATCTCCCTCGCCACGAACCGCTCCTGGCCCGATCGCTCGGGGCAGCAACAAGAGAAGACGGAGTGGCACCGCCTCACCTTCTTCGGACGTCTCGTAGACGTCGTCGAGCAGTGGGTGAAGAAGGGCGACCGGCTCTACATCGAAGGCCGAATCGAGTACTCCCAGACCGAGGGTGAGGGCGGCCCGAAGTACTGGACCGACATCGTCGTGAACGAGATGGTGATGCTCGGCTCTGGCGCGGCCGGTGGTGGCGGCGGTGGCGGCGGTGGTGGAGGCAGCGGACGGCGCAGCGGAAGCTTCTCGGAGGCGGGTGGTGGTGGCCAGCCCCAGCCGCCCGTGGGCGAACCCGACGACGACCTCCCGTTCTAGGCTCTACCGCCGGTCAGTCGTCCGCAGATCGATCTGGGTCGGTCTGCCATAGGCCCATGAAGTACTCTTCGTACTTGTCCGGGTGGGCTCGGTAGTCGTCGAGCCAGATCTCGAAGGGCGGGAGTGCGATGCGCCGCGAGAGCCAGTCGGTCGCGACACGCACCATCTCCACATAGGAGATGTCTCCCTGCCCGCCGCCTTCACGGTACGCCCTGTGCGCGAGGAGATAGATCTCGTCGGGGCTCATGTAGACGAGGAGATCCGCGACCTGCGCCGAGCAGTAGTCGTGGTACTTGGCGCGCAGAACGTGTAGCGGCTCCTCGGAGCCTTGCTGGTCGCCGTCCACCGGGGGTCCCTCCCATCGGGAGTGAACGAGCCCCGAAGGTATGCATCCCCGGTGTCCGGGAACGCAAGGCCGGTGGGCGGCCCCTCAGGGGGCGGAGTGCGCCTGCTCGGACTCGGCTGCGACGGACGCGGACTCGTCGCTGTCGCGGAGATGACGGTAGATGGAACGACGCGTGAGGCCGTAGAGCACGACGCGACTCAGGAACTCCGGATCGGTCTGCTGAACCTCTTCCGCCTGGGCCGCGATGTCACGTGGCAAGCGCACGGAGAGCTGCACGGAACGCGTTTCCCACATAGACGCACCTCGCCCAGGAAAAATTGTGGAAAAGTTACACTCTCGGGGGCACCGGCCCGGGTGCGTGGGGTCGCACGCCGAGTCGCTGGAGAGGCGCTAGCAGTCCTCGCGACGGAGGGTACGGTAAGGAGTGAGGTCGCGGGGCGCAACCCCTTGTTGCCGGGACTGCATGAAAATGCAGAGGTTCGTAACTATATGTGCCACAACGCTTTACATAATTGGTTGATTGTGCAATCCAACTGTTCCTCGTGGCTCGCGCAATTTATACGCCGTTGGGCCGCTCGACCGGAAGTGCAAGCGCATCACGGAGTTTGGACTGACGTGCAATCTCACGCGAACGACGCGCCGTTACTTCGTTTTTGCCGAATCTTGACCTACGGCAGCGCGGAGCGAAGAAATGCCTCGAGCGCGACGGTTTCGAAGCCGAGAAAGCGCTCGCGCAGGTCCGCGGGGTCGGTCTCGCGGAAGATGAGCGCCGTGCGATGGATGCGCCGGGAAGCGCGATCCTCGAACGCGATGTAGCCTCTCCAGGCGCCGCCATCACGGAAGGAGCGTAGGTAGGCGATCCACGGCTCACCGGCGAAGTCGAACAGCCGCGCCTCGACCGTGGTCGGGGCTTCTGCGGTGGGTGCCGCCGCCGAGTCATCGAGGTCGCGGAGATGCGCCACCGGGTGGAGAGCCAGGTCCTCGCACCACCGCTCGAAGGGCGGGAGGGGCAGGAGGGTCTCACAGAAGTCGACTAGCGCTGCGAGGGGATCGGTGGGCGTATGGTCACCGACGCCGGACTCGAGCGCCCGCCGATAGAGCGGACGTATGGCCTCTCGCGGGAGTAGCTGCACCAGACCGCGGGCCTGCCGCTTTCTGTAGGCCTGGTATTGGACCAGCAGTTCGTCGAGTGCGAGCCGCCCGTGCTCGGTGTCGAGTGAGCGCAGATTCTCGAAGACCAAGGCGTCGTTCGCCTAGTGGACTACGTGGGAGCCCGCGAAGGGCGGCGGAACGGAGACCGCCTGCTCTGCGGGCTCGTGGATCTTCAGCGCGCCCAGCGTCTCGCGTTCACCGAAGGTATCCATGACGGTCGCGATCGAGTCGAATCGCTCGTGATCGAAGCGGGCCAACATGGACACGAAGCCACGGCGCATCTGAGCCAGGCTCGTGCGCGCTTCCCCGAGGGAGGTGGGCAAGGGATAGCGTACTTGGTATTCCACGGTGCCACCCGAGGCCCTGGGCTCGACACGCCGTAGTTCAGCGGTGAGGAACGCCTCTGCGAGCGCGTGCTCGAGGTGCGCGTCGGGTTCGGCGAAGGCCGTACGGAAGACGAGCGCGCAAGAGTCGTAGTCCAAGTGCGCGCGCGTGAGCCTTCCGGGACCTAGGACGAAGCGAATCGACGTACCCTCATGCAGATCGAGGTCTCGGCAGATGTCCCGGTACCCGATGCGCAAGAAGGTGGCGCGCGTGAGCGGACCGTACCCGATGCGCTCGAGAACCCGCAGGCCGAGCTGGAAGCCGTAGCGCTTCAGCGGCTCATCCTCGCGCGTCGCGGCGGTGGCGGTGATCAGCTCCGAGACGTGCTGGAGTGTCGGCTCGTACACCCAATCCAGCACGACGAGCTCGGTGCTGAGATCCAGCACCTTCACCTGACCGCTGCCGAGGTCGACCGCTTCGGCACTGGCCGCGTACCGGCCCTCCACGACGAGCGCGAGGCCCACGTCCTCGATGCGGCCGCCCGCCGTGTCCATTTCGTGGACATCTCGGTACTGAACGATGGCTCGGGTCAGCGACAACTCGCAGATCCCTGGCACGTCCCCCATCGCTTCGGGGCGAGCGTCGGCGCGCACGTTCTGCAGCATCGAACCTGACCCCTTTCGACAAGAAACCCGGCCGGAGCCGGGTGTCGTACTCGCGCGGCACGACCCCAGGACGGGCGGCGCACTCGCGCTTGACGGTGATGGAGACTGCTGGAGTGCTAGGATAATGGCCGCTTCCCGCTCGTCGCAAGAAAATCGTGGCCTACCTGGCGTTGCTCCCCCGACCACGCCCGTTTACCTTACCACGCTCTTTTTCAGCCACTTCGAGGTGCCGCCGCTTGGAAGTCGTCATCCAGGACAACGAGAGTCTCGACCGCGCTCTGCGCCGGTTCAAGCGCAAGGTGCAGCGCTCTGGGCTCTATTCCGAGCTCCGGAAGCGCCGTTACTACGAGAAGCCGAGCGCTCAGAAGAAGCGCAAGCGCGAGGCAGCCATCCGTAGGGAACGCAGGCGCCAGCGCCGCACCCGCCGCTAGCAGCCCGGCAGCGCCCGCCTCAGGCGGCGCGCCGCTGGAAGAGCTGGTCCAGATCCGCCCAGGCGTCGAGCGCCTCGGGGGTCAGGTGGTTCCAGGCGAAGGTGAGGAGCAGCTTGTTCCACCCGTGCAGGGTGCGAACCTCGGTGGGCGTCAGTTGGGCGAGCGCCGCCATGGCGCGGCAGAGATTCCCCGCCGAAGTGAATCCCAGGCGATGCGCGGCCGCGGACACGGTCGTGGACCGGTCTGAGAGCATCTCGGCCACCGCCATGAGGCGAAACCACCGTAGATAGTCGTACGGCGACGCGAGGCCTCGACGGCGGAATCTCGCCTTGAGGGCGCCCCGGCTCAGGCCGCATGACCGGGCCACTTGGTGCAGACTCGTGTAGTGCGTCGGGAACTCCATCACGCGCCGTGCAAACGCCCGGAGGGGGAGCGGTAGCCGTGCGCCCGCCGCTCGGCTCAGGTCCGCGAGCGCCGCGTCGACCCAATTCGCGTCGGCCGCCGACGGCTCCACCAAGGCGCGCAGCCGCCGGGTCAGGAAGTCGATCTTGGCCACCGGGACCTCGGCCGACCGCCGTTCGCTCTCCCAGCGACGGAGCGTCGCGTCGTCGAGGTCGAGCACCGGAATGCGGGCCGGGCGCTCGCTCGTCACGAACCCGTCGTCGCGAACGTACAGCCGCGCCAGGCGCCACTGGAGCGCTTCCGCGATCAACTCCGGCTCCGTGACCACGTCCTCCTCGACGGAGGCGGCGGCACGCAGGGCGCGACGCAGGAGCGGGTCGTTACAGCGCGCAGCGATCATC
>JBEBGN010000068.1:0-15156 GCA_040081395.1 Longimicrobiales bacterium
GGGGTGGAGCCTTCGGCGGACGCCAGCAGGGCGGCTCGGGCGGGGGCTTCAACCTGAATTGGGACGGGAGCTGGGAGGTCGCGACCACCACGGACGGCCAGGGTTGGTACGCGGAGTTCCGCATCCCGTTCTCGACGCTTCGATACGCGAGCGGCGGCGATCAGCAGTGGGGGCTCAACTTCTCACGCAACATTCGCCGCAGGAACGAGGAGTCGTTGTGGGCGCCCGTTCCGCGACAGTACAGCCTGTACCGGGTCTCCCTCGCGGGCACGCTGGCAGGGTTCCAGGCCCCCGCGCGTAGGCTCGTCACCGTGACGCCCTACGTACTCGGCAACGGGTTCCGCGACTACTCGCCCCAGGCCCCGACCGTCGACTGCCTCGGGAGCGACGGCACGACCTCCTGCGGCGCCCAAGTGGGCGGAGATGCCAAGATCGGCCTGACGCAGAGCCTCACGCTGGACCTGACCGTCAACACGGACTTCGCCCAAGCCGAGGTCGACGATCAGCAGGTCAACCTCACGCGCTTCCCGCTGTTTTTCCCGGAGAAGCGCGGATTCTTCCTGGAGAACGCCGGCACCTTCTCGGTCGGCTCGGGCCGCCAGGCGGAACTCTTCTTCAGCCGGCGCATCGGGCTGTCGGGTGGCAACGCGGTGCCGATTCTCGCCGGCGCCCGCGTCACGGGGCGAGCGGGCGGACTGCAGGTGGGGCTACTCAACATCCAAACCGAGCACCTCCACGCCTTCAGCCCGACAGCGCTCGCTTCGGTGCACGTCGCGCCCGCGAACAACTTCGGCGTCGCGCGTCTCGTGCGTGAATACGAGAACCGCACCCAGCTCGGCGCGACGTTCGTGTCGCGCATCAACACCGACGACGCCGACGATCGGAACTTTACCTACGGCATCGACGGGAGCCTCGGCGTCGGGGAGTCACTCACGCTCGACGCCTGGGGCGCTATCACGAGTACTCCGGGCATCGGCTCCGACGACTACGCCTTCAGCGCCGGTGGCGACTACCGCGACCGCGACTGGGAGTTCGCGCTCGGCTTCCACCAGGTGGGGGACGGCTTCAACCCCGAGGTGGGCTTTCTGTCGCGGAAGGACTATCGAAGCGTATCGGCGCGCGTGCTGCGGCACATCCGCTTCCCGAACGTCCCATGGTTCCGCGAGATCCGGCCTCACGCCTCCTGGTCGGAGTTCTGGGATATGGGGTGGTTCACCGAGTCTCGCCTGATCCACATCGACAACCACTTCGAGTTCGCCAACGGAGCGTTCTTCCAGCTCCCCGGCTTCAACATCACGGGCGAGGGGCTCAGGCAGCCGTTCGAGATCCGACCCGGCATGTTCATTCCGGCTGGCAGCTATAACAACCTGGATTGGCAGTTCAGGGCCAACACGAACCAGAGCGCCCCTCTGTCCGCGAGCATCGGCTGGGACGCAGGTGGCTTCTACACGGGCACCCGCGTGGGCCCCAACGGCAACATCACGTATCGGTTCCAGGACCGGCTCGTGACGACGCTGCGGGTGAACTACTTCGACGTGCGGCTGAACGACACCGACAAGTTCAAGACCGCCGTGGTCGCGCTGTCGGGGTCGTACTCGTTTACGCCGAGGCTCTACCTGCAGGCACAGATCCAATACAACGACGACACCGAGAACCTCGGCACGAACCTCCGCCTCGGCTGGTTGGACACGGCCGGCACCGGACTCTACGTGGTCTACAACGACACGGAGCACTTCGGCTCGCTCACGAGCACCGGGATCGACTCCGGCCCGCTCCAGCGGCAGCTGATCATCAAGTACACGAAACAGTTCGACTTCACCCGCTAGGAGGCATCATGGCCGCACGCAAGAAGGCGAAGAAGGCTGCAGCAAAGAAGGCAGCGCCGAAGAAGGGAGCACCGAAGAGGAAGTCGGCGACGAAGAAGGGCGGGACGAAGAAGCCGAGTGCGAAGCGCGCAAAGGCCAAGAAGGCGGCTCCCGTCGCGAAGACGATCAGGGCCAGCCGCAAGTCGCCGGAGACGCTCCGCCTGCGGCGCGTGACCCCAGGCTTCACGGTCGGCGACCTCCACAAGAGCATCGCCTGGTACCGCGACGTGCTCGGCTGCGTGGTGGGCGAGACGTGGGAACGGGACGGGAAGGTCACGGGGGTCGAGCTACTCGCGGGGGCGGCGCGCTTCTACATCGGTCAGGACGACTGGGCGAAGGGGCGCGACCGGAAGAAGGGGGAGGGGTGCCGGCTGCACCTCGCCACGGCGCAGAACGTCGACCAGATCGCAGCAAACATCGAGAAGCAGGGAGGCAAGCTCGACGCGCCGCCGGCCACGATGCCTTGGGGCACGCGCCAGTTCAGCGTGACGGACCCGGACGGCTTCAAGCTCACGATCTCGTCGGAAGCCTGAGTAGTCACCGCGGTAGTTCAGGAGCCCCGCGTGCGCGAGCACGCGGGGCTCTTCGCGTATCTGGCTAGATCACTTCCAGCACCTCGGCCGACACCCAACCCACCTTGCCGTCCTCGAGGACGACCTCGACCCAGATTCCGGCGCGTTGGTCGACGCGCACGAGCGTCCCCTCGTGGATCTCGAAGAGGGTGAGATCGTCCTCGTCTGCCGGGGCCGACCTGACCGGCACCGCATCGACCAAGATCACCCCGCGCTCCGCGCGTCCGATACCGAGCTCGCGCACGAAGAGGTTCGTGCCGAAAACCAGCACGACCACGCCTCCGACCAGGGCTGCCCATGTGCCCACTCGGCGCGCCCCGTCTCGTCGCGACAGGACGCGCACGACGAGGCCCGCAGCGGCGGCGACCCAGGCCGCCGCAACCACCGCGATGAGGAGCCCCCGCGACAGCAGCTCGACCCACCACGACAGGGCCGAGAATAGCCAGAAGCGCGGCAGCGGCTCGATGGCGTCAGCCGTGAGCGAGCGCGCCAGCGACAGGTTGGCCAGAACGTCCGGATCCGAAGGGTCGAGCGCGCGGGCGCGCTCCCATTCGAGGATCGAGCGCCCGAGGTCACCCGTCTTGAAGTACGCGTTCCCGAGGTTGTAGTGGAGCGCCGCGCTCTCGACCCCCCCGTCCTGCACCGCCTTGTATGCTGCCAGGGCTCCGACGAAGTCACCCTGCTGATAAAGCTGGTTCCCCGAGGCGAAGATCTCCTCCTGTGCGCGTGCGGGGACGGCCAGCACCAGGAACGCGAGCAAGACCGCGGTGCCGCGAACGATCACGAGCGGATCTCCTTGTCGAGCGCGGCCATAACGGCGCCGACACGATCCAGGAAGCGGGTCTTCTCCTGCGGATCGGTGCCAGGGGGTGCGAAGCGCTGCCGGTCGCAGTGATCGAGGCAGGCCCGCACCTCCGCCACCGTGACCTCGGGAATGCCGCGCACGCGCAGTCGCTCCTCGAGATCCGTCGCTTGGAGACCGGCCTCGGCCAGGTTCAAGCGGTCTGCGATTAGGCCGCGCAGCGCGCGCGCCACTTCCGCATAGAAGGCTCGCGTGTCCGGTGAGGAAGCGAGGCGGCGCGCCTCCTCGAGTCGCTTGCGGGCCAGACGGCCCGCGCGCCGCCCGCGCGCATAGGCCACGTCCCCTTCGAGCAGGTCGCGGTCACGGCGCACGCCCAGGGCACCCACCACCGCGACCAAGGGGAGCAGCGCGACGAGCCAGAAGGCGGCGCCCGCAAACAGCGAGCGGCCCCGGGGTTGGAGAGTGCCCGCGCCCAAGTGGATGAAGCGAATGTCCTCGCGCAGCTGGGCGACGCCCCCGCGGGCCAGGTCGGCCGGCCCATCGCCGCCGATTCCGGTGACGGTGAGGGGAAGGGCGCGCGACGTCGCCGTCCGATAGGCTCCGGCGCGCTCGTCGAAGTATCCCATCGTGATCGCGGGGATCTCGCGTTGTCCCGGAGCCCGAGGAATGAGCACGTACTCGAAGGTCTTTTCGCCGGAGAGCCCCGGCCCAAAGGGCTGGACGGACTCGGAGACCTCGGGTGGAAATATCTCGAAGTCCCCGGGCAGGCCGAGTACGGGATCCGGCACGGCGCGCAGGTTGCCCTCGCCAGACGCACGTACCGTGAGGGTCACCGCATCGTTCGCGGCAATCGAGTCGCGATCGATCGACGCTGTGAGCGACAGCCTTCCCACGACACCGCTGAAGGGCTCCGGCCGTCCAGCAGGAAGCGCCGACACGGTGATGGTGAGCGGATTGGAGAGGACCGTCGTGGGCACGACGGAGGCGCCGCCGAAGAAGGGATCGCCGAAGACGTCGCCGAAGGGTCCGGCACGGCGCACGCGCACCTGAACCTGGAGGCCCACGGGCTCGACGGTACGCTCCCCGGGTCCCGTAGGCACGAGCGCGATGCGGCGCACGACCGCGGTGGTGTAGGATTGACCGTTGCGTGTGAGCTGCTCGACGCGCGGTTGGCCCTCTGGAGTGACATCCTCGACCCAGAAGCCTTGGGGCTCGGGGATGCGCGTGAAGTCGTACGAGCCAACGTCGACGCGCGTCCATATCCGGTACTCGACCACGAAGGGCTCACCGTCCCGGACGCGCGTCTTGGTGGCCTCGGCGGTAACGAAGAGGTCCTGCGCCGAGACGCCTGTATCCCCTCCGCCGGCCCCCGACTGCGGGTCGGACGTGATGGTAACGGAGAGCCGTTCCGTTCTCAGCGTCCGTCCACCGGCGACCACCTCGAACGCGGGGATGTCGAAGGTCCCCTCCCGTACCGCCTGATACCGGTGCTGCACGGTCACCGAGACGGTCGTACGCCCGTTGGCGGAGCGCATCGAGGTCTGGCTCCCCGTCCCCAGGTACTGCGCGAAGGACGTCAGATCGGGGACCGTCGGCTGCTCGGTGAGGGACTGCACACCGGAGACCTCGACGTTCAGCACGAACGGTCGCCCGACCCCGACCGTCGAACCGGGGGTCAGGTAGGCCCGAACGCCGACATCCTGGGCCCGGATCGAGCTCGCGGTTGCGAGGATCGCCAGCGCCGACAGGACGGCGACGGTCGCACGGCGCGGAAGGCGTCGGGTCACCAGGGCCTCCGCGAGCGTACTCCGGTCGCGGGAGCGCGCGGCCGGTTCACCTCGTCCGGATCTTCCTGCACGGCTTGCAGGAGCCGCTCGGCCTCCTCGGGTGTCATCTGGCCGGGCTGCGGCTCCGACGATCCTTGGCCCTGAGGCGGCGGATCTCCGTTCTGCGGTTGCCCGTCGGGAGGGTTCTGGCCCTGATCCTGGGCCGAGTCCTGTGGTTGATCCTGCTGATCCTGCTGATCCTGATCCTGCTGATCCTGCTCTGGCTGCTGTTGCTGCTGTTGCTGCTGTTGCTGCATCTGCTCGAGCACGCGTTCCAGATTGTGCTTCGCGTCTGGGTCCGACGGGTCGAGCCGTAGCGCCTGCTTGTAGGCCTCGAGCGCCGGCTCCAGTTGCTGCTGTCGATAGAGTGCGTTGCCGAGGTTGTACCAGGCGTCGCTCGCCAGCGCGGGGTCGCCCGTATCGAGGGCGCGCTGGTACGCCTCCATCGCGCGCTGATGGTCGTCCGAGCGATAGAGCGCGTTGCCATCGTTGAAGAGGAGCACGCCGGATCCGGGCGCTTCGGCCAGGCCTTCCAGGTAGCGCTGGTGCGCTTCCTCGAACCGCCCTTCCTCGAAGAGGCGGTTCCCTTGCTGGGCTTGGGCGCGCCCCGCCTGCGCCCGCGCGGGTACCGCCGCAAAGGCGAGCGCCAGCGCGACCGCGCCGAGCGCGCGAAGGGTGGTCTTTATGTCGCTCATTCGAATCGTCCCGCCCACGCCGTCCTGTCCCGCCGCCGATCCGGCAGGAGCCACTCGATCAGGAGCAACATCAGAGCCACGCCGAGGAAGAGCTGGAACTGCTCCTCGAACTGCGTGATCTGCCGGGCGTCGATGGCCTCCCCCTCGGCGCCCGCAATCTCGTCGACGAGGTCCTCCAAGGCGGTGCCCCCCGCACCCGCTCGCACATACCGCGCTCCGGTTCTCTCGGCCACCATGCGCAGGGTCCCCTCGTCCAAGCGCGTCGTCACGACCGTGCCCTCGTCGTCCCTGAGAAAGCCCGTCCGCTGGCCCAACCCGTCGTACAGGGGAATCGGTGCGCCTTCCGGCGAGCCGATTCCCACCACGTGCACCTGCACTCCGCTCTCCACCGCCCGCTCCAGCTCGTCCTCGAACTCCCCCTCGAGGTTCTCGCCGTCGGTCACCAGCACGATCACCCGTGCGTCCCGAGACCCTTGGTCGAGGGCGTCGAGTGATACACGAAGCGCTGCGCCGAGATCGGTCCCTTGTACCGGCATGAGGTCCGGGTGCATGGCGCCAAGGAACATCCCCGCCGCCGCGTAGTCCACCGTCAGCGGGCTCTGCACGAAGGCGCTCTGCGCGAACGCGACCAATCCGATCCGGTCGCCGTCCAGGTTGCCGATGAGTCGCAGGATCGCGAGCCGGGCCCGTTCGAGGCGGCTGGGCGCGATGTCTTCCGCGAGCATCGAAGTCGAGAGATCGACCGCGACGACGATGTCCTGCCCGACGCTGCGAACCGTCTCGACCCGGGTGCCGAACTGGGGGCGCGCCAGCGCCACCACGAGGAACCCAAGGGCCCCGAGCAGGAGGGCCGCTTTCCAGCGTCGCGCCGCCACGCTCACGGTCGCGGTGAGTTTCTCCACCAGCCCGAATTCCCCGAACGCCTCCAGGGCACGCCTGCGGCGGCGCGCCGCGACGGCGAAGAGCGCGACGGCGACCGGAAGGGTCCCGAGCGCCCAGAGCCAGGTGACATCGGCGAATCGAAACATCTACGGGCGCATCCTAGGGAAGTCTCCTCAGGACCGTCTGAGACAGCCCCAACTCGGTCAGGAGCAGGAGGAATCCCAGGGCGAGCGCGAACGGAAAGCGCTCGGCGTACCGGGTGAAGTTCTCCACTTCGATCTCCGTCCGCTCGAGCTGATCGATCTCCTGCCAGATGGCAGCGAGACTCTCACTATCGGTGGCGCGGAAGTACCGTCCCCCCGTGGTCTCGGCGATCGTCCGCAGGGTCTCCTCATCGACGTCCACCTGAACGGTGGCGTAGACGCGCCCGCGCAGTGGATCGTCAACAGGAATCCGCGCCGTGCCCCGTGCTCCCGCGCCGATCGTGTAGACCCGAATGCCGAGCGCTTGCGCCATCTGCCCCGCCGTGACCGGGCCGATCTCCCCGACGTTGCTCCGACCATCCGTGAGCAGGATGACGACCTTCGAGGCCGCATTCGAGGCTTGCAGCCGCTTCACCGCGGTTGCCAGCCCCATGCCGACGGCAGTGCCGTCCGCGATCATGCCGGACTGGAGTTCAGTCAGCAGCGTCGAGATCACGCCATAGTCGAGCGTGAGCGGCGCCTGCGTGAACGCGTCCCCCGCGAACGCCACCAGGCCGATGCGGTCGTTGCGGCGACCCGCGACGAAATCGGTCGCCACGGTCTTGGCTGCCTCGAGTCGGTTCGGCGTGAGATCCTCCGCCAGCATCGAGCTCGAGATATCGAGCGCGAGCACGATGTCGATCCCCTCCGTGGTCATGCTCTCCGACGTGATGCCGGTCTGGGGTCGCGCGAGCGCGACCACCAAGGCGGCGAGCGCGAGAACGCGGAGCACACCCGGCATGCGATACGCCCACCGCCCCTTCCCCGCTCCGGCAGCGAGCACCGAGTCCACAGCCGAGTAGCGTAGCGTACCCGAGCGGTGGGCCTCGATGCGCCGCCGTACCAGGTACGCCGCAGGGATCAGTGCCAGCAGCAGGAGCGCCCAGGGGTCCTCGAAGCGGAACATCAGGCCGCCTCGGTCGCGCCGTCAGCCGCGTGGGCCTTCGACGAGGGTGACGGCTCTGGCGCGGGCACCGACTCGAGCACGAGCCGTCGCCCGAGGTCGAGCATCTGACGGGAGGCGTCCGTCCCTGGCCGCACCTTGGCGAACTTCACCAGGTCGCATTGCTCCAGGAAGGCACGCAAGCCATCGCAGAAGCGCGCGTCGGCCGCTCGGGCCCGCAGCGCGATCACCACCTCGTGCGTGGTCATCTCGCGGGCATCCACCCCGAATCTGGCCCCCGCGTACGCGCGCAGGATGTCAGCCCCCTGGATGTGGTACTCCTTCACCTCTCCGCGCTCGAGCATGGCCGAGCGCTCCAACTCCGCGAGGGCTTCGAGCGCCACCTCGTGCGGAAGCCGCGGGGGCGGCGCGGACACAACCTGCGACGTCTCATCCCTTCGCGGCCGCAGCCTGCGCGCCAGAAGCCATAGCAGTCCAGCCGCGATCAACGGCAGGAGGATCCAGAGCGCCAAGCGGACCGCTCCGAGCGGGATCTCTCTCGGCCCGCGGATGTCACGGATGTCACCGGATTCGTCGACGCCCACGCTCACGACCTCGACGCCGACCGGGTTCGTCGCCAGAGTCTCCACGCCCCCCCTCGGGTCGGTCACCACGACCTCGAAGGACGGAATCTCCAGCGTGCCCAGCTCGAACGCGGCGAGCGACAGCGCGAGGCTCGAGTTCGTCACGTCCCCCGCGGACTGGTCCGCGAGCGCCTGCGCGGTCAGCACCTCGAAGGGGCCGAGATCCAGCGAGTCGGGCCACGCCACCGTGGAGGTCGAGGGGTGCTCGACGGTGACCGTCAATGTGACGCGGTCCCCCACGGTGACGTGGGTCGTGTCGACCTCGGTGGTCACCCGCGACTGCGCGACCACGGGGGCCGCGAGCGCCGCCATGACGACAAGGAACGTCATGGGCCAGCCCCTCACGCACCCCTCCCCATCCGCTTCTGGAAGAAGCGCATGAGCGGCTTCACCCACGGCTCACCGGTACGGATGTCGATCACGTCCACTCGGCTACGACGCAACGCGCGGTCGAGCGCCGCGCGCCGGCTCGCATTCAAGCTCCTGAACGCCGCCCGGAACGCAGGCCTCGACGTGTTCACCACCACCCGTTGACCCGTCTCGGGATCCTCCAACTCCATGAACCCGAGGGGGGGCAACTCCTCCTCGCGGGCATCGGCGAGCCGAACGGCGACGAGGTCGTGGCGCCTTCCCGCCACGGCGAGCGCTTTCTCGAATCCCGAGGCGCGGAAGTCCGACACCAGGAAGGTGACCGCGCGCTTCCGTTGCACATGGTTGAGGTACTCGAGCGCCGCGCGGATGTCGGTCCCGCGCCCGGTGGGCTCGTGGTAGAGCAGCTCACGCAGCACGCGCAGCACGTGGCTTCGACCTTTCCGCGGCGGCACGAACTTCTCCACATGATCGGAGAAGATGACTAGGCCGACCTTGTCGTTGTTCTTGATGGCGCTGAAGGCGAGCAGCGCACAGATCTCCACGCCGACCTCGGCTTTCATGCGCTGCTTGGTGCCGAAGTTCCCGGACGCGCTCACGTCGACGAGCAGCATCACGGTCAGCTCCCGCTCCTCTTCGTAGATCTTCACGAAGGGAGTTCCCGCGCGCGCGGTGACGTTCCAGTCGATGTTGCGGACGTCGTCGCCGTATTGGTACTCGCGCACCTCGGCGAAGCTCATGCCGCGGCCCTTGAACACCGAGTGGTACTCACCCGAGAAGACTTCGTTGACGAGGCCTCGGGTGGAGATCTCGATGCGCCGAACTTCCTTGAGGATCTCCCGTGGGATCATCGATCCCTCCTTCCCTAGGGGACCTCGACGCTGTCGAGAATGCGCCGCACCACATCCTCAGGCGTGACTTCCTCGGCTTCCGCTTCGTAGGTCACCATGACCCGGTGACGTAGCACGTCCATGCCCATCGCGCGCACGTCGTCGGGAGTCACGAAGCCGCGGTGCCGCAGGAATGCATGCGCGCGCGCCGTCTTGGCCAGACAGATCGTGGCGCGCGGGGAGGCGCCGTACGAGATCAGCTCCTTCAGGTCCGCGAGACCGTACGCCGCTGGGTTCCGCGTGGCGAGCACCAGGTCCACGATGTACCGCTCCACCTGCGGATCCATGTAGATCATTTCGACCGCCGTGCGCGCGCGCACGATCTCCGCAGGCGTGACCACCGGCTTCGGCTCGGCGGCCTTCCCGGTCGACATGCGCCGCATGATCTCGAGCTCCTCGGCATCCGTCGGATACTCGACAGCCAGTTTGAGCATGAAGCGATCGACCTGCGCTTCCGGAAGCGGATAGGTGCCTTCCTGCTCGATCGGGTTCTGCGTCGCGAGCACGAGGAACGGATCGTCGAGCGCGTACGAGTGCTCGCCGATGGTGACGGTGTGCTCCTGCATCGCCTCGAGCAGCGCGGACTGCACCTTGGCCGGAGAGCGGTTGATCTCGTCGGCGAGGATGATGTTGGCGAAGATCGGCCCGCGCTTCGTCTTGAACTCCTGATCCTTGGGATCGTAGACGAGCGTGCCGATGAGGTCGGCAGGCAGCAAGTCGGGAGTGAACTGGATGCGGCGGAACTTCGTGTCGATCGCGCGCGCGAGGGTACGCACGGTGAGCGTCTTGGCCAGACCTGGCACGCCCTCCATGAGCACGTGCCCGTCGGCGAGCAGGCCGATCAGGAGTCGCTCGACCATGGTCTTTTGGCCGACGATGACGCTGCCCACCTCGGCCATGAGGCGCTCTACGAACGCGCTCTCCTGCTTGATCTTCTGCTGGATGACCTCGATGTCGAGGCCTTTGCTCTCGGTCGCTGTCATGGATCTCTTCGGTCAGGCCAGTGGGGTGGCCGAACCGGAGTCCGGTGGGGGCGCCGGCCCGGCCATCGCGCGAGGTATCGTAATGGACGCGGACCTGCTGGGAAGGGTTGGCCGCGCCGTGAGGAGCGCACCCGCCCAGGGGGGTATCCGGAGGGGGCCTCCGCGGACAGAAGTGCGGCCCGCTCTACTGCCAGTTGACGGTGACGGCTCCCGAGATGGTGGTGAACGTCGGGCCGTTACCCACCAACGCCGCCGCACCCGGCAGATTCAGGATCAGCGTGCCGCTCGGAGCCGTGACGTTCAGATACCGGCCCGTGTTGCCCGTCGTGAGCGGCTGGAACTGCAGGTTGTTGAACGTCAGGGTGCGCGCGGCACTGGCCCCTCCCGGCGCCACGATCGCGAACTGCGTCTGGGTGTTCTGATAGTTCACGAACGTGACGTTGTCGAACTGCTGGGCTTGAGCGACTCCGCCCTCGTTCAATGTGAGGGTTCCCCGGTCCACGATGAGCTTGTCCACCTGGAAGCGTCCGACCGTCATGGGAGTACCGAGCATGTAGATCCGCGGCGCGGGGCCGGTACCCACCAGCGACGTCAGGGTACCGTAGACGAAGGCGCCGAAGCCCGAGAACTGGATGTTGATGCCGGCGGAATTCGAGATATCCAGGTCTTGGAATCCAGACGGTGCTCCGGTACCACAGCAGAAGCGGACGCTCTGCAACGTGGAACCGGTGAGGACCGTACGGTGCGTGCCGCTCGCGCGGAAGCTCGCAGAGGTGGTCTGCTGCTGCTGAGTGAAGTCCCCAGCCACGCGTAGCACGCCGGCCGTCAGCAGTCCGGTCTCGTTTCCGCCCTGGAAGAAGGCGCCGCTGCCGGTCACGTCCACGAAATCCGCGGGGTTGGTCATCACCAGCAGCCCGTCGGTGTGGGTAGTCAGGCTGCCCGTCGTCAACGTCTGGCCCCCGATGGTCAGCCTCGCCCCGAGGCCCGCGATGGTCACACCCCCCGCCACCGAACTCCCGGTCAGCGTCGGCTGGTTGATCGGACCCGCCGGTATGCTCACCCCGTCGAAGGCTCTCGGGACCTGCGCCGGACTCCAGTTCCCCGCCTTGGACCAGTCGGTATCGATCGCGCCGGTCCACGTGAGTGTCTGCGGACCCTGCCCGCTCGCCACGACGAACAGCGTGTCGACCGTGCCCGCCTCGGCCCACAGGGTGTCGAAGGTCATGCCGCTAATGTTCGGCAGGGTCACGCCGGCGAAGTTCCCGGCGCGCGCTCCGAACGTCATCACCGCGAAACGATCCCCGTCGGCCGGTACGAAGGTCGGGGCGCTCACGTCGAGCGTGCCGAGGCCATTCAGGAAGAGTGTGCCGCTCACGTTCAGCTGATCGTGCCCGGTGCCGGGGGTCGTTCCGTCCAGCTCGAGGGCGATCCTGCCGGTCGAGCCCATGGGCACTGAGCCCAGCCAGGTGAGGGCGCCGATTCCACCGGCGGATATGCCGGGGGCGAGGGTGCCATCGTTGATGCCGGTCGGCGTGCCGGTACGAAGGTCCACCGTGCCACTCCCCTCGAGGACTGCGGTGGCTGTAGCGATCACCTGGCCGTTGCTCAGGTTCACCACGGAGTTCGTGCTCCCGGCCCCCACCGCGATCGTTCCCGAATTCGTGATGGTCGGCGAGCTACCGCCCAGCTCGATGGTCAGGTCGGCGCCGCCGATCTGCTCGATGAGCCCGGTGTTGAGGTGTTGCGCCGCGACGTGGGTCGTGCCGGAGGCATCCGTTCTTCTCAGCACCGCATCCGCCGCGACCGTGAGCGTTCCCTCGTTGATCAACTCGCCGTTCAGCACTGGCTGTCCGATGGTCGTCGCGAGGAAGATGTTCGCGCCCGCGCGGTTCGTGATCGACATGCCCGCCGCCGACCGCGGCCCGAACGTCGCGGCACCCAATAGGTTCAGCGTCCCGGAGTTCTCGAAGCCACCCGTGGTGACCTGCGTCGTTCCCGCGGAGCCATCCACCAGGATCACGCCCGTCGGGTCGACGCGCACGGAGTCGGAGAGAGTGATGTTCGGTCCCGAGAGGTGCACATTCCCCTCCACGACGAGCTTGGGCTCGATCTGGGCAGGGCCGCCCGAGGACGTCACCTGCATGAGCGACTGCGGACCGAGGGTCAGACGGGCCGCGCTCGCGGTGGTGATGTCCGAGTCCTGGAGGAAGATCCCTGTCCCGTCGATCGTGAGGTCTGCTTCAAGCACGAACTCGGATCCGCCCTGGAAGAAGAGGACGCCGGTGTCCGTGATGCTGCCGCCTTCATAGGTGAAGACGGTGTTGGTGCCGAGCAGCAAGGCACCGCCCGACTCCACCGTCACCGCCCCCGACGTACGGAAGTCGAGCGCCGTTGGGTGGCTGACTGTGAGCCCAGCGTCCGACACAACGGTGATGTCGCCGTTGTTCAGGATCGTGGCGGCCTCGAGGGTGGCCGACGGGGAGAAGGAGTAGATCGCACCGTCGTTGCGCACGTCGGCCACACGTACGGTGCCGTTGTCGATCTCGATGGCGCCGATGGGATGGATGTCGAGCTCGTCCCCCGCACCCGTGCCCGTGATCGTCAGCGTCTGGTCCCCTACCCCCAGGTAGATCGTGGACGTGGTGCCGCCGATCACGAGCCGCGCGATGGTCGCGTTCACGTCGAGGGTGACTAGGTAGCCGTTCCCCTGCTCGATCCGGACAGTGTCCCCCGCCTGCGGTATGCGGCCGAGATCCCAGGCGGTCGGGTCGCTCCAGTTCCCGTTCGTGCTCTGTATCCACCGGATCGTCACGCCACCCGCGGGCGCGGCAGTTACGCGCACCGTCGCTTCATCGAACACGCCTTCGCTGGTCGCGCGCACGGTCGTCGTGCCGGCAGCCACCGCGGTGACCACACCGGACGTGTTGACCGTGGCGACGGCCGAGCTACCGGTCGTCCACGTCACCACCCGCCCAGTCAGGACCCCGCCGATGGAGTCGAGCGTCTGCGCCGTGAACGTCGTGGTGTTGCCCGCTTGAACCACCGCGCTGTCCGGCGATACGAGCACCGACCGCACCGGGACCTGCACGGCGACCACTCGGACGACCGCCTCGTCGAACACGCCCTCGCTCGTCGCGCGCACCCTGGTCGTGCCGGGGGCGACAGCGTTCACCACTCCAGCCTGCGTGACCGTGGCCACGGCCGTGTTCGTGGTCTGCCAGAAGACGGAGCGCCCCGTGAGGATGTTCCCGTTCGTGTCGCGCAGCTCGACCGTGTACGTGCGGGTGAGGCCCGCCACTACATCCGCACTATCGGGCAGCACCCGTACCGAGTCCACCGGCGGCGAAATGACGACGATGCTGACCGTGTCGGCGTGAGCGCCCGCCGAGGCCACCACGTTTGCCGTGCCGGCACTCAGACCGGTCGCAACCGAGTCGGCCATCGCCACTACCGTGGGGTCGAGCGAGGTCCAGAAGATGTCCGGTGGCGTCGATGCGGAGGTGGTGGCCGTGGCCCCGAGCGCAACGCTCGATCCCAGGGCCAGCGTGTCCGGGAAGGATGCAACACTCACGCCCGTCACCGAGAGATTGGACAGCGGCCCCCGCACGATATCGACGTTGAGGTTGGTGAGGGTGGTGCCAGCCGTGACGCTGAAGGGCAGCGTGCGACCGCTGAACTGCACCGACTCGGTGCCGTCGTTCGCGACGTGGATCAGATAGAGATAGAGCACGACGTCGGTCGGCTGTTGGCTCGCCGGCGCGAGCACGTCGATCGACCAACTCGTAGCCGACGGGGAAACGTCGAAGCTGCTCTCGCGAAGCAGAGCGCCCCCCGGATGACTCGTGATCCCCGTACGGATGCGCTGGATGGGAAGCGCGCTCGCGTCGGCCGGCGAGGGTATCAGTGCCGGCTGGATCCGCAGGCCGACCAGGGCGTTCTCGCCGAGGTCGGTTGGACCGTCCCCCACGCAGGAGCCGACGAGGAGGACCGTGCCCAGCAGGGCGATGAGCACACTCGAGCGAGTCGGGCGGATCACTGGTGGGGCGAAACCCGAGTGGGAGGACGCAATGCCGGACGGAGAACGAAGACGCTTCCCTATAGTAACGACGGACGGCCCTGACGGCGCGACCGACCGGGGGTTGTGAAAGTTCAGGCACCTGGCCCAGACTGGGGCCTTCCCGCAGGAGGAGGCGCGCATGGGCTCCATGGTCTCGCAGTGGCATCGACCCCTTCGCCTCGCAGCCCTGGTCGCGACCCTGCTCGTTCCCCGCTCCCTCTCGGCTCAGCAGGCGACGCTCTCCGGCCCCGCCCAGGTCACGGTCGCCGCACCCCTTCCGATCACCTGGACGGGTCCAGGGGTCGCGACAGACTTCATCAGCTTAGACCGACCTGGGGCCCCCGATTCCCAGTACGGATCCTACGTCTACCCGTCTCAAGGCAATCCGGCTGCGCTCACCGCTCCGGACGAGCCGGGTAGCTACGTCGTGCGATACCACTCGGGTA
>JBEBGN010000008.1:0-52075 GCA_040081395.1 Longimicrobiales bacterium
TCTCATGGATCGTGTCCGTTTCGCGGTTCGGGAAGGCGCCCCCATCCTACAGCGAGTTCGGGCTTTCGGTCCACCCGCGACCCGAACAGATTCCGCCTCCGCCACGCGGCCGAGCCCGCGACGGCATCCACTGAGGGGAGGGGTCTTTGGACAAGAAGGCACTGAGCGTTCTATGGGACCAGGTGCGTCAGAAGTACGGTGTGTACCTTCGACTCCTCGAAGCGATTCCGGGCGACCAATATCAGTCGCACCCGATCAAGGGCATGCGGTCGGCGGCCGAGTTGGTCGTGCACGTGTCGGGGGGGATCGTGCGCGACATCACTCAAGGAGTGGCGAAGGGCGAGATCAAGTCCAATGCCGCTGCCGAGGCGAACAACGCACGCGCCTTCACCTCGAGTGCCGACGCCGTAGCGTTCGCCCGTCGATGCTGGAAGGAAGCCGACACGGCTGTCGCGGCCATCGGCGATCCCCAGCTCGCGGGCATGGTAAAGGCCTGGGGATCGAGCCTCCCCGGCTCCGCCTGCATGCACATCCTGAGCGACGAGTTGGTGCACCACCGTGGGCAGCTTTACGTGCTCACGCGGGCGCTCGGCGGCGAGCCGCCCTTCCTGTGGAGCTACGGCGAGAACGCGACGGAGTTCAAGCCCAAACCCTGAGAGGAGGACTCATGACGACGGAAGTGGAGTTGTTGGTCCGCCAGTACGAGGAGCGCCGGCTCGGCCGCAGGGAGTTGATCGCGGCGCTGATCGGGCTGCTCGCCTCTGGGGCCCCCAGCGGCGCGGGCGCCCAAACGCCGCAGGTTCCCCAGGTCGCCCAGGGCCGCTCGATCAATCACGTGTCGATCGGCGTCTCCGATGTGGAGCGCTCGGCGCGATTCTATCAGGATCTGCTGGGACTGGAGGTGGTGAGCCGCCCGGGCAACGGGGGCATCAACCTGGGCCTGAGCGATGGATTCCTCGGATGCTATGCCCTACCCGAGGTCGGGCGCGCCAACCATTTCTGCATCGGGGTCGACGACTACGACCCGAACCGCATCGCAACGTCCCTCGAGCGTGCCGGTATTCAGGCCAGGGTCGATACGAACCCGCGGAACCGCACCAGCGGTGGTGATCAGCTGTACCTCAACGACCCCGACGGCACCGTCGTGCAACTAAGCGCACACGGCTATCAGGGCTAGTCGCCGGCGATCGCACGCTCGATGAGGCGCCGCTCTCGGTCGGACATCCCGGCCGAGAGCGAAAGCGCCGCGGCGTGGCCCTGCGGCGACATCTTCTCCCAGGTGCGCCGAAGGATTTCGACGAGCTTGTCGTCCTCGTGCTTCCCCGCGAGATCCGTGTACTCGTTCTCGAAGAACACCATACAGATGGCGTCCTCGAAGCCCCGCACCTCGGGGTCTCGTGCGAGCCCTACCTTCTGGAGCAGCGCCTCGACCCGCGCGATGGTCGATTCGTCATACCCCACCGCCGTGAGCACTTCGCGCGCGACCCGCGCGTGCTGCTTCGCGAGATCCGAGCGCCACTGCCGGTATCCGCGCCGCCCCGCCTCGTAGTCGGACCGCGGCACCTCCCACCTACGGATGTGCTGGCAAGCCGCGGCGAGTCGCAGTGGGAGCGACGCGGCCGGGTCGAATGCACGGACCCAGTGCCCGAGGCGCTCGTGGTAGTGGACCGACCAGGGCTTCGTCTCGCCCGCGACCAACACCGTGCGCGGATCTTCGACGTGCATGGCCGCAAAGCGATCGAGCGCCGCGCGTTCCCGCGCGTCGCTCGTCGGCTGGGCTGCCATGGGCGTACTAGCGGACCGCGGCCGTGAGCTGCTCGAGCAGCGCGTCGACCGAGGGGGCCGTCCCCGCCTCGATCGCGACCAGGAACGGCTCTCTGGCCCCCGAAGCGAGCGCGAGCGACTTGGCCGGCTTGCCGTACACGGTCTTCAGCGCCGCCTCGAGCGCGGGTCGTACCGCGGCCAGGGTCTCCTGACGGCTCGGAGCCGCGATCCGGTCGGTGATGCCGAACTCCACCCGCCCGGTCTCGAACTTGTACCGACCGCCCAGCTCGGGCTCCTTCTCGAGCAGTGAAGCCGCGCGCAGTACCGAGCGGAACGCCCGCACGACGGCTTCCTCACCCGAACCGCGCGCGACACGCCGGCCGCGGTACCGCAGTCCGTAGCGACCCGCGCGCTCGTCGAGATAGTAGTGCGCGTGGTCGCAGATGATCACCGTGCCAGGGCCCTTCGGTACGTGCGCATACCCGGCGACGTCGATGGGAAGCTCGTCCTCGAGCAGATCCTCGCGGATCCAGCGGTGGAAGACCGGGACCAGCTCCTCGACGTCGATCTTCGAGCCGTCCTTCAGGAACAGCTTCACGCTGAGCTCGGGCGACGACAGCGCGTCGACCCGTGATGCCTGGGCCGTCACGCTGTCGCCTCCTTGGTGCTCATGCGCTCGTAGCACGCGTAGGCGGCCTCGATGAAGAGCTGCGCTTCCTGAACCCTCTGCTTCGCTTGGTCCTGCCTACCTCCGTTGCCACCGACTTCGTGCGCGACAAAGAGGTAATTGGCGAACTTGGCCCCCGCGAACTTGTCGTGGAATCGCTTGGTATCGTGGAACCGCGCGCGGAACTCGCGCACGATGTGATCCGCGTCGTCCGTGATGTCCAGGAACTCGGTCTTCACCAGCGCCTTGGCCGCCGTGAGCATGGCGCGGTACGCCATGTCCTTCGCCTGGTTGTAGTCGTCGGCGTCGAAGAAGAGCTGCGCCTCGAAGACTTCGCGCTCGCTGGCCTGGAGGCCGAACTCCACCAACGGCACGATCTCGCCCGCGCACTCGCCCTCGCCGTAGTCGTCCATGGTGTAGACGCGCGGATCGCCCCAGTCCGAATAGAAGGACGGATCCTGCTCGAAGGGCGGGACCTCGGTGAGATCCTGTAGGAACCCCTTCACCTCGGCCTTGCCGAGCCGATCGATGAAGTCGGTGAAGGACTCGTCAGCACTCCGCTCCTTCACGAAGCGCGATGTGACGCGCCGCACGACCTCGGGAATGTTCTTCGACGGGATGGCGAGCGTGGCCAAACCGAACGAGCCGCCGTTCTCCAGCCACTTGCCCCCGAGCACCACCTGGAAGTGAGGAACCAGTCGATTCCCCTTCTTCCGGCTGATGCCGTAGAAGCCGAGATCCGCAATGTGGTGCTGACCGCATGAATTGAAGCACCCGCTCGACTTGATGCGGAGCCCCTCGAGCGCCGGCTCGGACGCCAGGTCGAGCTCCATCACCTGCTTCCGCAGTTCCCCCGTGAGTCCACGGGACGATGCGATGCCGAGCTTGCAGGTGTCGGTGCCGGGGCACGACGTGAGGTCGCTGATCCCTTCGGCACCCGCCTCGGCCAGGTCGATCGCTTCGAGCGCGCCGTGGAGGCGTGGCAGGTCGGCTTCGCGCACCCAGCGCATCACCATATTCTGCTCGACCGTGAGTCGCACGGTGTCGCCGGTGTACTCACCCGCGATGTCCGCGAGCGAGCGCATCTGGTCGGAGGTGATGTCGCCGAGCGGAAGCTTGATGGTCACGACGGCGTACCCGGCCTGACGCTGTGGCAGCACGTTGGTCTTGTACCAGGCGCGGAACGCCGCGCTGTGCTCGCCATTCGTGGCGGGCGCGAGCGGAGCGCCTGACTTGACCGGGGTCTCTTTGAAGTCGGCGACCGTCGGGATGTAGCTGGTCCAACGCGGATCGTGCGGCAGCTTGGCGCGCTCCTCGAACACCAGGCGCCGGAACTCCTCGATGCCGAGCTTGGCCACTAGGAACTTGATGCGCGCGCGACCACGGTTGTCTTTCTCGCCCAAACGCGCGAACACGCGGCTCACGGCCTGCATGAGCGGGAGCATCTCCTCTTCGGTGACGAACTCGTCCACGAGCTGGGCGGGGTGCGGAATCGCGCCGAGTCCGCCGCCGACGTAGAACGCGAAGCCCCTCCGGACTTTGCCATTCTCCATACGCGTCTTCGCGATCCATCCGCCGTCGTGCATGTTGACGAGGCCACAGGCTTCGTGCGCACAACCCGAGAAAGCCGGCTTGAATTTGCGGCCGAAGTCCTGCACGTCGGGGTGCCCGAGCAGGAAGCGGTACGCTGCCTCGGCATAAGGAGAGACGTCGAACGCCTCGGTCTTGCAGACGCCGGCGAGCGGGCAGGCGGTGATGTTGCGTACCGAGTTGCCGCACGCCTCGCGCGTGGTGAAGCCGACCGCGGCGAGCCGCCGCATGAGGTCGGGCGTGTCCTCGATGTGCACGAAGTGGAGCTGGATATCCTGGCGCGTCGTGACGTGCGAGATGCCGTCCGCGTAGTCCTCCGCGAGCGCGGCGAGCACGTCCATCTGCTCCCGCGTCATGGCTCCGTAGGGAACCTTGATGCGGACCATGCCCGGCGCGTCCCAGACCGTGTCGACACCCTTGGTCGGATGCTCGCGATAGGCGAGCTGACGATTCCGCTCACCGTCGTAGCGGTGGCCGTTGTCGTAGCGCTGGCCATAGACACCGCGGCGTAGTCGCGTCTCCGCGAAGAGCTTCTCGTCCACCTCGCCGCGGCGACGGAGCTCCATCTGGGTCTCGAAGATGTCGATCTCGCGACCGAGCACCTCGGGAATGCTCTCGCCCAGCTCACTCGCCCAAGTCGGTCCCTTCATCTCTCCTCCCGTCATGCAACCTCCACGGCAGCCGGCCGATCGCCGCCCGCATCGATGGACTTCGCCAAGACCCGCCTGCCCACGTCGCCTACCACCAAGGTGACCGGGGATTCGAGCGCCGCATCGCGCACGAGCCCCCCCAAGGTCGTGAGTGTTCCCGCCACTACGCGTTCACCCTCACGGGACGCCCCGCCCACGGCGATCGCCGGAGTGTCCCCGTCGCGTCCTTCGTCCCGCAGCCCGGCCAAGATCTCGTCGATCGAGGCGAGACCCATGAGCACCACCACCGTCTCGTCCTTCGGATCGAGGCGGCCCGCCGTAGGCCCGTCCGCATCGCGACCCGTGCGTACGGAGAACCCCTTGGCGAGACCGCGCTGCGTGAGCGGCACGCCGGCCGCGGCGGGAGCGGCGATCACCGCACTCACGCCTGGCACCGTCTGCCACGGAATCCCGGCGGCGTCGAGTGCATCCACCTCTTCCCCGCCCCTACCGAACACGAAGGCGTCCCCCGCGTGCAATCGCACCACGCGCTTGCCCGCGCGGGCCTTCTCGATCATGAGGGGCACGCGCCGCTCGTCCGCGTGAGGGTCGCGCGTGCCGGGGCGCGCGCGACGACCCACGTCGACCAGCTCCGTTCCGGGGAGTGCGAGCGCGAGCACCTCGGGCTCCACGAGCGCGTCGTGCAAGATGACGTCTGCCCGCTGGATGCGGTCGAGCGCGCGCAGCGTCAGCAGCTGCCGGCTCCCGGGGCCTGCTCCTACAATGGCCACCGAGCCAGGCTCGAAGGGCTCCTCCTCTTCATGGAAGAGTGCCTCGAGACGATCCTCGGCGGCTTCGGTGTCGCCTCGGTCCACCAGGCGCGTGATGGTCGGATCGGAGAGCGCCTTCAGCAGGCGGCCCCGCTTCGCGAGCCCCTTCAGGCCGCGGTCCCGCAAGCGCACCAGCAGGTCGGCCACGTCGGTCAGGCTGCGTGGAATGGCCGCCTCGAGCAAGCGCCGCAGCTGACCCGCCAACAGCGGGGAGCCTCCGTCGGTGCTGATGGTCATGACGACCGGACCGCGGCGTATCACAGCTGGCGAGTAGAAATCGCAATACGGCTTGTCGTCGGCGGCCTGCGCGAGGATGCCCTGGGCGCGCGCCGCGTCCACCAAGCGTCGATTCACGTCGTGGTCGTTGGTGGCCGCCACGACCACCTTGGCCCCCGCGACATCCGCTTCGGTGACAGGGCGGCGCTCGAGCTTCCAGACCCGGTCGAGCCACGGCTCCATCTCGGCGGAGACGTCCGTGGTGACCACGTGTACGTGGGCACCCGCGTGGATCAGCGGCACGACCTTCTCGGCGGCAACCGGCCCCCCTCCCGCGAGAAGGACGCGCTCGCCCTCGAGCGTCACCAGGTGGATCGGATATCCCATCGTCCTCTTGTTCTCAGTGCCCTTCGAATTACCCCCAAAACACAAAACCCCGGCTTCCTCAGGGAAGCCGGGGCTCGGGAGACTCGCCGCGTCCGTTAGGCGCAGTCGGTCCCGAGCCGGCCCCCCTTGGGCGCGGCCGGGCAACAACAGCAACAGACGTCTTGTCCGAATTGGCGCATACTTGGACCCTGCGGCGTGACACTTCGTCCCGAGCAATGGGAGGACAGTAAGGAAAGGCTCAGGGGGGGTCAACCAGGCCGGACCAGGTGGTTCCCCGCCACGGGTTCGGGCAGCCGGAAGGGGGAGCGAGCAGAGCCCCCGCCGCTCCGAATGCAGGCGAACCTCTGATTCGGAGCACTAGTTGCCGTCGCTGTACGGCGCCGGTCTCAAGTCCTCCGGAATCGGCTCCCCGACCACGTAACGCACTTCGTCTAGGTACTGGAAGCTCATGTACCCCTGCGACATCTCCTCGTGGGTCGGCAGGCCCCACCGCACGTCGACCGTCGGGTCTGGGTTGTGCGGATTGTTGGCGGAGTTGTCCCACCAGAGCGTGAAGCGCAGCACCGAGCCTGCGGGCGCCATGACCGGCCGCGCGAAGCGGTATGTGTGCTGCCAGTTGAAGTCGTAGTTGGGCACGTGCAGTAGGGTCTCGTGACGACCGTCCGGATACGTGATCTCGTATTGGGCCGCCTTCCCGCGTAGGTGCATGTGCGGCAGGAAGGAGAGGATCTCGACGTCGTCCTCGAACCTGTACTCGCGCGACGCCGAATAGCTCGATGCCCCGGCGGGGATATTGATGGGGCGTATGTAGAGGTCCTCGCCGTCGGTCACGTGCGTGATGATCTCGCCCTCGGGCTTGAAGCGGATCCCTGCTTGGATGTTCGTGCAGAGCGCGGTGCCCTGACCGGGCTCTTTGTTGAAGTGCATGTTGAACAGGAGCGCGCGAGGGCCCGCGCGGAAGACGCGGCCGTATCCCTCGGGATAGGCGCGTGGCTCCGCGCCCGGGACCAGGCCTCCCACGCCACCAAGGATGTGGTGCACGGCGGGTCCGTTGCGGTATTCGACCGAGCTGATCCAACGATCCTCCGGCAGTATGTCTTCGGTGATCTGCACGGGAAGGTTCACATAGATGTCTCGGTCCTCATCACTCATGCAGTACGGTTCGGCGAACTCCAGGATCAGGTCGGGCTCGCCGAGGCTCCACCCGTCCGACGCCGCAACTGCGCGCACGAACTCGGGAGTCGGTGGCGCATCGGCGGGGTTCCCGGCCGGTGCGCCTCCGGTGGCCCAGGCGACGATCGTCGCCTTTTGCTCCTCCTCCAGAATGCGCTCGTTCTCGAATGTCCCCTTGTGCACGGAGGCTGCGGACCAGGGCGGCATACGGCCGCTGGCCACCGCTCTCGCCATGCTTCCTGCATAGCGCCGGGCGTCCTCGTAGGTGAGCAGCGGGAAGGGCGCGATCATTCCGCCCATGTTCTTCCCTTCGGGCTGGTGGCACGCCTGGCAGTTCTGCTGCAGGATAGGAAGAACCTCCGCGTAGAAACTGGGCGTGTCGGCAGAGGACCGGGCAGCGGAGGCCAACGTGGCACCGCCCGTTGTCTGCGCGGATGCGGAGGCAGCAGAGGCCAAGGCAACAAAGACCGAAACCGCAGCGACGTTGGCTCTCATCGGTGACTCCGGTGAGTGAAGGGACGCCATCCCATCATGTTAGGGGGATGCTAGGTTAGGGCAAGCCAAACCCGTATGTACGCGCCGCCCCCGCTCGCATGACACCGACGAACCACGTCCAATTGCTCGATACGACCCTCCGGGACGGAGAGCAGACTCGTAACGTCTCCTTTTCCACTCCGGAGAAGGTCAGCATCGCCAAGGCCCTTCTTGGGGAGCTGCGCTTGGACCGGATCGAGGTCGCTTCGGCCGCCGTGTCCGAAGGGGAGCGCGAAGCGGTCACACGCATTGCCGAGTGGGCCAAGTCCGAGGGGCATCTCGAACGTGTCGAGGTACTCGGGTTCGTCGACGAGAAGAAGAGTGCCGACTGGATCGCGGCGGCCGGAGCCCGCGTGCTCAACCTCCTCACCAAGGGAAGCGAGCGGCACTGCCGTACCCAGCTCGGCAAGACAGCCGAGCAGCACCTCGACGACATACGGCGCACGGTCGCGTATGCACTCGACCGTGGGCTCCGAGTGAATGTGTACTTGGAGGATTGGTCGAACGGGTATCGCGACTCGCCTGACTACGTCTTTCGTATGGTCGAAGGACTGCAAGGCGTCGGCATCGCCCGGGTGATGCTACCGGACACCTTGGGCGTGATGATTCCTGCGGAAGTGCGCGTCGCTCTCTCGGACATGATCGCGCGCTTCCCCGGCCAGGCATTCGACTTTCACCCGCACAACGACTACGGGCTCGCCACCGCCAACTCGATGGCTGCGGTGGAGGCCGGTGTGCGCGCCATCCACTGCACCGTGAACTGCCTCGGGGAGCGCGCCGGCAACGTCTCGCTCGCCGAAGTCGCGGTGGTGCTGCGCGACAAGATGGGCATGACGCTGTCCATCGATGAAACGAAGATGGTCGCGCTGAGCCGGATGGTGGAAAACTTCTCCGGCAAGCGCGTCGCTGAGAACGCTCCCGTGATCGGCGCGGACGTCTTCACGCAGACGAGCGGCATCCACGCCGACGGCGACCGCAAGGGCGCGCTCTACCAGACGCTACTGAGCCCGGAGCGCTTCGACCGGAAGCGCACCTATGCCCTCGGGAAGATGAGCGGCAAGGCCTCGCTCAAGAAGAACCTCGAGGAGCTCGGCATACGGTTGTCACCGGAAGACGAAGCCGAAGTCCTCAAGCGCATCGTCAAGCTCGGCGACACCAAGGCCACGATCACCGCGGAAGACCTGCCCTTCATCATCGCGGACGTGCTCGAGGGGAAGAGCCACGAGCACATCAAGTTGCTTTCGTGCTCCGTAACGAGTGGTCTCGACCTCGAGTCGACGGTCAGCATACGCGTCGACCTGGAAGGGGAGATCCACAAGGCCTCTGGATCGGGGAACGGCGGCTTCGACGCGTTCATCGACGCGATTCGGAAGGTGCTCCCGCAGGCGATCGAACTGCCGGAGCTGATCGACTACGAGCTGCGCATCCCGAAGGGCGGCAGCACCGCCGCGCTGACCGAGGTGCTGATCACGTGGCGCGACGGGCAGCGCACGTTCCGCACGCGCGGCGTGAACGCGAATCAGGTCTTCGCGGGCATCGATGCGACGTTACGTATGCTCGACATGCGCCTGCATCGAGCGGGGAATGTCGCCGAGGCGAGCCGCGCCTAGGTCAGGGTGTGCAGGCCGCACTCGAGGCGGTCCTGCCCTCTCCACCGTCCCGCGCGCTCGTCCTCACCCGGTAGCGTGGGCGTTGTGAGCGGCGCGTCGCCTATGCTCGTGTAGCCCCGATCGTGCAGTGCGTTGTAGGGCACGTTGTGCTCGTGGATGAACCGCCACACGTCCTTGCGCGTCCATGCAGCCAGCGGGTTCACCTTGATCCGGTCACCGATCTCGACCGCAGGCATGTCGGCACGCGAGGAGGCCTGGTCGCGCCGTCGGCCCGTGATCCAACCGGACACGCCCACCAGGGCTCGCTCCATCGGCTCGACCTTCGTCAGGCGATGGAACTCGTCGAGGTCCCTCTCCCATAGGCGCTCGCCGTGGATGCGCTCGAACTCCTCGCGCGTCTCCGCTGGGCGAAAGATTCGGACGTCGAGCCCGTACCGCTCCGACACCTTGTCGGCCAGGTCGAGCGTCTCCGGGAAGTGGTGCAGCGTATCGACGAAGACCACCGGGACCTCGGGTGCGATCTCCGCGATGAGATGCAGGTTCACCATCCCCGAAGGACCAAAGGCCGTGGCGACCACCAAGTGCTGCGCTCCCACGTTGTTGACCGCCCATTCGAGGATGCTAGACGGGTCGGCATCGTCGAAATCGAAATCGAACTCTCGGGTCGGAGGCGCCTTGGTATTGATGGCGATCACGTGCTCTCCGGTGTCCTTGGTATTCGTGGATGGCTGAAAAAAAACGGCCCCGGGTCTCCCCGGGGCCGTTTGGGCGTCTGTCTCAGGACTGACTTTCGTCAACCGCTGGGCAGGGCGCTCCTGTCCCCGGGGGTTCGGCGACAACAACAACACCCGCGGGAGATGGCGAGGAGCATCGAGCCTGGCGTGTTCATGGTAGTGTGTAACCGCAAGGCCTAAGCTGTGTTCCGGCCGCGGGCATTGTCAATGACGGACGTGGCTCGCCGGGCCTGGGCCGCGACTGGCCCGTCTGGTGGCCCTCGGACCATATTGGAGTGGAGAACGAGAGGTCGGGCGGCAACCCCGAAGGAGATCGACATGAAGGGATCGCGTTGGATGTGCGGAGCAGCAGCGGCCGGTATCGTGGGCCTCCTGTCGGCCGGCCCCGCCGGAGCGCACCACGCATTCGGCGCCGAGTTCGATGCCGATGCGCCACTCCAGATCGAGGGTGAAGTGGTCCGCCTGGAATGGGTGAACCCTCACTCCTGGATCCACATCGCGGTCCGCAGCATGACCCTCGGGGGCCAGACCATCACGCCCCCCGACCCGACCGCCGAGGTCTGGATGGTCGAAGGAGGCACGCCCAACGTGCTCGTCCGCCGGGGACTCCGGCGCGAGTGCCTCCCCATCGGCTCCTCGCTCATCGTGGATGGCTACCGGGCCAAGGACCACACGCTCAAGCGCGCCAACGGGCGCGACGTCACCTTCCCCGATGGACGGAAGTTCTTCATGGGGTCGTCGGGCACCGGGGCCCCGCAGGATGGACGCGACACGCAACCCACGGGTGACGTGATCAGGTGCTGAACGGGAGCCGGATCGAGGGCGTGCCGGCCTGAGCGTGCGCTCGCCGGCCGCCGTCGTTCTGATTGCACTCGCGTCGGCATGTGCGCCGCAGCCGACGATCCCGCAGCCAGCACCCCAGCCCGAGACACCCGCGCGCCGCGTCGGCACCATGAGCGAGCTCATGGTCGACTTCATCTACCCGGCTTCGGACGCGGTCTTCTACATAGGCTCCCGCACGCCGGCCACGAGCGAAGCGTGGATGGCGCTCCAGGCGCAGACGCTGATGCTCGCCGAGTCGGCCAACCTGCTCATGATGCCCGACCGCGCGCGCGACCAGGATCGCTGGATGGCCGACGCGAAGCTCCTGCTCGACGCCGGCGAGGCCGCTTACCGGGCCGCCAAGGACCGGGACATGGCCGCGCTCGAGGCGCTGAGCGACCAGCTGTACGAGTCCTGCGTGACCTGTCACCGCAACTACCGGCCCGACTATGGCCGCCCACGATGAGGACGACTTCATGACCAACGTTGCCAAGAGGATCAAGATCCTGGTGTCGGGCGCGTGCGCGCTGGTGGCTGTGCAGCTCGTCCTCGTCGCGGCCGTGACCCCGCCCGAGCAGCAGGCCCAAGAGCCCACCTGCCCCGGTGCGACCATGGCCGTGCAAGCCACCGGCGTCTACGTGAATCGCCCCGTGCCCGAGTGGGTCATCAACGGCGAGCCGTGGGGAGGAGCCTACTGGGAGGCGGGCATGCGCTCGTACTGGCACTGCCACACCGCCGGCCAGCTGCTCCACGTGTGGGAGGGCGAAGGCCGCACGCAGAAGCGCGGCGAGCGCATGCGCACCCTGCACGCTGGCGAGGGCGACTGGGCGAAGCCCGGCGAGGAGCATTGGCACGGCGGCGCGGCGCATACGCATGCGCAGTTCCTCCAAGGATCGCCCACCCCCAGCACCACCCTGTGGATGGAAGAAGTCAGCGAGACCGACTACATGGGGAACGGGATCGGAATGGAGACGCGGGCTGAATTCCTGCGGACAGGGGTGAGGGAGCAGCCGCGGTGACGCCAGGCGAGTAGCGGCAGCGCGAGTCAGCGCTTCGAGCGTGTCCTCAAGCCTCGTGGGCCAACTTTCTCCACACCTCGGCAAGGTGCTCCGACACCTCCTTCATGGCGTCGAGAGAGAGTCTGTCGAGGCGCTGCGCAACAGGGGCTCCGACGAGTCGCGCGAGGAAGTGCGCCGGATAGTCGAGGTCCCAGTCGAGGAAGGGCTGCGGGCCCTTGTCGAGGTTCTGGAGCGTGCGGATGACGAGGTAGGAGTCGTCGAGTAACCCTGCGAGCCCATGCGTCATCTCGGGAATGAGGTCGACGGGCCGCAGGAAGTACCGTTCGGCTTTGTCGAGCAGGGGACCCGCCACCGACTCGAGCCCGCGCTCGTGCGCCTCCTGACGCGCGCGCGCCAGGAAGACCGGAATCGAGTCGATGATCTCGGTCGCGACCTCGGCGGCCTCGATCACCTCCGCCGCCGTTGCCTCGGGAAGCGCCTTGGTGATGTGGCGCTCCAGGCCGACCCGCCCATCGCGGGCCTTGGCACTCTCGATGATTGCCGCGATATCCGCCAGCGTCCCTGTGAACGTGATGTCTGGGATGCGCTGCTGCTCGGACTCCATGGCGCTCCGCCGTGCTGGGGGGACTACCAACGTGGCCCGCGAGGACCTAGTTGGCCACCCCCGACGTCCGCTGCGCCTTGCCGCTCCCGCCGCTCTCGTTGACCTTGCTCACGCCTCGAGCCTGGATGCCCATGCGACTGACCCACCCGCCGTCGGCAACTCTGTAGCCGGGGATGGACGTGTCGCCCTCGGCGCGCGTGTCGCGCGCCCTCGATCTGCGTGCCGGCGAAGGGCGCCCCTTGGCGGTGATGGGAGGGTTCCTCCTCCTCAACACCGCGAACACCACGGTCATGTCGGCGGCGAAGAACGGACTCTTCCTGTCCGTGTACCCTGCGGATCTCATTCCCCACGCGGTCATCGCCGGCGCGCTTCTCACGGCGACCGTGGCGATCGTGTTCACGGGGTACCTGGCAGGCACCGCGCGCCGTAGCCTCGCGGTCGGGCTGACGGTGGCCCTGGTTGCGTCGGTGCTCGCCTGTCGCATCCTCTTCGCAACGGATCCGCGGTTTGCGTTCGTCGTCTACCTGTGGCTCTCGGCGGTTCAGGTCCTCGTCCTCACCCACGCGTGGGACTACGCCGCCGACCTCCTCACTGGACGGCAGGCGAAGAGACTCGTCCCCCTGATCGGCAGCGGGGCGTCGATCGGCGCGATCGTCGGGGGCGCCTTCGTGGCCCCGACCGCCTTCGCCGTGGGCACCGAGAATCTCCTTTGGATCTCGATCCTGCTGCTCGTAGGGGCGCTGCCCCTCCTGTGGGCCATCCCCGAGCCGGTGCGTGAGGCCGACGAGGCCATCAGCCCAGATCACATCGGCGCGGCCAAAGCGTTCGTGGAGCGCGCCGGCCGCGGACTCCGCGCCGTGGGGGGCAACCGGCTCCTCTCCTTGCTCGCTGTCGGACTCATTGCGCTCACGCTCACCGGCACCCTGATCGACCTGCAGCTCAAGTTCCTTCTGCAGGATGCCTTCCCGCGCGACCGGATCACCGCGATCTACGGGCTGCTGTCGGCCGCGGTCGGCGGGGGTACGCTTCTCGTGCAGCTCTGGGCCTCCCGTGTGCTGTTCCCTAAGTTCGGCGTGTCGTTCGCCGCGATGCTGCACAGCGGGTTACTCGCGTTGGCTGCGGGCGGTGTCGCGTTCGTGGGGGGGCTCGCGGCGCTCGTCGTCGCCCAGGCGCTGGACGACGTACTGCAGTTCAGTCTGCAACGACCGGTAGAGCAAGTTTCTCTTCTTCCGTTCCCCGCGCGGGTGAAGAGCGTAGCCGCCGCGACGCTCGGCGGCGTGTTGCGCCCCCTTTCGAAGGCGTCTGCGGGCGGCATCGCCCTGGCACTGGGTCCCCGCTCGGCTCTGCTGCCCCTGATCACGGTGGGAACGGCGCTCGTTGCGGCGGCGACCTACTCGCGACACCGCCGACGCTACATCTCGGCGCTGGAGGGCGCGGTGTCACGCCACGCACTCGACTTCTCCGCCGCCGACCACCTGCCGCTGGTCGCAGACGCCGCCGCGCTGAAGACGATCGACAGGGCCCTCGGCGATCCTGATGCAACCATCGTCGTCTTCGCGGCTTCACTCCTCGAGCAGATCCCGCCCCAGGACGCTTGGCCGCGCTTGGAACGACTGCTCACGCATCCCGAGGACGAGGTACGCGGAGAGGCCGCGCGCGTGCTCGAGCGCGTCGACGCTCCACTGGAAGCTGCGCGTGCGTCGGTGATGGCGCGCCTTGCCGACGAGCGAGCCCCGATAGTCGCGGTCGCTCTCCTCGGTGCGGTGGGAGCCATGGGCGGCGTGGAGCCGTCCCGGTTGCTCGACTTCCTGACGCACGAGGACGGCTCGGTCCGGCGTGCGGCCCTGGTAGCCATGGGGAGACTCGGCTGGCCCCAGACCGACGAGCACATCCGCGTCCTGCTTGCGTCGGACGACTCGACCGACCGGACCGTCGGCGCGGGGGCGGTCGGCGATCTGGGCGCGGTCCATCTCGTGGATCGCCTGACCGAAGTCGTGTGGGACGTGCGCGCCAGGCCAGCGGTGCTCGAAGCGCTCGCGGCGCTAGGCGCGCCGGCGGTCCCGGTCATGGCCGAGTTGCTCGAGCGCCGCGAGTTACCCCTCGCGCTGCGCAGGAGCATGGTCAGCTCCCTAGCTGGCGTCCCGGGCCCGGAGTCGCGAGACGCGCTGGTGAACCTCCTGGACCAGCCAGCCCTCGGAGCTGCGGCGCTCACCTCGCTGGGGAGGATGCGGAGCGCCGGGAGCATCGACGCGGTGGAGCCCCGCCGCCTGCGGGCGGTGCTCACCGCCGAGATGGAGCGGGGGCTCCGCTACGCCGTGGCCGCCGACGCGATCCGACTCGCAGCCGAGGATCCACGCGAGTCGTTCGTCGCGCATGAGCTGCACGGTCTCCATGAGCGTTCGGTGGACCGGGTGCTCAAGCTCCTGTCGCTCTCCTACGATCCGGCACGGCTGCGCGCGATCGCCGCGGCTATCCAGGGCGACAACTCCGTGCAGCGAGGTCACGCCCTCGAGTTGCTGGACGGCACCATGTCGCGCGCCGCGGCACTGGCGGTCATGCCCTTCCTGGAAGCCGTGTCCGAGGGGCTGCCGCAGGAGCGCGTCGACGCGCTGCTGACCGACGCTTCCGCGGTCCGAGCGCATCCAACGGAAGCACTGCTCGACGACGCGGACTGGTGGCCGCGCGCGCTCGCCCTACACATGCTCGGCCGCGACGACGAAGTGACCACGCCCGGCCGACTTCGCGACGACGTCGCAGAGGAGGATCAGATGATCCCATTGATCGAGAAGGTGATGATCCTGAAGGGCTCCGAGTTCTTCAAGTACTTCCCGGGCTCCGACCTGGCCGGGGTCGCCTCGCTCGCCGACGTGCGACACGCCGAGGCGGGGGAGGTCGTATTCGAGCAGGGCGACGAAGGGGACGCGTTCTACGTCGTGGTGCAGGGCGCGATCGAGATCAGCCGCGGGGGGACACACCTGGCCCTACTCGGTCCGCGCGAAGGGTTCGGCGAAATGGCGATCCTCGATCGCGAAACCAGGTCGGCGACCGCGACGGCGGCCGAAGACACGACGCTCCTTCGTCTCGACCGCGACTCGTTCGACCGCGTGGTCGAGCAGAACCCGGTCGTGGCACGCGGCATCTATCGTGTCCTCACGGAGCGGCTGCGGAACACGCTCGCACAGGTGGCCGCGGGGTGATCCAGTCGGGCTAGCCCAGGCGGGCCCGCTCGAGCCTGATACTGTTCAAGACCACCGTGACGGAACTGAGCGCCATGGCGAGCGCCGCGAGCACGGGGTGCAGGGACCGGAGCATTCCCGGTAGGAAGGTCAGGCCATACAGAGCACCCGCCGCGATCGGAACGAGCGCGACGTTGTAGAAGAAGGCCCAGAAGAGGTTCTGCTCGATCGTACGCATGGTCGCACGGCTGAGCGCGAGCGCCTCGGGTACGCCGCGGAGATCGCCCCGCATCAAGGTGACGTCTGCCGTCTCCATGGCGACGTCGGTGCCGGTGCCCAGCGCGATGCCCACGTCGGCCTGCGCGAGCGCAGGGGCGTCGTTGATGCCGTCCCCCACCATCGCGACACGATGGGCCCCGTCCCGTTGCAGCTGGCGCACTACGTCGGCCTTCTCGCTCGGAAGCACCTCGGCCCGCACGGTGTCGATGCCGACCTCGGCTGCGATCCGGCGAGCGACACGCTCGCTGTCACCCGTGAGCATGATCACTTCGAGCCCCGCCCCACGAAGCGCGCGTATGGCGTGGGCCGAGCCATCCTTGACCGAGTCGGCGACACCGATCAGGCCGACCACGCTCCCGCCCGACGCCACCCAGAGAGGTGTCTCGCCTGACTCTTCGAGGCGGGCGGCCTCGTCCGTGAACGCCGCATCCGTGGCGACTCCCCACTCCACCAGCAGGCGCTGAGTCCCCACCAGCACCGGGTTGCCTTCCACGACCGCGGCGATCCCCTTCCCGGGCACGGCTTCGAAGTGGGTGGTAGCGGCGAGCGTCAGCCCACGCTGCTCGGCGGCGTGCACCACGGCCTCCCCAAGCGGATGCTCGCTGTTTCGCTCGGCCGACGCCGCGAGTCTAAGCAGCTCGGTCTCGTCGCCGCTGGGAGCGAACAGTCGGCGCACCGCGGGCTCGCCGCGCGTGATGGTCCCCGTCTTGTCGAGCACCACGATGCTCACGCTGCGCGCGTGCTCGAGAGCTTCGGACGACCGGAACAGGATCCCCATGCGGGCACCCCGCCCGGTCCCGACCATGACCGCGGTCGGTGTGGCCAGACCCAACGCGCAGGGGCAGGCGATCACGAGGACCGCGACGAGGCGTACCAGCGCTTGCGTGAAGCCCGCGTCGACCCAGAGCCACCAGACCGCCATGGTCACCAGCGCGACGACGATCACGGACGGGACGAAAACGGCTGACACCCGATCGGCGAGTCGCTGGATGGGAGCCTTGCTGCCCTGCGCCTCACGCACGAGTTGCACGACGCGCGCGAGCGCCGTGTCCGAGCCCACGCGAGTCGCGCGGAAGCGGAGCGCGCCATTCCGGTTGAGGGTGGCGCCGACTACCTCATCGCCCGGCGCCTTGTCGACGGGCATGCTCTCCCCCGTGAGCATGCTCTCGTCCACGGCCGACTTTCCGTCGAGCACGATGCCATCGACGGGAACGCGCTCCCCCGGCCTGACCAGGATCTCGTCGCCCACCCGAACCACCGCCACGGAGACCTCGGTCTCGACCCCCGCGCGCACGAGGCGGGCCGTGTCGGGCCTCAACGCCATCAATGCGCGGATGGCCTGGCCCGCTTCCCCCTTGGCGCGCACCTCGAGGAGCTTCCCGAGTTTGATGAGCGTGATGATGAGTGCGGCCGTCTCGAAGTAGACATGCTCACCCCAAGCCGTCGAGCCGAAGGTCAGCGCCAAGGTCACCGCGATCGAGTACGCGTACGCCACCGACGAGCCCAAGGCGACCAGCACATCCATGTTCGCCGAGCGGTTCCGAAGTGACTTCCAGCCGCCCACGTAGAAGTCCCATCCGACCCAGAGCTGCACCGGCGTCGCCAGCGCCAGCATGAGCCAGTTGGTCCACGGCGCGTGCGCCCACATGCCGAGCAGCATGAAGTCGCGCGCCATGCTCAGGACGAAGAGCGGCGCCGCGAACGCGACGCCCGTCCAGAATTTCCGGGACTGGCTGCGCACTTCCTCGGCGCGCGCCCGCGCTTCGGCATCCTCGAGCTCGCCCTCGGCAGCTTGCACGACGCCGTACCCCGCACGCTCGACCGCGGCCACCAATTGCGGTACCGACACCTTCGCGGGGTCGAACCGCACGGTCGCCCGCTCGGTGGCGAAGTTCACCGCCACCGCCGACACGCCGTCCGTCCTCTTCAGCGAGCGCTCGACGGTCAGCGCGCAGTTGGCGCACGTCATCCCCGTGATGGGGAGGGTCGCCTCCGTGCCAGCCGCTACGGCGGCCGGTTCAGTCGACGGGAGCGTAGTTGATCTCCTTCATCAGATCCTCGATCGCCTTCCAGTCCGTGGCGGCCGGATCCCACGACACCGTCACATCCTTCGTCCCCCGATCGGCCTTCACCGCGGCCACTCCGGCGAGACCGCTCACCTCGCGCTCGATGGTGGCCACACAGTGTCCACAGCTGATGCTGGGCACCTTGACCGTCTTAGTCGTCATGTGTGTTGGCTCCTGATAGCAGAAGTTCTTCGTCACGATTTTCCGGTCGCCTCGAACACGTCCAGCAGCTCGCCGAGCACCCTCTCCCGGGCCGCAGAATCCGGCCCCCGCATCGCGTCGGTGACGCACGCATGCAGGTGATGGTCGAGCAAGATGCCGCTGACCTTCTTCAGGGCCCGCTGGATGCCGGTGATCTGGTTGACGATGTCGATGCAGTACTCGCCGTCCTCGACCATCCGCTGGACGCCGCGCACGTGACCCTCGACGCTCTTCAGCCTCTTCACGACGTCGGCGCTCGACTTGGAGTCCATCGGCTTGTCTCCCTGGCTGGCCCGAGGGCGGTCTCGTCCGCTCCGGCTGTCGTATACCCACCCCCCCTGGGGTGGGTATGCAACCATCGTAGTTCCTTGCCCGGACGTCAACGCCGCGGGCTTGTGAACCGACCCGACCCCTTTCCACCTTGCCCTCCTACGTCGACCCTTTCCGGGGCACGCCCGCCGCCATGTCGCTCAAGTCGTCCATCAACGCCGTCGTCACTCTGGGCAAGGGCGTGGCCATGGGCATCCCCGCCGCCGCCGCCGAGGGGGATCCCATCGAGATCTTCCAGAGCTGGTTCCAAACGGCTCACGAGTCGGGCATCCTCATGCCGGAGGCAGTCGCGCTGGCCACGGCGTCCCCGGACGGGTTCCCCTCGGCCCGCATGGTCCTGCTCAAGCACGCCGACGCGAAGGGCTTCGTCTTCTTCACGAACTACGGCAGCCAAAAGGCGCGCGAGTTGGACGCCAACCCACGCGCGGCCCTCTGCTTTCACTGGGCGGTGCTCCAGCGCCAGGTGCGCGTGTCGGGAATGGTAGAGCGCGTGAGCGCGGACGAGAGCGCCGCCTACTTCGCGACGAGGGGACGCGGGAGCCAACTCGGCGCTTGGGCATCCCTCCAGAGTCAGGACCTGGCGCAGCGTTCCGACTTGGAGCAACGGGTGGCGGACCTCGATGCCGAGTTCGCGGGGCGTGACGTCCCCCGCCCGCCACATTGGGGGGGGTATCGGCTGACACCCGAGCGCATCGAGTTCTGGCAGGGAAAGGCTGATCGCCTGCACGACCGGCTGGTGTTCACACGGGCCGAACACGGCTGGGCCACACGTCGCCTGTATCCCTGACCGTGGAGGGCTACTTCTCGCGCGAGACGTACCGGTTCCTGAAGGATCTGAAGGCGCACAACGCGCGCGCCTGGTTCGAGGAGAACAGGTCGCGCTACGAGGAGCACCTCAAGGATCCGGCGCTTCGCTTGATCCAGGATCTGGCGCCCGAGCTCCAGCAGATCAGCCCTCACTTCGTCGCCACGCCGCGGTCCCTCTTTCGCATTCATCGCGACACCCGCTTCTCCAAGGACAAGAGCCCGTTCAAGACGCACCTCGGCCTGCACTTCAGGCACATCCGCGCCCGGGATGTGCATGCCCCAGGCTTCTACTTCCACCTCGAGCCCGGGTCTGCCTTCGTCGGCGCAGGCATCTGGCACCCCGACGCGCAGGCCCTGAGGAAGATCCGTGAACAGATCGTCGAGGAGCCGACCGCCTGGAAGCGCGCCTCTCGAGCCAAGTCGTTCGCGGCGACGTTCGCCTTGGAAGGGGACCGATTGTCGCGGGCGCCCAAGGGCTTCGACCCCGATCTTCCCGTCATCGAGGATCTGAAGTGGAAGGACTACGTCGGCATCGCCATGGTCGAGGACGGCTTCGCCCTGAAGGCGGACCTGGCCCCCCGTTTGGCCCGAATGTTCGGCGCCGCCACGCCGTTCATGCGCTTCGTGTGCGGGGCGCTGGAGGTGCCGTTCTGACCCCGCTTGGCGCCCCACCCTTGAGGAAGGCCGGCTCTTTCCCCACCGTATCGCCTCGCCCCGAGATCCGGAGACCCCGCGTTTGAGCCAGGACTGCCCGGTCGACCACGACGCCGCCGAGCGCGCGGTGGAGAAGCTGCCCGACCCAATCCGACGGGTCGTGTACTTCTCCGTGGGCGCGATGTCGGTGTCATTCGGCGTGATCGGCATCTTCATACCGCTCTGGCCGACGACCTGCTTCCTGCTCCTGGCCGCATGGTGTTTCGCACGCAGCTCGCCCCGGGCCGAGCGCTGGCTCTACGAGAATCGCGTCTTCGGGAAGTACCTGCGCGACTACCGCGAGCGCGGCATCATCTCCGGCCAGGTCCGCCGCAACTCGCTCGCCGTGATGTGGGTGTTCATCGGCGTGTCGGCATTCCTGTTCATGGAACGCCTCTGGGTGGTCGCGCTGTTGCTGCTCGTCGCTTCGGCTGTGACAGCCCACCTCTACGCGCTTCCGACAGAAGCGCGAGCCCCCGCGCGCGACTGACCCGTGGTCCTGGGGGGGAAAGCTCCCTAGGCCGCGCCGATGATGTCCCGTACGGCGGTGGTCCCACTCCCCACGGCCTCATCGAGGTCCGTGATCAACTGAGCGGCCTGCGCGAGATCACCGCGCTTGCCCAGCTCCGCGATCCGATGCGCGATGTCGCGAAGCCGCGGCATCGCGAGGTTCACCGCGGAGTCCTCGACTTGATGGGCGCCGCGCTCCACTCCGGCCGCGTCGTGCGCGTCCAGCGCGCGGTGGATCGCGGCGAGGCGCTCGGGCGTCCTCTCGAGGAAGAGCTGGACGATCGACTCGAGCACGTTCTCGTTCCCCTGCGCGAGGTCGAGCGCACGCGCGTGCTCGAAATCGGGAAGCCGTCCTGTCCATCGCTGGAGGGCCGCTTCGAGCTTCTCGGGATCCATCGGCTTGCTCACGTAGTCGTCCATGCCGGCGTCGAGGCAGCGCTGGCGGTCCCCCTCCATCGCGTGCGCGGTCACCGCGATGATCGGTAGTCGCTTGGTGGTCGTCGACTCCATGGCGCGGATCATGGCGGTGGCCTCGAAGCCGTCCACCTCCGGCATCTGCACGTCCATCAGCACCACATGGAAGTCGGAGCGCCGAACCAGGTCCACTGCTTCGCGTCCGTTGTCGGCGATCGTGACGTCGTAGCCGCGCTTCCTCAGGATCGCTACCGCGAGCATCTGATTCACCTTGTTGTCCTCGGCGAGCAGGACGCGGACCTGCCTCGGGCGCGCGGGCCCGACACTGCTCGGGGCTGTTCGCGCCGCCGCCTCGAAGGAGAGCACACGCACACGGCGAACGAGCGACTCGCGGAGCTCGGTCGGGAGCACGGGTTTGGCGAGGTAGCCCTCACCCCAACCCTCGGAGGGTCGTGCAGACCAGGAACCCCCGCGCGCCTTCGGCGGCCGGGACGTCATCAGGACGAGATCCGGCCTCCCATACTCGGGCGCAGTCAACCGCTCGCCGAACGCGCTTCCGTCGCGACCTCTCAACTCGGCATCCGCGAGAACCACGTCGAAGGGGAGCCCGCCTGCGCGCGCCTTCAGGATCTCCTCGAGACCGGCCTCGACCGAGTCCACCGCAACCGGACGTGCACCCCAGCGCCGCAACCACTCGCTGAGGATGCGGCGGGTGGTGCCGTGATCGTCCACGATGAGAACAGTGCGTCCCTTCAGGGCCGCGCGATGCAGGCCGGCATCGTCCGATTTCGTCTCCGCCCGTAGCGCGGCCGAGAACGTGAAGGTACTCCCCTGCCCGGGCGTGCTCTCCACGTCGAGCTGCCCGTTCATCATGCCGGCGAGCTCTTTGGATATGGAGAGACCGAGGCCGGTTCCGCCGAACTGTCGCGTCGCCGATGAGTCGGCCTGCGCGAACGCTGCGAAGATGCGGCCCTTCGCATGCTCGCTGATGCCGATCCCGGTGTCGCGGACGGAAAAGGCGAGCGTCAGGGCGTCGCCGAGCCGCTCCTGGACGCTCGCGGTGACCACGACCTCGCCGTGTTGCGTGAACTTGACGGCATTGCCGACTAGGTTGACCAGCACTTGCCTGAGTCGCGCCTCATCGCCGATGAGGCGCGGTGGCACGTCACGCGTCTGGTCGTACACCAGGTCGACCCCGCGCTGAGCTGCACGCGACGCGAGCGTCTTCAGCGTATCCGACAGACATTCCTCGAGGTCGAACGTGGAGGGCACCAGCGCCAGCCGCCCCGACTGGATCTTGGAGAAGTCCAGAATGTCAGTCAGGATGCCCAGCAATGAACGCGCTGAATCGTCCGCAGCCTCGAGGAACTGGCGTTGCTCGGGCGTGAGCTCAGTGTCGAGAGCGAGCCCGGTCATTCCGAGGATCCCGTTCATCGGGGTGCGGACCTCGTGGCTCATGTTGGCCAGGAAGTCGCTCTTTGCCCGGCTGGCATCCTCGGCGGCTTCCTTGGCCGCGACAAGCAACTCGTGCGACTCCCGGGACTCTGTTACGTCGCGCCCGATGGCATACAATACGCCCTCGTCGGGCACGGGCATGGCGTTCCATTGGATCCAGCGGTACCCACCGGCTTTGTGCCGCAGTCGCACCTCGTACCGCTCGAGGCTCTCGCCGCCGCGCACCCGGTCCGCGCGGCGCCGCGCGTCGTCCCGGTCGGCATCGAGAATGAGGTCGAGCGCGGTGATCCCCTGCAGGTCCTCGTGCGTGTAGCCGAGGAGCGTCACGAAACCCGGATTCACCCGCCGATACGAGAGGGTCGCCAGATCCATGATCGCCAGGGCATCCGGCGACAGGGTGAAGAACCGGTCGATTTGAGCGCCCAGGCGTCGCTCCAGGTCCCCGCGCTGGAGTTCCTCCACCTCGTGCTGCGTCTGGCCGAGGCGCGCCGCGAAGAGGCCGAGCACGAGCGGGGCGAAATCGATGATCCAGAGGAGGGGCTGGCGCGCCTGTGCCTCCAGGAACGCTCCGACCGAGAACCCCGAGTCGCCCAGCCCGACAGCGAGCAGGGTGGCAACGACAGGAAACACTGCCCCGAACGCTGCGCCGTGGAGTGCGTAGCGCAACGTGGGCGAGTGTCCCCCTCCCGACGCATGGGACATGTGTCGACTCGATCGGCCTTGGGGGGGGCCGGCGCTGTGGCGCCACGTGCTAACGTATTGTGGGAGGCCCGCCTGCGCGGTGTCAATCGCTCGCCCTCCCCCCACGGAAGGGCGCGCAGGCGATCCTGGCGCCGAAGCCCCGACCCTACCAAGCTGGGCCCATGCTCCTTACCCACCTCAGAGCGGGACACGCACTCTCGTTGGCGTTGCTCCTCGCCGGACCGAACGCGCTGGCCGCCCAGGCTCCCCCGGGGGTCGACTCGGTCCGCCTGCTGCGAGACCTCTCCATACTCGCCCACGACTCCATGGAGGGCCGGGCCCCGGCGACCGCCGGGGGAGCCCGAGCACGCGCGTTCCTGGAACGCGAATTGGCGGCCGCGGGGGCCCGCGGCCCGTCCACGGGAATGGCGCGACCGTTCGAGTGGACCGAGGGGAGCGGGGTGAACCTGGTAGGACGTCTCCCCGGCCGCGCGCCCAGTGACCACGTAGTCGTCCTCTCGGCGCACTACGACCACATCGGGGTCCGCAACGGCCAGGTCTTCAACGGCGCCGATGACAACGCGTCCGGCGCCGCGGCCCTGCTCGAGATCGCCCGTCAGGTGGCCGCAGAGCCGCTCAGCCATACGCTCGTGGTCGTGCTGCTCGACGCCGAGGAGCGGGGTTCGCGCGGCGCACGCGCCTTCATTGCCGACCCCCCGGTGCCCCTCGACAGGATCGCGCTGAACGTGAACCTGGACATGGTGGCGCGCACGGGCGGGTTGCTGTGGGCCGGGGGCGCGTACCACACGCCCGCACTCCGACCCATCCTCGAAGCGGTCGCCGCCCGCGCGCCGCTCACGCTCAGGCTCGGGCACGATCGGCCGGGGGCGCCGGAAGGGGACGACTGGACGAACCAGTCGGACCACGGAGTCTTCCACGAGCAGGGCATTCCGTTCGTGTACTTCGGCGTCGAGGACCATCCGGACTACCACCGTCCGACCGACGACTTCGAGCGCGTGAACCCCGGCGAGTACGTCGCCTCGGTGAGGACCATCCTGATGGGTCTGCGCGCGCTCGACGAGGCCCTGCCGCTCCCAGCCGCCGCACCCCGATGACGGAAGCCAAGCGCTTCTCCGTTCCCGACCCGCTCGTGCTGCTGAGCGCGTGCATTCTACTCGCAGCCCTGGCGAGCTGGGTGCTTCCCGCGGGGGAGTTCGATCGACAGGAGGACCCCGCGACGGGTCGCATGGTCGTGGTCGCCGGCTCGTACCATGCGGTGGAAGCGAGCCCCGTCGGTCCGTTCGACGCCGTGGTGGCTCTGCCGCTGGGCATGGCCGATGCGGCGGACGTGATCTTCCTCGTCTTCCTGATCGGGGGAGCGTTCACCGTCGTGGACATGAGCGGCACACTCGGACGGGCGGTCGCGTCGCTCGCCCAAGCGCTGCGCGGACGCGACCTCCTGGTGATCCCGATCGTTTCGCTCTTCTTCGCGATCGGTGGCGCCACCGAGAACATGGCCGAGGAGATCGTCGCCCTGGTACCGGTGCTGCTGATCCTCTGCGCGCGCGTCGGCTTCACGCCGCTCGTCGCCGTATCGATGAGCGTGGGCGCTGCCTTCGTGGCCGGCGCGTTCAGCCCGGTGAACCCCTTCCAGGTTCTGATCGCGCAGGGCGTGGCCGGGCTGCAACCGGTCTCCGGGTGGGCGTTCCGCACGGTGGTCATGCTGGTCGCGCTCGCGCTCTGGATCGGCATGACGATGCGGTACGCGGCACGTACACGGGTGTCTCCTCAGTCGGTCGAGGGCGATGAGGGGCAGTCGCTCACGCCGCGCGACCATCTCGTACTGGCCATGGTCGGAGTCACCTTCGTCGTGGTGGTGTGGGGCCTGCTACGCGCGGGTTGGGACTTCAACCGACTCTCCGCATCCTTCTTCATCATGGGGGTCGCCATCGGCCTCGTGTCGGGGATGGGCTTCGGCGGCACGGCCTCCGCGTACGTGAAGGGGTTCCGCGACATGGCGTACGCGGGCCTCCTCATCGGCTTCGCGCGCGCGATCTACGTGGTGCTCGACCAGGGCAGCATCATCGACACGATCGTGCACGGGGTGTTCCTGCCGATCGAGGGGCTGCCGAAGCTCGTGTCCGCGTTCGGCATGCTCGCCGCGCAAGCTGCGATCCACGTGCCGGTGCCGAGTGTGAGCGGGCAGGCCGTCCTGACTATGCCGTTGCTGGTGCCGCTATCCGACCTGCTCGACATCTCCCGGCAGGTGACCGTCCTCGCCTACCAGTACGGCGCGGGGCTCTGCAGTCTCCTGACGCCGACGGATGGCGCGCTCATGGCGGTCCTGGCCGCGTCGGGCGTGCGTTACGACCAATGGCTCAAGTTCGCGGTGCCACTCTATGTGGTCCTCATGGCGCTCGGCGCACTCGCGATCGGGGTCGCCATGGCCATCGGCCTCACCTGAGCGCGGTGGACGCGAAGGACGCCGTCCCGGTCGTCGCGGCCGTGGTTCGCCGAGGCGATCGTTACCTGCTTGGACGCAGACCCGAAGGGAAGCGTCACGGCGGACTCTGGGAGTTCCCTGGCGGCAAAGTGCGGGAAGGTGAGTCGCGCCTGGAGGCCGCGCGCAGAGAGCTCGCGGAGGAGCTCGCCCTCTCGGTCATCGCGCTCGGACCTCTACTGCTTTCCGTGCGGGACGAGGACTCCCCCTTCGTCATCGAGTTCTTCGAGACCTCCGCCGAGGGAGCCCCCGTGGCGCTCGAGCACACCGAGGTGAGATGGTTCGCCGTGCACGAGATCTCTGCCATCGCGCTCGCCCCCGCCGACGCGCAATTCGTCGCGCACCTGGTGCAGAGCAGCGGCTAGGCGTTCTCGCTCCGCGTGAGCGCGCGAGCCAGCTCGACGGCCCGCGCCTTCGGTATCTCGCTGGAGAGGCCAGCGACCCTGGATGCGCCCCGTCCCACCACCTCTCCGTCGAGCCGCAGCGCCACCGGCCCGAGGGGTGTGGCCTCATCCGTCGGTATCGCTTCGCCAGCGAGGAGTCTCAGCATGGTCTCCTCGGTCACGTCCACGACCGCGGAGCGCACAGCAGTCGACACGAAACGCAGGAGATCGTTGGTCGCCCGCGGTCGCCCGCTCGTGTCGAGCTCGATCGCCCGGAGGCCCACCGAAATGGGGCGCCAGCGCCCCACCTCCCATTCCGGCAGCGGCCATTCCCCACACGAGTGGAGCCAGAGTGTGTCGGCGCGCAGCGTCCATGCGAAGCCGTCGAAGGTCTCGGGCGCGATCCCGTGACGCGAGATCACGGCGGCGACGGCGTCCGCAACGATCCGGGCCGCCTCTTCCTCTGTTCGACCCTCGTCGGGGAACGCGCACGCGACCGGGAACCACCCCCGGTCGCGGCCCTCGACAGGAACGTCGCCCTCGAGCCTTCGTAGCTTGGCCATGAACAGGCCGCCGGAATCGAGGTGGTGTGGGTAGATGCGCACGGCGCCTTCCATGCGAGGATCGTAGACCGCTCCCTCGAATGACGTGAGCCCGGACGCGTGCGGGACTGCGGGGTCGAGCGGCTCCAGCTCGACCGGGGCGCTCTCCAGGAGCTCGCTCACGACCGCCTCGTTCTCCTCGGGCGCGAATGTGCAGGTGACGTACAGCACCGTGCCTCCGGGGCGGGTGAGACGCACCGCCTTCTGGAGCAGCGCTCTCTGTGCGCGCGTCACATACGCCAGGAACTTCTTCGATTGGTCCGGCACATCGCCGGAGCGGCGGCGGAGCGTCCCCTCTCCCGAGCACGGAGCATCGACCAATACGCGGTCGAACTGAGCGCCCTCGGGGAGCGTGCGTCCGTCGCCCGCCACCACCAGCACGTTGGTCCCGCACAACCGGTACAGATTGCCGAGCAGTCCGCGGATACGCCGCTCGTCGACATCGCATGCCACCAGCCCTCCACTGTCCTCCATCATCTCGGCTAGATGGGTCAGCTTGCCACCAGGGGACGAGCAGAGGTCGAGCACCCTCTCCCCCGGACGGGCGCCGAGCGCGGGCGCAGCCAACCCGGTCGAGGCCTGCTGCACATAGAAGAAGCCCGCCCAGTGCTCGAGCGTCAGCGAGACGGGATACGGACCCTCCTCGACGACGAAGAACGACGGCATTCCGTCGATCGCGCGCAGCCGAAAGCCCGCGCGCTCGAGACGGGCGAGGAGGTCGGCTTCCGCGATCCGTCCTGTCCGCACGCGGAACACCGTCGGCTCCGGGCGGGAGACGGCTTCGAGGAAGCGATCCCAGTCCGGAACGATCCCTCGGTAACGACTGAGATCGACCGGAGTGCGGGCGCGGCGGGACCGCCTCGCCGCGGCGGCGGGTCGCTCAGTAGGGAAGGCCGATCTCCTCGTCGTCGCCGTCGCGGACGAGCGTCAGGATGGCCGCTTGGGGAACCACCAGGTACTTCTCGCCCTCGAAGGTGATCTCCACCGCCGCACGCCGAAAGAAGATCGCGTGGTCGCCGATACGCGCCTGTAGGGGCACGTACTTGGCCTCACTCCCACCGATCTTCCAGGGCTCCTGGTCCAGTTCGGTGGGCGCCGAGACCGCGTTGCCCGGGCCGGTCGCCACCACCCTACCGCTCTGCACGGCCTGGTTGTCGACCGCGCTCGCCGGCAGGTACAGGCCGATCTTGGTCCGATCCTCGCCCTCCTCGGGCTGAATCAGGACGCGGTCACCCACCACGAGGAGGCGCTTTCTTGGGTTGGACATGGACTCCCGAGCGAGATGCGAGGCACGGGAAGTTCGGGCGTCCCAACCAATTCCCCAAGGGTCGCACGATCGGCAGCACCAGTCGCCCATGCCTACGCCCAGGGGCGGGCGTCAGCATTGACCCGGGAGAGGACGGGCTCGTTTACCACGACCCATCCAGGCATTCGCGCGCCCCTGTGGGCGGCGCCGGGCGAGGGGTTCTGCTTCGGAGTACCTGCGACTATCGTCCGACTCATGATCGAAATCCTGCGCGAACCCTGGCCCTGGTACGTCGCCGGCCCGCTCATCGGGCTCGTGGTGCCCTTCGTATACTGGTTCGGCGGCAGAAAGTGGGGCGTGTCACAAAGCCTCCAGCACCTGTGCGCGGCCACCCTACCCCGCGGCATCGAGTACTTCCGCTACGACTGGAGGAAGGAGGGAGGCTGGAACCTAGCCATGGTGGCGGGCATCCTCCTCGGGGGCTTCGTTGGGGGGCGGGTCCTGTCGAGCCCCGCCGAGGTGGTGGCGATCTCGCCGGCCACCCGAGCAGACCTCACCCAGCTCGGCGTGACCGACTTTACCGGGATGGTGCCGGGCGACGTCTTCTCGTTCGCGGCCCTGCTGACCCCCACCGGCTTCGTGCTCATCGTCGTCGGCGGCTTTTTGGTCGGCTTCGGTGCGCGTTGGGCGCATGGCTGCACCTCGGGCCACGCGATCTCCGGACTCTCGACCCTGCAGCCCTCTTCTCTGATCGCGGTGATCGGATTCTTTCTGGGCGGGCTCGTGTCGACGCACGTTCTCCTGCCGCTCCTCTTCTGATGTCGGCCCCGCCCCGCCCCGCCGGTAACGCGCCCGCCGGGTCGCTCGCGGTCTATCTGGGCCTCGGCATGCTACTCGGCATCATCTTCGTGAAGTCGGAGGTCGCGTCCTGGTTCCGCATCCAGGAGATGTTCCGATTCCAGTCGATCCACATGTACGGCGTGATCGGCGGAGCGGTGCTGGTGGGCGCCGTGGGCGTCGCGCTCTTGAAGCGGACGGGGGCCAAGACCAGCCGCGGCGAGCCGATTCAGTTTCCCGACGCCGCCGAGCGGCGTCCCGGGGTGCGCCACCTAGCCGGCGGAACCTGCTTCGGGCTGGGGTGGGGACTTCTCGGCGCCTGCCCCGGACCCATCTATGCGTTACTGGGCAGCGGCATGGGCGTCATGGTCGTGGCGCTCGCCTCGGCCGTCGCCGGCGCCTGGGTGTATGGGATGTTCCGCCCACACCTCCCCCACTGACGAGCGAAAGCCCCGGGTGGCATGTGCGCACCCGGGGCTGAGCCGTCGGAAGCGGTCCCAGCATCCCAACCCCACCCCACCGCTCCCCATCGCCGCTCGTACCCTGAGACGCAAACCCGGCCAAAATGGTTGCCCGCGATCGGCACCGGGCTTGCCGCACCCCGACACGGGTCACCATTCATTGACGTCCCCCAGGAAGGAGGAGTTCAGATGATCCGACGAGCGTTTCTCGCATTGGCCACGGCCGCGGCCCTGATCGGCTGGGCCGCCCCGGCATCGGCTCAGGGTGTGGCCGGCACCTGGGTTCTCGACGTCGTCCTGGACGCCGGCAGCGGTCGAGCCACGTTCACGCTCCAGGCTGCGGGCAATGTCATCACCGGGACGTACACGGGCGTGCTCGGGGATCAGGAGGTGACCGGCACCGTCGAAGGGAACCAGGTGACCTTCGGCTTCGATTCCCCCGATGCCGGTGCGGTCGAGTTCGAGGGCGTAGTGAATGGGAACGCCATGGAAGGCACCTGCGAGTACGGTGCGCTCGGTACCGGCTCCTTCAGCGGCACTCGCTCCAGCTGAGGAATCCGGTGCGACACTTCGGTTGGTCGATCCTGTTCGGGGCCGTGGTGTGCCCCGCGTCTGCCCAGATGCCGACCCACTTCGAGACGGTCGAGTTGACGCGGTCGCGCGAATGCGTGGGGATCCTGGTGCGGGTCGATGCGCTCGATGCACGACTCGACCCTCTCGCCGACCGTTCACAGCGTCTACTCGCCATCGGCCGAGCAGTCTCGCTCGAAGAGCGCGAAGTCATGGACTCGCTGCGCCTGGCCGACCCGGTCGAAGCGCGGGTGCACGCGTGGTTCGTGTCCGACGGCGAAATGGCCGAGCGCTACCTCGCGGCTCCGGCTCCCGCGCTGTTGGAGGAACGGGCGGCCGCGAAGGACAGCTTGGAGGTCGTGCTGCAGCATGAGTTCGAGACGCTCCAGGCCCAGGCCGACTCTGTGCTCGCGACCACGGGGACCTTGGGACAGGAGGCCGCCAACTGTTCGGGGGCGGTGTTCATTCGGCCCGCGGTGCTGGAAGCGTGCGCCACGAGCGCGGGCCCCATCTGCGAAGCGGCACAGGACTCGGCTGTTACGCCCGGTTTCCGGTTCGTGGAGTCTGCGGACGTGCTCTGGGGCATCCAGGAGCTGAGGGCCTGGAGCGCACCCGGACCGATCCAGGTGCTACCGACGGGGCAGCTCGGTGGTGCGCGAACCGTGGGCCTGACGCGCGCAGCGAACATCGTGGTGACGCTCGCGTTCGGACCGCGACTTCGTCGCCGGACCGACCTGACCCTCTCCGAGGCGACGCGCACGGGCGCTCTAGCCGACTCGCTCGGGTTCGGCGCGGCGCACCCCGAGGTCGTGTTCACGCCGTCGTTGGCGATCCAGGCCACGTTGCCGGTGCCGCTCGGCGACGAGACCCGCTACGTGCTCCACTTCGGGCCTCCCGAGCAGGCGGACATCATGTGGGCGAGCGAGGCAGGGACCGGGGCGCCCCTCGAAGGCGTGGTGGACCTCGGACCCTCACGTCTGGCGAGGCTCCAGGGGAGCGAGCAGATCATGCTCACGGCGCTCAGGGCCACGGAAGCGGGAACGAGCGAGCCGGTCTACTCGATCGAGCTCACGTCCCTGAACCAGGGACCCGCCGCCACCGCGCTCGTCGGGTACATGGCCCAGCAGCTCGGGAACGACCTGGCGCAGCTCATGCCGCCCGTCGCGCCCGTCGCCGAACCGGCGCGGTGAGCGCGCCTATCGGATCTCCGATCCGTCCACTCGGTCGTCCGATACGAAACGGTCCCGCGCGGGCATCCGCACGGCGGGGAGCGTCTCCGCGTTCATGCGGGCGTCTGCAGGGACGACGCCGTTCCGATTGAGGATATAGGCGATCACGGCGTAAGTCTGGTCGGCCGTGAGGATGCCGGGGGTCAGCTGGGGCATCGCGCGGGAGATGTAGTCGTAGAGTGTGGTCGCGTAGGGCCAGTAGCCGCCGACCGTCACACTCCCGGGCCAGACGTCCCAGGGCTCGCTGCCCACGAGCACGTCGTTCGGCCCCTCGGTGCCGGTCGGCCCGTGGCATGCGATGCAGTACGTGCGAAATACGACCTCGCCCTCCGCCACGGTACCGCTCCCCCGCGGGAGGCCCTCGCCGTCGGGCTTCACGTCCGTGTCCCAGAGCGCGATGCGCGCCTCGTTCGCTTCCGTGCCGAAACCGAACCTGGACGGCGCGCCGCCCGGGAGCGCATAGGGTGCATCGACGGCGGCCAAGCCCCCGGAACTCTCCTCGTCCCCGGTGGCGCGTCCACACCCTACCAGGGCCAACGCGCACAGCGTCGTAAGCGCGCGCCTCACACCAGGTCTCCGAGCCCGAACGTGACGGCGCCGTCGCTCGCGACCTTCCACGCGCGCTGGTGGTTGAAGTGGTAGCGCGTGCGGTCCCCGCGCGCCTCCCAGAGCTGCTGCACCGTCGGCTGCACGTACCCGGTCTCGTCGGTGGCCCGACTGAGCAGGATCGTCTCGCGGCCATTCCACTCCCACAGGTGCCGGAAGCGCACCGTGCACTTGGGGAGCACCGGCTGCTGTAGCTCGGCATCGACCCAACTGGCCCCACCGTCGGTGCTCACTTCCACCCGCGTGATGCGCCCGCGGCCGGTCCAGGCCAGACCGGTGATCTCCCACCAGCCGCGGTCGGGGAGCACGTAGGGATAGGTGGGGAACGTGATGGTCGACTTCGCGTCCATGACGAAGCTGAACTGGCGAGCCGTCCCACCCTCCAGGGGATCGGTATACTTCGACGTCTCCTCGCGGGTCATCGTCGGACGATCGGTCACCTCGATGCGCCGCAGCCACTTGACCTGGGCGTTCCCTTCCCATCCAGGAAGCATGAGGCGTAGCGGGTACCCCTGCTCAGGCCGGATCGCCTCACCATTCTGACCGAACGCGAGCAGGGCATCGTCCATGGCTTTGTCGAGCGGGATGCTGCGCGACATCATCGCGGCGTCACTGCCTTCGGCGAGCAGCCAACTCGCCCCGGACCGTACTCCAACCTCGCGCAGGATCGTCGACAGCGGCACGCCGGTCCACTCGCTCGTGCTCAACAAGCCGTCGAGCGTCTGCACGGTGATCTCCGTCGGCATGCCGTCGCGCGCGTAGGCCGAGCCGCCGTTCCCTGAGCACTCGATGAAATACAGGCGTGACACCCGCGGATAGCGCTCGATGTCGGCCATGCGGAAGACCATGGGTCGTTCGACCATGCCGTGGACGAGCAGCTCGTGGCTCTGTTTCGCGATCTCGGGGATCCCCGCGTGGTGGCGCTCGAAGTGGAGATCGGCCGGGGTGACGATGCCCATGAGGTCCTGGAGCGGCGTCTGGGAGGCGCTCGAGAGCGCCTGGGCGCGGGCCGAGCGGCGCGGCTGCTCACCCGCTGCGCGTCGGCCGACCTCCGAGGTGAACCGGCCGGGCACCTTGGTCGGGTCCGTCGACTGGAGGGGCGGGACCTGCGCGTCCAGTCGTAGGGCGTCCGCCTGGGTCTTGATGAGGCCGGCCGCGACGACACCGGAGGCCGTCGTGATCCAGGTGCGACGCGAGATGCGGGAGCCGCGTTCCTCGGTCATGGGGTCCTTCGGAAATGGGTTCGAACCGGAAGCTGCGACCGCGAACCGGCCGCGGCCAGGCCTCACGGCAACTACCCCCGCGAAACGATGCCCGGCGTCTGGCGGCGGCTGGTGTTCGAGAGCTCCGATGCGGTTCGCATACACCCCAATCCCAGGATCCCGGTGACGAGGAAGGCACCGAGGTACTTGAGCTCCTGGATCGCTCCGCCGATCGCGACGCCCGATTGCACCTCAGGTGCCCGCAGCCCGCGCATCTGCATCACGTCCATGGGCCAGAGCGCGAGCAGGGGAAGAAGAACGACGGCGGCGACGATGCTCAGCAAGCCCAGCATACGCAGGGTGGCAGAGTGGTTCTGCCAATACGCAACGGCGCAGGCGAGAACCAAGCCGAGTAGGGGCGTCTGCAGGTATCCAGCCGCCAGCCCCATGAAACCGTAGCGCCACGACAAGTCCCCCACGCGGGGGGGCCACGCCGTGGAGAAGAGGTCGATCAGGGGCGAAGCGAAGAGCATGGCGGCGAAGACATACAGGCCTGCCACGGCCCAGGGGGAGGGTGTCGCTCGTGTCATAGTGGGAAGATCGTAGGCAAAGAAGAAGCGGAGCGCGAGAGACTCGCGCTCCGCTCAGGCACGGCTTGGGGGGTTCGTGCCCGGACGCGCTAGGCGTCCCCTTCCTTGAATCCGATAACCCGCTTGCGGCTCACACCCGCGAGGAGGAGCAGTCCGGTCGCCATCAGGAGGAACGCGGCGGGCTCCGGCACGGAAACCTTCGTCCGCATCAGGAACTCTTGGCCACCGGTGCTGGACGTGAGACTCTGCGGCGAGAGCACGTACCAGCCGCTGGTGTCGAAGCTGGAACCGTTCGCGGCTGCGAGACCCAAGTAGTAGTTGCGCTGAGTCACGTCCCCGACCGAGACCCCCGACGTGAGCGACCAGATCGCGGCGTGAATGCCTCCCCACGAAGTAGTGGGTGCCGTGTCGAACAGGGAGGCGAGGTACGCCGCCTGCTGATACTTGCCGAAATCGTTCAGGCGGGTCTGACTCAGATCACCGACCGGTCCGATACCGGTCACGTCGACCCACTGGCTCTTGGCGTAGTGGTTGTAGTCGACGCAGTAGATGCTGAAGGAGGCGCTCGCCGGGTACTCGAACCGCCCCAGATAGGGGCCGACCTGGACGCCGTACCCGCCGTTCACGCCGGAGCCTCCGAGGAACGTCATGTACTCGGTGGCGTCGGGAACGCCGTTGTACAGGTACGGCTGCTGCGCGGTGAGCTGGGCCGGCTGGGCGAGCAGGCCAACGCTCAGGGCGATCAGGAGAAGCCGCTTCATCTACCCTCTCTGGTCTGGGGCATACCAAGGTCGTACGACCACGCGGAAGCCTTATGCAACCGACGTGCCGCGGGAGGCAGCTCTGTCGCGTCCTCGCATGTTTACACATAACTCGTTATCCCATATAGCTTTATACGCACCGGGCCGCTGTTCGTCGCCCCCGGAGCCCCCCTTTGCCCCCCCGGGGATGTTGCGGGGGAACCACACCTGGATGGTGCCCCCCCACCACACGGGGGGCCAAGGCCGGGAACAGGAGTCCCTCATTCGTCTATCAACCGCTGGGTCCCATTGGACACGAGCGCGATCGGGGAACGACGATGCCCTATTACGAATACCGGTGCACCACCAACGGGCGGACCCTCGAGGTCCGTCACGGCATGGACGAGAGGCTCGCGACCTGGGGCGAGCTCGCCGGACTCGCCGGGGTCGCGATCGGTTCGACTCCCACGAACGCGCCCGTGGATCGACTCCTGAGCACGCCGGTGCCACCGGCCGGCGGAACGGCCGCGGGAGCGGGAGCGCGCACGCAGGGATGTGGGGCCGGGTGCGGCTGCGCGCGCCGCTCCAACGTCTAGTGCCGCACGGTGCCCCTAGACGGCGCCGGACCCTTGCTCGGCGATCCGCTCGAGCATGCCCCGCGCGCTGCTCCGCCATCCGTCTTCGGTGCCGTACTCCACCATGAAGCTCTCCAGGTACTTCTGCGCGATAGCGTAATCGCCCAACTCGTAGCGCGCGGCGCCGGCGTGGTAGAGCGCCATGTAGTGGTTGGGCCAGTAGTCCACCACGAGCCCCATGAGCGGCCCCGCAGCGATATCGTCGCCGGCATCCGCGGCGGGGTGACCCGCTTCGAACACCACTCCTGCCGCTTGTGCGCGGAGATCCGGCGACAAGCCGTCGATGATCTCCCGTGCCCGGTCGATCCGCCCCGCCAGGGCGTAGCACGCCGACTCGTACATGTCCCCCTCGGGGGTCGAAGGCGCTGGCTCGATCCGCATGCGCGTGTCGACCTCGACCGAGTTGCAGAACGGGCGAACGGACCCGAACCAACTCGCGACATCCGTGGCGACGATCGCGGGTTCGATGATCGCGATCGGGGGCTCGACGAGCGGCACGACGTCCTGCCCGCGGTCAAAGGTGAGCGCCACGGACCCGGTGAGGGCGAACGCCGCCACCGCGCCGATCAACAGGACCTCTGGATTGTGCCGCACTTTCTTCCTCCCTCTGCACTTCGTTCCGCAGGTTGGGCATCACGGCGCCCACCACTCTCCCGGTGCGCCTTGGATAGGACGCCCAAGCCCGGGAAACCCGCACACTCCTGACCCCTTGGAGGTGCAAGGCGCGTACCAGTCGCGAGCAGGCCCGACGGCCGCCGCGAGGGCGTCCGGACGGCCCGCCGTCCCTACGCGGCCTAGGTCTCGGGCGCCTCGCGGGGAGCGAGGCCCGGGAGGACGATGAGGGCGAGCGTCGCGGCAGCCAGGGTTCCGAGGATCACGGCGAGACCGAAGCGCTGGGTGGGCGGGAAGGTCGAGAGCACGAAGATGCCGAAGCCCGCCGAGATGATCCCGGTGGCGCCGAGCACCGGCCGGCCGATCTGGGCGACCCCTCGAGTCCAAGGAGTCGGATCCCCCGCGGACTTCAGTCTGCGCACGCGCACGACGAGGTGGATCATCGAGTCGGCACCCATCCCGAGCGCGACATTCGCGGCCGGCGAGGTGATGATGTCGACCGCGATGCCGAGGTATCCGAACGGGCCGAGAATCACCGCGGGAATGCCGGCGAGGCACACCCACATCTTCAACGCCGTCGGTACCGACCTCGAGACGATCAGCGCGACGCCGAGGAAGAGGACGAGCAGCCCCCCGATCCCCGACACCAGGCTCGACGAGATGAGGCGAGCCAACTGCGCCTGCAGGTCGTAGAGGCCGGCTACGGCCACGGGCTCGAGACCTTGCTCTCTGGCGTACCCGCGGAGGCGATCCATCACGACCTCGCGATCGTCCTCGTGACCCGACTCGCGCATCCTCAGGAAGTAGTGCGCTTCGTCCCGCTCCGCGGTGATGTAGCCGAGCCCCACGCCGCCGAGCCGGGGGCCGGAAGCGAGATCGAGCAGGAGCGGGGTCGGGAGGAGCCCTGCAAGGGGGATCGCGCGCGCGTGCGCGACCAAGACGGTCGGCGAGAGCGCGACGCCCACGGCAGTGTCCGCTTCGATGGTGGTGTGCAGGGCCTCGAGGCGGGCGAACGCCTGCGGCGCGTCGAGGCGGCCACCTTCTCTGTTGCGCACGACGAGGTCGAGCGTGCTCGACCCGCCGTCGCGGTCCATCTGCTCGAGGCCGTCACGAAGCTCGGTCCCCGTACCGAAGTAAGTCAGGAGCCCCGGGTCGGTGTTCACCCTGAGCACCCCGAGGCCCGAGATCACCACCACCGCGGCGGTGGCAACGACCAGCGGACGTCGTCCCCCCGCGGAGCCCTGAGCGAGCTCACTTTCGACGACAGGGCGGACCTTCGCCCACCGAGCGATGAACGCCGGGTAGAGCGCGTAGGCCGTGAAGAATCCGACCAAGGTCCCGACCGAGCCGGCGAGACCCAGGTCACGCAGAGGTTTGGCGCTCGCGAGGAGGAGGCTCAGGAACCCCAACAGCGTGGTCGCCATGCTCCAGAAGGAGCCCTCCATCGTGTCCCTGATGCCGAGCAGGACAGCCGAGCTTCGATCGTCCTCCGCTGCCGCTCGCCGCTTCCAGTTCGCCGTGAGGAAGACCACGTGCGACAGCGTCAACACGAAGACGATGGTGACCAGGTTCGCGGTGAGGAGGCCGATCGGCACGCCGATCGCCTGGACGAGGATCAGGGTCAGGCTCACAGAGGCGAACGTGGTCGACAGCGTTCCCACTAGGATCGCGACGTCTCGATAGACGAGGCCGATGATCAAGCCGAACACGAGGACCGCCGCGAGGCTGAAGACCACCAGGTCCCGATACAGGCTCCGGCGGATCAGCTCCACGATCACGGGCACACCGGACGTGATCACACTCAGCTCGGGACCTGCATGGGCGGCGACCACGCCCTCGATGCGCGGAACGAGCACCTCGGGGTCCGTGTCGTCGGTCGACAGGATGACGTTCGTCGCAGCGGGATCGGGCGTCCGTAGAATCCGACCGAAGAGAGGGCTGGCGGGATCGTCGGTGGCGATGCTGTAGCCACCCGTCACGCCCTCGAGGGCGAGGAGATCGGAGGTCAGCGCGGCGACGCGAGCCTGGTACCCAGAGGAGTCCCCCACCAGGTCCTCGACGCGGAGGATCACCTGCGGACTCGAGGGGAAACGCGCGGCGACGGCCAACGACGCCTGCATCTGCGGGTCGTCTTCGGCGAAGAAGAAGTCCCCCTCGACCCGCGGCGATACGTCCACGAAGCGCGCGACCCACAACACCCCGGCCACCGCCACGGCGGCGGCGGTCCACGGCGCCGCCCGGGAACTCCAGGCCCGGAGCAAGCCGCCGGTCATGAACGAGCCGCCCGGGCTCCCGCCGGCTTCAGCGGATACCCGAGAGCACGGTGTCGTACGTACCCGCGGCAATCGCGACGGCCAGGTCCTCCATCAACTCCTCCTCGATCCGCCCGACCTGGCCGGCGAGCAGGTTGGCATCGAAGAACGGTCGGTCACGATCGGGGAGCGTTAGCACAGCGGGATCCCCCTCGAACTCGCCCCTCTGGAACGGTCCACTGCGGCGCGAGGAGGACGTGAACCGCTCTACCTCCCGACCGTCGGCGTCGACGACAACGACGTTCGCTTCGAGGAAGTAGGACATGGTGCCGGTGAGGGTGGTGTAGGTGACCGTGTCCATCTGCTGGTCGGCGGTGCGATCGACTCCGCGGCCGGCTGCTCCCTGGAGCGGGATGATGGCCTGCCGGCGCGTCTCGTCCACGTCTTCCTCGACGACCTCGATTCGTGTGAGCTCGATCAGAATGGCGAGGTCCGCGCCGATGAGATCGAGGGCGCGGCCCACGATGATCGGCGTCTGAGCCGCCTGCCCGCGCAGGAGCCCGCGCAGCTCCCTCCGCAGGATGATCGGGTCGGCGACATCCACGAAGAGCGGCGGCTCGTTCCAGTGGTCGAGGGTGAGATCGTCGTCGAGTTGGACCTCGAACTCGACGCCGAGGTACTCGCGCACGCCCGGGGAAGCCGCCACCGGCAGCACGGCCACGACCACGGTGCCCGCTTCCAATGCGCGCGCCTGGAGGTCCCGCACGCGGAGCACCACGTCTCGAGCGGGAGAGCTCCGAACCTCGACCGCCTCCTGCGCCAGCGCGTGCGCGGCGCGCGGCCGCTCGTCCTGGAGTTCGGTTTCCGCCCAGCTGAGCAGAGTCTGGATCTCGGCTTCGTACGATTCGTCGACCTGCATCCGGGCCGGAAGCAGGAAATCCGCCCGAGCGCCCACGAAGTGCTCCCGCGCCTCCTCCCAACGGCCGAGGTCGGCGGCCTGGTCCCCCTCGGCCATCCGCCAGCCGATGGCGTTGTCGAAGACCGCCCGGCGGATGGTGTCGTAGTCCGCGGGCAGGTCTAGGCGCATTCCGACCTGACGCACCCGCGCCAGCATCTGATCGATGGCCTGATAGCGCTCGGCGGAGCCGACGGGGTCTCCGCGGCGCTCGAGCGCGTCCGCCTCGTCCATCGCCACGGTGAGCGCGGTGTCGCCGGCGGCCGTCAGGCGGTCGCGGGCTTCCACGAGCTCAGCGTCCCGCTCGACCGCCTCCGCGTAGCGGTACACGGCCTCCATGTAGCGCCCTTGGGACTGGAGGACGATCCCCTCGTTGAGCCGGTCCCCCGCGGATGCGCAGGCGGTAACGAGCGCCAGCACGGCGAGGACAGGCACGCGCTCACGAAGGACGGACATGTTCGGTCTCCCGAGACGGGTCGGAGATTCGCCCTAAGCTACGCCACCCCCCCCATGGAGTCATCGGTTTCGTTGAGCCTCGGCAGGACTGCCTGGAACGCGAGGCGGCCCTCTCGCGTACCGACGCAGGAGCCAATGACCCAGGGAGGCATGGACCGTGATGACGAGGACCGCCGGAGCGCTACTGCTCGTCCTGCTCGCCGGTGCCACGCCGCCGCGGGCCGACGACGAGGTCCGCAACGTCCGCTACGACGTCACCTTCGACGCAGCGAGCGCGGCCAGTCGAACCATCCGCATCGAAATGTCCTTCGATGTGACCAACGGCGACGCCGTGTCCCTTTCGCTCCCGTCCTGGACGCCGGGATCGTACAGCCTCGGCGACTTCGCGAAGAACGTCGGGAACGTGCGGGCGACGCAGTCCGGCGCAGAAATCCGCTGGGACAAGGCTGACTTCGACACCTGGCGCGTGTACCCGACCGGCCGCGGACGGGTGAGCGTCGCGCTCGACTACGCCGCCGACGAGCTCGACAATGGGCAGGCCTGGTCGCGGCCAGACTTCGCGTTCTTCAACGGAACCAACGTCTTCTTCTATCCGGAGGGCGCCGATCTCGACTTCTCGTCGGAGATCGTCTTCCATACCGAGGCCGACTGGAAGATCGCTACAGGACTCACGGCCGGTCCCGCGACGCGCAGCTATTCCGCCGTGGGCTACCACGAACTCGTAGACATGCCGACGTTCGTCGGCCGCTTCGACGTCGACAGCGCACAGATCGGCGGCAAGTGGTATCGCCTGGCGACGTACCCCGAGGGCAGGATGGCTGGCCAGGACCGCGCGCTGCTCTGGGACCAGATCCATCGCATGATGCCCCCCATGGAAGCCGTCACGGACGTCGTGCCGTGGGACCACTACACCACGCTGCTCGTATTCGACGAGTCGTTCGGGGGAGGCTCTGCGCTCGAACACTCCAACTCACACCTCGGCATCTATCACCCGACTTTCCTCGGGTCTCCCACGCTCGCGTCGATCACTGCTCACGAGATCTTCCATGGCTGGAACGTGAAGCGGATGCGTCCCTGGGACCTCTGGCCCTACGACTACGGCCGCGCGATGCCGACGGAGCTGCTCTGGGTCAGCGAGGGCATCACCGACTACTACGCCGACCTCGCGCTCGTGCGCGGCGGCATCGTATCCGCCGAGTCGTTCTACGAGGATACACAGGCCAAGATCGAGCAGGTCACTGCGGTGCCGCCCGTGGCGCTCGAAGATGCCTCGCTGTCGACCTGGATCAGCCCGCGCGACGGGACCGCATCCATCTACTATCCGAAGGGGTCACTCGCCGGCCTCATGCTCGACATCCTCATCCGGGACGCCTCGGACAACGCACGCTCGCTCGACGATGTCATGAAGACCGTCTACGAAGGATCGTACGGGCGGGACCGCGGCTTCACCGAGGAGCAGTGGTGGGACGCGGTGCAAAGCGCCGCGGGCGGACGCTCGTTCCAGGACTTCCACGACGACTTCATCGATGGCCGAGTGCCGTTCCCGTGGGAGACGATCCTCCCGCTCGCCGGGCTCCAGCTGAGGGTGGATGTGACGCGCGTGCCCCGCATCGGGATCTCGACCCAGGGTAGCGCCGAAGGGGTGCGGGTGGCCGCGGTCGGGCCTGGGAGCGCTGCCCAAGCTGCCGGCATCGTGGTCGGCGACCTCATCGTGTCCGTCGCGGGTGTCGACGTCGGCAATGCGGACTTCGGCGCGGTGTTCCGGGCCAACTTCGCGAACGGCGCCGTGGGCACTCGCTACGAGATCGTGGTGGAGCGAGCGGGGCAGCGACTCACGCTCTCGCCCGAGCTGCGCTTCGACGACGTGAGAGCCGTGGCGATCGAAGAGGACGCCGGAGCATCGCCCAAAGCGGTGCGGATCCGAAATGGCCTGCTGACCGGCTCCGCAGGGAACTGATTCACTAACCCTGCGACTTGGCCTCGGGCTCCCCTCTCTGATTGGAACCGGCTGCGCCCCGGCGGCACGCCACGGCCAAGGCCTCGGGGTCATTGAGGACGTCCGGAGACCCGTCCTCGCTCTCCCAGTCGCGGACCTGAGCTGCCTTCGGCCCGAAGTCGAGAGAGTCCAAGGCGTCCGCGATCGCACCCAATACCTCGCGGTCGGGGACGATGCGAGCCATCTCGAAGATCTGACTGGCGGCGTGCGAATGCCGCTTCGCCTCTTTGGCTGCGTCGACGTAGTCTCGCAGGTGGAGGAGTGCCGTCGCGGTGTGTCCTGCCGCTAGATCGAGCCAGGTCAGCGTGCACAGGGTCCGCACGGCGTGGGGACGCACCCTGATGATCTTGTTCGCCACGCCCCGCGCCGCCTCGGGCTGCTCGTCCGACAGGAAGGCGTCGATGGCTCGCCCGTAGAAGCTCAGCGCGCGATCGCCGTCCCCTTCCTTGAGCGCGACGTCTCCCGCGCGGTTGTAGGACGAACCCACGTAGCCCGGCGCCGCGTTCTGCGCCTCTTCCTCGAAGCGCTCGAGTCGCTGCGTCAGCCGACCCGCGGGCTTCGCCGGCTCATCCTTGGGCCCGAACAGACGTGACAGGAACGACATGGGAAGATCGGTCTCGCCGTTGGGGAAACGATCCGACGCTACAGTCCCCCGCTATTCGGCGTCAACGATCTCCAGAAGCTCGATCTCGAAGATCAGGGTCGAGTTGGGTCCGATCGGTCCGCTTCCCTGAGGGCCATACGCGATCGCCGCGGGGATGGAGATGCGGTAGTGGCTACCGACCTGCATGAGGAGGAGCGCTTCCGTGAATCCCGGAATCACGCCGCTCACCATGAAGGTGGCGGGCTCCCCGCCGTACGACGAGTCGAACTCGGTGCCATCGACCAGCGTGCCCCGATAGTGGAGGCGCACCGTGCTCTCGCGCGTCGGACGCTCCCCCTCACCCACACGCAGGACCTCGTATTGGAGCCCGCTCTCGGTGGTGGTCACGCCCTGTTTGGCGCCGTTCTGGGCGAGGTACGCGGTCCCGGTGACGCCGTTCGCCTCGGCCTCCGCCGAACGCTCGGCGTTCGCGGCCTCCTCGACCTCCGAGCCGAACTGCATCAGGACCTGCTGCAGCTCGCCGTCGGAGATTTGCGGGTCGTTCCCCTGGAGGCCGTCCTCGATACCGCGCAGGAGGGCCATCCGGTCGAGCCGGTCCTTCGCCGCGGCGAGCTGTCCGCCCATGTTCAAGCCGATGCCGTAGCTCGCCTTCTGGTCGTTCGTCTCGAGCGGCGCGGACTCGAACGAGGGCGCATCCGCCGAGCACCCCGCGAGGAGCGCCGCACAAAGGGCCGGGATCGCGAGCTTGAGCGTCATCTATCCAATTTCCTCTGTTACAGGGGAGTCGGAAGGTAACCGCGCCCTCGCGCCCCCAAAAAGACGTCCCAAGGGGCTCCGCTCCCGGCGGGGGGAATCCCCGGCCGGGTCGGAGGGTATGGGGTGGGCTGGCGTGGCCGTGAGAACGCATCAGGAGAAGACGTGGGCACTTCGTCGACAGCCGTGAGCCCGATGGACCGCCTCAAGGGCGTGCTACCGGACGCCGAAATCGCAGCGCTGACCCCCCTCCTCGAGGAGATCGAGGAGTTCAAGCAGCGCCGCAACGCCGTCGTGCTCGCACATAACTACATGACGCCGGATATCTACCACGGCGTGGCGGACCTCAAGGGGGACTCCCTCGCGCTCGCGCGCATGGCCGAGAAGACGAACGCGGACGTGATCGTCATGGCCGGCGTCCACTTCATGGCCGAGACCGCCAAGATCGTGAACGAGGCCAAGACGGTCCTGATTCCCGACACCAAGGCCGGGTGCTCGTTGGCTGAGGCCATCACTGCCGCGGACATCCAGCTGCTACGGCAGCGCTATCCCGGCGTCCCCGTCGTCACGTACGTGAACACGTCGGCGGAAGTGAAGGCCGAGTCGGACATCTGCTGCACTTCGGGCAATGCTGTCGCGGTGGTGGAGTCACTCGGCGTCGACCGCGTCATCTTCCTACCCGACCAGTACCTCGGGAAGTGGGTCGCGACGCAGACCAAGGTCGAGATCATCCTCTGGCAGGGCTCCTGCATCGTACACGAGCGCTTCACGGGACAGGAACTCCGCGACTACCGCGCGTCGTATCCGGGCATCCAGATCATCGCGCATCCGGAGTGTCCGCCCGACGTGCTGGCGGAGGCCGACTTCGTGGGCTCGACCTCCGGGATGATCAAGTGGGTGAAGCGCGAGCGCCCCGAGCGCGTGGTCATGGTCACCGAGTGCTCCATGAGCGACAACGTCGCGGCCGAGGTGCCCGAGACGGATTTCGTGCGGCCCTGCAATCTCTGCCCCTACATGAAGATGATCACGCTCGAGGGGATCCGTGACAGCCTGCGGGACATGAAGCACGAGGTAATGGTCGAGCCGACGGTGGCGGCGCGCGCACGGGTTGCGGTTGCGCGTATGCTCGAGGTGAAGGTCTGACGTCCCCTACGAAGGCGGCCCGATCACGGACGGCGACCGCCGCCGCCGCGCTGACGTTGGCGGTCCTGTTCGCTCGCATCACGTCCGGCGGCCCAGCGATCGCGCAGGAGTTGCCCATGTATTCCCGGCAGCAGATCGCCTCTGGCGCCGTCGGGGCCGAGCGCGGGTCAGCCGACCGACCCGCGACCGTCTACGACTTCGCCGGGCCGGGCGATGTCGAGGTGATCGCCGCGTTACACCAGTCGCCCGATTCCCCAGAGTTCATGACGCTCTGGGTCGGGCGGGTCGGGCGGTTCCGCTTCGCGCAGTCGATCGAGGGGGCAGATGACCCCGCCATCGGCCGGCTGGACCAACCCCGACGCTTCACCTACGGCACCGAGGTGTTTCTCCACGTTCAGCTGATGATCTCCGGCACGGGCGGTCAGCACGAAGATCACCTCCTCCGCATCACCCCCGACGGCGCGCTCGAGGCGGTGGAGTTCCAGGATCCCGCGGCCTGGTTCGCGCCCCAGCTCGGTCCCGGCGAGGGGGTCTGGAAGGGTACGATGTACTCACTCCAGGACGACTCGCTCGGCTTCGAGTTCCACATCTGGAACGCGGATGATGGCAACTGCTGCCCCACAGCCGGCTGGGTCGACGGCACCTTGAGGGCCGAGCCCATTCCAGGCGACCCTGACTCAGGGTGGCGCCTCGTGGTAGAGCGACATACGCGCCACTCGCCCGATCCCGACGCCCGCTGACCTTGACGACGCGAAAGAGGTCGCCGCGCGCGCGGACGGAGTCGTTCTCGGAGGTCGACCTCGACGGCCTGCTGGCCGCGGCCCTGAGCGAGGACCTGGGGCGCCGGGGTGACATCACCTCGGCGGCGACCATTCGCGCGGACGCGGAGGTCGTCGCGAACGTGGTCGCACGCGCGCCGGGGTGCATCGCCGGGCTGGTGCCTGCCCTCCGCACCTTCGAGCTGATCGACCCGTCCGTGGGAACCGCCGCGCTGGTGACGGACGGCACCGTGGTGAAGGCCGGCGCGCTACTCGCCTCGGTCCGCGGGCCGGCGCGCGCGGTCCTCGCGGGGGAACGGGTAGCGCTCAACCTGCTGGGTCACCTGAGTGGCGTCGCGACCGCGACGCGCGCGCTCGTCGACCGCATCGAGGGGACGGGCGCCACCATCCTCGACACGCGAAAGACGACGCCGCTATGGCGCGCGCTCGAGAAGGCGGCCGTGCGCGCGGGCGGCGGCGCGAATCACCGCATGGGCCTCTACGACGCGGTGCTCATCAAGGACAACCACATCGCCGCCGTGGGGTCCGTGGCCGAAGCCGTGCGACGCGCGAGAAAGCGCGTCGGATGGGAGATGCACGTCGAGGCCGAGATCGACCGCCTCGCCGATCTCGAGCCGGCCATCGAGGCCGGGGCGGACATCGTCATGCTCGACAACATGCGCCCGCCCCAGATGCGTAAGGCAGTCGCGCTCGCGCGCGGGCGCTGCAAGCTTGAAGCCTCCGGGGGGATCACCTTGGCGAACGTGCGCCGCGTGGCCGAAACCGGAGTGGACTTCATTTCGGTGGGCTGGATCACCCATTCGGCGCCCGCGCTCGACGTGGCGCTGGACTTCGTCGAGTAGCGAGTCAGCCCCTACGAGATCGTGAAGGGCAGCACCATTCCGTGCATGAGATGGGGCGCCCCGTCCGTCGCGTCTGGAACGAAGCAGAGCGCGGCCCACTCACCCGGGGTGAAGTCGACGTGGACGTTCACCATCTGTCCCGGCCGTATGCCGGGAACCCCGCCGTAGGTGTCGAAGGGGGGCTCCCCCTCGTAGGTCGCGCCCCATGCCCCGACGTCGTCCATCGTCCTACCCGCATGGAGCTTGATGAACACGACTTCATGGGATTGGGCGGCGCCGTTCATCACATGGATCACATGCGATCCCGCCGTGGGAGGCGCTGAAAACGAGAACCCGTAATCCACGAGCGTGAGCATCATATCCGACGGCGGCAGAGGCGCCGACGGCGTGGTGGCGGGGGTCACCGTCAAGGGCTGGATCATGCCCTTGAACACGTGCGGCACGTGGTCGGGGGTGTCGACGATGCACACCACGGCGTATTCACCAGCTTCGACCATCAGCGTGGTCCTCGCCGGCTGACCCGGTGGGGGAGGATTCACGCCGCCCACGTCGACGAACCACGCGGGCGGGGGCGTGCCGGGCTGCATCTGGCCCAGGGCCTCCTGAAACGCCGCGAAGTCCATCCCATCCGGCAGGCGGACGAGTTGTAGATGATGAAGCGTCTGCCCGGTGTTCTCGAGAACGAAGGTGACCACGCCGGCTTCGATGGTGGCCGGCCCGTCGAAGGCGAAATCGGACGCGACGAAGCGGACCTCGACCGGGGCGGCCGGAGCGTTGGACTGGGCATCATCGGCTTGCCCGCCGCAGGCAGCCAGTCCGAGGAATAGCAGGCCGACCAGACGATTCGCGCTCATGATTCCTCCTCGTGGTTAGCTGGCCGGAAAAATTGGGGGGCCCGCGGGCCACCGTCCATGGCTTGATTACATTCTCCCCCCATGATTTCTGTCTCCAACGTGTCGATGGACTTCGGCGGGCGTTATCTCTTCGAGAACGCCTCGTTCCAGCTCAATGCGGGCCAGCGGTACGGCTTGGTGGGGGCGAATGGCTCCGGCAAGACCACGCTGCTCAACATCATCACCGGCCAGGTGGAGGCGACCGAGGGCGCCGTATCGATCCCGAAGCGGCTCCGGCTCGGCGTGCTCCGCCAGGATCAGTTCCTCTACGAGGACCGCGAGATCCTGTCGGTCGCCATCATGGGGAACGCGGAGCTCTGGGAGGCGATGGCCGAGAAGGAGGCCATGCTCGCCAAGGGCGAGGAGGGCTTCGATGCCGATCGCTTCGGCGAGCTCGAGGACATCGTGCAAATGCACGACGGCTACACGGCCGAGTCCAGGGCGGGCACGATCCTCGAGGGCCTCGGCCTGCCGACGCACATCCACCGGCAGCCGCTGTCGACGCTATCCGGCGGCTTCAAGCTGCGCGTGCTGCTCGCGCAGGTGCTCGCGAGCAACCCGGGAGCCCTGCTGCTCGACGAGCCCACCAACCACCTCGACATCCTGTCGATCCGGTGGCTCGAGAAGTTCATGCGCGCGTTCCCCGGTCCGGTGGTCGTCATCTCCCACGACCACCGTTTCCTCGACAACATCGCCACCGACATTCTCGACGTCGACTACCGCACCGTCACGCACTACCCCGGCAACTACTCGCGCTTCCTGACCGCCAAGGTCGAGAACCGCGAGCGGCGTGAGAAGGACATCGAGAAGCGCGAGAAGGAGATCGCGCACCATCAGCTGTTCGTAGACCGCTTCAAGGCGAAGGCGAGTAAAGCCCGACAGGCCCAGAGCAAGGTCAAACTCATCGAGAAGGTGACCGAATCGCTGGTCGCGCTCCCGGGCTCCAGCCGCCGTTACCCTGCGTTCAAGTTCACGGCGCGGCGTCCTTCGGGACGCGAGGTACTCACCGTGAAGGGTGTGAAGAAGGCCTTCGGTCAGAAGGAAGTCCTGCACGGCGTGAACCTCGAGGTGAGGCGCGGCGACCGGCTCGCGATCATGGGGCCGAACGGGATCGGCAAGTCGACCTTCCTCAAGATCATCATGGGCCAGATCGCGCCGGACGCGGGGGATGTCACCTGGGGGTACGAGGCCCAGCGCGGCTACTTCGCGCAGGACCACCGCGAGGACCTCGCCGGGTCTGATCGGACCTGCGAGGCGTGGCTGTGGGACTACTGCCCCGGCAAGGACCGCGGCTATGTGCGAGGCCAGATGGGGCTCATGCTCTTCTCCGGTGACGATGGGGCCAAGAAGCTCGACTCGCTCTCCGGGGGCGAAGCCGCGCGCCTGGTGTTCGCCCGTCTCATGCTCGAGCACGCCAACGTGCTCCTGCTCGACGAGCCCACGAACCACCTCGACCTGGAGTCGATCGAAGCGCTCGTGGAGGGGCTCAAGGCATTCGATGGCACGCTCATCTTGGTGTCACACGACCGCTGGCTCGTGAGTCAGGTCGCGACCCGCATCGTGGAGATCACCCCCGGGCGCATTCGCGACTACCTCGGTACCTACGAGGAGTACGTGGCCACCTGCGGTGACGACCATCTCGACGTCGAGAGCGTGGTGCTCAAGGCGCAGAAGGAGAAGAAGGAGGCCAAGCGCGAGGTGGTGGCGCCTGCCAAGCCCAAGCCGGCCGTGCGACCCCAGGACGCCGCGGCCAAGTTGCGCACACTCGAGAAACGCCGCGAGGAGCTGACTGCTCGCATCGAGAAGGCGGAGTCACGCGTGATCGAGATCGATGACTTGTTCTGCCGGCCCGGTTACTTCGACGAGACCGCGGCCGAGGAGGTCACAGCGCGGCAGCACGAGCGGACGGAACGCAGCGAGGAGGTCGCAAGGCTGCTGGCCGATTGGGAGAGCCTCGAGGACGAGATCGGGGAGCTGAGCGCGTAAGGGACGCGGTCTGGAGGTCGCCCCCCTACGCCTCCTTCAACGCCTCAGTCGGCTGAATCCGCAGCCCCCGCCGAATCGGTGACAAGCAGGACAGCGCCGCGAACACCACCACCGCGACTGCGACGCCGGCGATGAGCCGAGGCGCGTTGGGCATGGAGAGCTCGTCCTCCAGCGCCCACGACGCCAGGATGCTCCCCAGGGCCACGCCGATCAACACTTGGACCAATGCGCGTCGCGCGATGGTGAGCACGATGTCACTTGCGGCGGCTCCGAGCGCGGTGCGGATGCCGATCTCGCGCGTGCGCTGGGAGACGGTGAACGACACCAGGGCGTAGAGGCCGGACGCCGCGAGCATCATGCCGACGGCGGATAGGATGAATACGAAGAGCGCGAGAAGTCGATTCTCCAGCTCCCGACGGCCGACGAGGTAGTCGGCTGAGTAGGCGTTCTCGATGACGGCGTCGGGGTCCACGTCGGCTGCGATCGACCGGAGGCGAGGAAGGAAGTCCTCCGCGGGTCCGTCGGCTTCGATGACGTACCGCATGGGGTTGAGGTCGGCGGAAGCGAGGGGGTGATAGAGGACCGGCCGTCGCTCGGCGTCCACCAAGTCGGGCTCGAATGCCTCGACGACGCCGACGATTTCGTACCAAGGGGCGGGCTCCGGGGCGGACGTGTAGCGCACCCGCCGTCCGACGGCGTTTCCGCTGCCGAAGAGGCTCTCGGCGAAGTCTTCGTTCACCACGACCGACGGGTAAGGCGCGCCCGGCCCGGTCGCGACGTCGTCCGCGGTGAAGCCACGTCCGTACAAGACTTCGATGCCGAGATCTCGGAAGTAGTCGATATGCACGCGGCCCGCGTTGACCGGGCCTCCGGGCCACGGTTGGCCGCTCTCGAGCGTGATGGCTCGAGCCGGGTACTCCATGCCCGTGGTTTGCGCAGCCATGGCGACGCGACGCACGGCTGGGTCGGCGGCCAAGCGATCGCGGAGGGCCTCCTGATTCTGCGCGACGCGGATCCGAAACTCGCGTTCGTAGTCGTCACGCTTGCTCTCGGTCGGGTCGCTGCCCGGCGTCCGGAAGCCTGTGGTCAGGAAGGGGTCTAGGGGGACGTCGTACCCCTCCGGCTGATCGATCAAATACGTCGCGACGGCGCCGGTGCCGAAGGTGAGAAAGCCCATAGACAGGGCCACCTCGGCAACGATGAGCACGGTCGTGAACGCGCCGAAGCGGACGGTCGCGCCCCGGCCATGCCTCTGAAGGTTCTGCTGGATGCGAGGACTGGTCGCCTTGATCGCAGGCAGCACACCGGCGAGCAGGGCACACGCGGCGGCGAGACCCAGCGCCAAGGCGATCGAGCCGCCGGTCAGGTGGAGGTCGATCCAATAGGGCAGCTCGCCCTCCAGCATCGTATCGACGACCCCCTTCGCGAGGGTCTGGGCGAGGATGAGCCCGACCGCGGTCGCACCGACTGCCAAGACGAGCGACTCGACGAAGAGCTGCGAGAGGATGCGGACCCGGCTCGCTCCGAGCGCGGTGCGCACCGAGATCTCGTTCAGCCGCATCGCCGTGCGCGCCAAGATGAGCGTCCCCACGTTGCCGCACGCGACCGCGAGTAGGACGAGGCACAGCAGTTGGACCATCATGAACTCGCGGCTCGCCCCGAGGTCCTTGGGGATCTCCCCGACCAGCATGAGCGAGAAGGAGATCGTCTCGGCGCGGAGGGCGTCGTGCGTCTCCGGCCAGGTCGCCCGCAGTCGCGCCCCGACGGTCTCGAGCTCCACGGACGCCTCGGACTTGGACACACCCTCGGCCAGCCTTCCCAGGGCCAGCAGCTCGGGTCCTCCGCCCACCGGGTAGTTGGTCGCGTTGGCCCGCAAGGGAAGCCAGAGGTACTCGCGGGACGGGAAGTAGAAGCCTTCGGGCATCACGCCCACGACGGTGTGGGGCCGACGCCCGATGTCGATCGTCCGGCCGACGATCTCGGGATCGCCGGCGAAGCGCGACGCCCAGAGATCTGCGGAGATCACGACGACGTCGGGGGCTCCCTCCACCTCATCCGAAGGAAGCAGCACGCGCCCTTCGAGCGGGGGCACGCGCAGGATGGAGAAGACGGACGCCGTCACCTCGGCACCGACTACCTCGGCTGCGCGGCCATCGGCTGAATGAACGTTCCACGACGTGGGTCGCACCGCGCCGATCTCCTGGAACGAGGTCAGCGTTTCGCGCCAAACGGTGAAGTCGTGCAGGATCTGCGGAGCCTGCGTATCCCGCTGGATGTCCCAGTTGCGGAGCCCCAGGATGCGATCGCCTTCCTCCACCGGAAGGTCGCTGTCCAACACGTTGAGGGTGTGGGTCGGGATGAGCGCCGCGGGAATCCCGAGCGCGAGCGTCAGTCCGGCCACGATCGTCAGGATCGGCTGCTTCCAGAGCATGCGGACGCCGAGCCTCACGTCGATCCACGAGAAGCCGATCCCCGCGCCGGCCCTGAGCGTTCGCGGCATCCGTGAGCGAAACGCCAGGCGCGCACCGATCGACACCAGCGGTTGGCGAATCGTCCAGAGCCATGCTGAGGTGCGTCCGTGGCTCGCTTGCCTCTCTCGCCACGACTCGACCAGGTCCCCGAGCACGTCTTCGCGCGCGTCACTCGGGAGCAAACTCGCTGCGATGCGCAGCGCGAGCGGAGTCCTTCTCGGCGCGTCGCTCATGACTCGTCGAGCATGGCTTCGAGACCGTCCCACAGCGAGAGACGCGCGCGGCGCGACTCGGCCAAGGCGGGGAGCACCGCATTCTTCACGACCCGATAGAAGCGCCGAGGCCTGCCGCCGCGCACCGGCTCCGGATCGCCGACCCGCGACTTCAGGAACCCCTGCTCATCGAGGCGGCGCATGACCATGTACGCGGTGGCGGGGGATACTTCGCGGCCGGTGCGCGTCGTCAGCTCCTTCGCGACGGGGAGCGCGTAGCTCTCACCGCCTAGGCGGAGTAGGGCGAGAATGACTTGTTCTTCCAGCTCGCCGAACTGGGTTTTGCCCATGCAACCACCCTCGCTCAGTCAATTCCTAACAATGTTGGGACTTGCGAGTGATCGTGTCAACATTGCGCGGAGCGGCGCTCCTGGTCACCCTCACGCGCCATGCCCACCGTGTCTTTGCGTCGGTCCTCCGCTCTCGGCTCTGCGCTGCTCTGCGCTGCCGCGTCCCTGACGGCCGCTTGGGCCTCCGAGGGCGCTTCCGCCCAACAGCCCCCCGACCTGGCCTCGGTCTTCGACCTCGGGCAGCTCGTCTTGGACATGAACGGGGACAGCGTTCCGGACCTGTTGAACGCGTCGTTCGTGCTGGGCACCGCGCCCACGGTCGTCGAGACGTCTGCCGTGGCCGAAATCGCGGCGCGACTGGGCTTCGAGACCATGGCGCTCGACCTGCCACTGGCGCGTGGCCAGGGGGAAGGCGCGACGATTCCGATCGCCATCGGTCGCGCCGGCCTCGACTCGGCGATGCTCGTCGCCACGGGTGTCGACACCCTCTCCCTGGATGCCGGCGAGGGCTTGGTCGCTCTCACGACGGTGGCCAACCGGACGTGGCTTCTGGTTCAGGGTGGTGACGACGCTGGCCTGCTCGCTGCTGCGCGACTGCTGGCGGGCGTCCTTCCCCACACTCGCACCCTGTCCGCTCCGCGGCTCGACAGCGTGCGCCTCGACCTGGCCGCTGCCCTGGACAGCGCGGGCGTGGTCGGGGCGACGGTGCGTCTGACACAGGCGCGTGCGCGCGCCGGACAGGCTGGTATCTCGCGCGTCGTGGCCGAGATCGGCGGCGTGGAGGACGTCGCCGCGGCTGCGGCCCTTTCTCGGCTCGCAGCCGTCACGCCGCCGACAGTCCCCGCCGCAGACTCGACGGCACCCCCGTCGCGGCGTCCCCTCGCCTACTCCGGACTCTCCGAGGTCGAAGCCCGGCTGCCGGGCGGCACTTCCCTCCGCCTGCCCGGCCGCGCCGAACCCGACCCACCCGGCCCCATCG
>JBEBGN010000069.1:0-15008 GCA_040081395.1 Longimicrobiales bacterium
CCGGGCGAGCCTCGCCCCGGAACGAGCTGACCCTGACAGGTCGCTTCAGCGACCTGCTAGCGCTTGCCCTTCTTGGCCTTCTTCTTGGGCTTGCGACCCTGGTTCGGGTGCTCCAGGTGCTGCCAAGTCTCGCCGCGACGCAGCATATAGATCGTGCTGGCCGACACGCCGAGCTTGCGAGCCCATTCGGCGCCGGAGGACTTCCAGCGGTCCTTCTTCTCATCCCAATCGCTCAGGACCTTCTTCGCTTGATCGGCGGTGAGCTCTGCGTGCGGCGAATTCTCGCCGCGTAGCCACACGTTCGACCCGTACCAACGATCGACGGTCTGGAGCGGGCCAGACACGTTTCTACCCGTGTGGCCCAAACAGTAGTGGCGCACTTGGTCGACCGAGAACTGCGGGTACATACGCGCGATCTCCGCGTACAGGTACCCGTCCTCAGCCAACTTGCGCCATTTGACGACGAGGTCGCCGTCCGGCTTAGCCATCGTGCAAATCTCCTAGGTTGTTGCGTGGGGGGCTTAGGTGCGCCCGCGTAGACCCTGCGCGCAGTCCCAAGTTCCGCGGGCGCGGAACAACTCCGGACTCGTCAGCGCTTCGTGATGACACGACCGGCGAAGCGCTGACGGAACTTCGCAAGTTTCGGACCGATGACGATCCGGCAATAAGGTTGGTTGGGGTTCAATCTGTAGTATTCGTCGTGAACCTGCTCCGCAGGATAGAACACCGTGAGCGGAACGATCTCGGTCACGATGACACCTGAGGCGCCGTTTTCGCTCAACTTGGCGACCAACGCGCGCGCGATCGCCGCCTGCGCGTCCGAGTGGGTGAAGATCGCCGAGCGATACTGGGTGCCCACGTCTGCGCCCTGGCGGTTCAGGGTGGTGGGGTCGTGAATGTCGAAGAAGATCTCTAACAACTCGCTGTACGAAATCACGTCGGGATCGAACGTGACCTGAACCACCTCGGCGTGGCCCGTCGAACCCGAACATACCTGGTGGTAGGTGGGGTTCTTCGTGGCCCCACCCGTGTAGCCCGACTTCACCCCGCGCACACCCTCGACCTGCTCGAACACGGCCTCCAGGCACCAGAAGCATCCGCCGCCGAGGGTGGCGATCTCGACGCGGCTCATCCCAGGACATCCTCGGCGCGCCTGGCTCTGGCGCGCCGCGCGCCGCCCGGAGCCTGGGCCGCCGAACCCATGGCGTGGGTCACGATGTCACATGCGCGCGCCACCGCGTCATCGTCGATGTCGCGGTGGAGCACGGCCCTCAAGCCCCTCGACCCGCCGGGGATCATGTGAAGGCCTGCCGCGTGACAGCGTTCTGCCAGGTCGGCCGCCGTTCCCATGGTGACGCTGAAGCGCACGATGTTGGACTCGACCTCTTCGGGGTCGACGTCGATGCCGTCGAGGGCAGCGATGCCCGTGGCAAACGCGCGCGCACGGCGGATGTCGTCCCGGAGATTGCCGCGGTGGTGGTCCAGGGCGTGCAGCGCGGCGGCAGCCAGGATACCCGCCTGACGGAACCCGCCCCCAAGCTGCTGCTTGAAGCGACGCGCTCGCGCGACCAAGGCCGCGCTCCCGGCCAGGACAGAGCCGACCGGAGCGCCCAAGCCCTTGCTGAAGCAGACGTTCACGGTGTCGAAGGGTGCCGAGAGCTCGCGCTCCGAGACCCCCGAGGCGGCCGATGCGTGCCAAAGGCGCGCCCCGTCGAGGTGCAGCGCGAGCCCGTGACGTCGACCCGCGTCGCACACGGCATGGAGCGCCTCGATCGGCCACACCGTCCCGCCCCCGGCGTTGTGCGTGTTCTCCACGCAGAGCAGACGGGCAGGGGCACTCAACGTGGTGGGCTTGAAGCGGTGGCTCACGCCGACCGCGGCATCCACCTCAGCGGGGCCGAACACGCCGCGCGTGCCCCGCAGTGGCACCACCGAGACGCCGCTGATCGCCGCCGCGCCACCTCCCTCGTTCATGACGAGGTGGCAGGTGCCCTCGATGAGCGCCGCGTCCCCCGGCTCGGTCTGGATGCGGACTGCGAGCTGATTGGACATGGTCCCCGTCGGCACGAAGACCGCGGCTTCTTTGCCGAGCAGAGACGCCGTGCGGGCCTCCAGCTCGTTGACCGTCGGGTCCTCGCCGTAGACGTCGTCACCGACCGGCGCCGCCGCCATCGCGGCGCGCATGGCCGGCGTGGGCTTCGTGACGGTGTCGCTACGCAGATCGATCATAGGCGCGGACGGTAGCGTAGGTCCGTCGACCCGTGCGGACAAGCTCCCGTCGGTCACTTACTTCTTCTCGGTACCTCGCCGGACCCCTTTGCTCGCCCGCGTCTTCGGCGCGGAGTCCTTGCGCGGCCTGGCCGCACCAGCGGACTTCCCCCGACTCCGACCTCCGCCACTACCTGCTCGCGCTTTCTCATAGCCCTCGATGTAGCTCGCCACCGGCGTCGCCGCGACCGCCGCGCCGATGACGTCGAGCGGCAGGTCGTCGAGCTTCTTGAAACGCACGCAGGACTGGCCGACATCGTAACGCTTGCCGGTCGCGCGATAGTCGGCCTCGAAGCGCCGACGCGCCTCGGCGTCCGCGTAGATCGCAGACAGATACACCACCATGTACCCCTTCTGCGACGCGAGCGCCGCATACATGAGCGGCTTTCCGTTGTACGTGTCGGGATAGACGTCGAGCGGGATCTGGTAGCTGATCATCCCCCAGTCCATGACTTCGACGTACCCCTTCGGCAGGTTCGCGATGATGACGTCGCGTACAGCGTGCATCGCGGCGCGACGGTCCTCGGGAAGCGAACGCAGGTACTCACTCACCGTCGTGGCTACTGATCGCATGGGTCAGGCCGGGAGGAAGACGAAGTTGTTCACATAGGGGTGCCGCCCTTCGACCTGGTGCCGTCCCGCGTCGAAGTGCGCGAGGTCGACGAGCCTTCCGCGCTCCAGGAACGACCCCCGGTACCTCGACGCCATCAGGTGGGTGAAGACGTCGTCCATGGTGGTACCGCGAAGGTGCCGGGCCTCGCACTCGAAGATGATCGCCGGCCGATGTTCGGCAATCGTTCCACGCGCGCCCCGGAAGACATCGAGCTCGTGTCCCTCCACGTCGACCTTGAGCAACGCGACGCGGGCATCGGCGGAGATCCGGGGGAGCTGACGGTCGAGCGTGTCCACGTCCACCGCATACTCCGTCGCACCCGGCTGCAGAGAAGCTCCGACGAGAGACGCCGCCGGCGACGGACGCGCATCTGGAACGCGAAGCGCGCGGGAGCCCGGCTCCGAGGAGAGGGCGCACTCGACGACCGTCACGTTCGTCCATTCGAACGCCGACACATAGCGACGGAGCATTCGCGTTGCCGCGGGTTGTGGCTCGAAGGCAAGCACGAGGCCCGCGCCACCGACCGCACGCCGCATCCACCAGGTGTAGCCGCCCTTGTAGGCACCCACGTCGACCGCCACGTCGCCCGGGCCGAGAGTCGCACGCAGCCAACGGATCCCCTCGGGATCGACCCGGCGCTGGTAACGCCAGGCGCGGTGCCGGAGCTCGAGCCTGGAAAGCCAAGCGGGCCGCCCCGATTCCTCGGGACGGCCCGCCAGTTGCTTCACAGAACCGGAACTCAGGAAACCTGGGTCACGTTCTCGGCAGCGGGGCCCTTGGTCCCCTGGACCAGATCGAACTCCACCTTGGCGCCCTCGGCGAGGCTACGGAAGCCGTCCGCCTGGATGGCGCTGTGGTGGACGAAGCAATCCTTGCTCCCGTCCTCCGGGGTGATGAAGCCGAAGCCCTTCTGGTCGTTGAACCACTTCACGGTTCCTCTGGTACGCATCATCGCGCTCCTAAATTGTGTTGCGACTGTCGGAGTGCGGATGACCCGTACGTTCCGACCACATCGTGTGCGCGGAACCCCCCGCGCGGGGTGGGCCGTCGGCACCTCGAAGAGGTCGGCGAGCAGCCCCAATGACATGACGCCGAATATCCTGTATGAGACGGGCGTGCGCCGCAAGTAACCCCCCGCGCTGACGTAGCGAGCGGGAGACCCCCTTGCCTTCCTCCGCCGAGTCCACACTGTCCGTCGCATGATCGACGCCTTCATCGGCAGGACACCCACCGTGCGCCTCGAGCGCATCATCGAGCCGGGCATGGCGGAGGTGTGGGTGAAGCTCGAGGCGATGAACCCGGGGGGCTCCATCAAGGACCGCCCCGCGCTCGCCATGATCGTGGATGCCGAGAAGCGCGGACTGATCCGCCCGGGCGACACCATCGTCGAGCCGACCTCGGGCAACACCGGCATCGGCTTGGCGCAGGTCGCCGCCGCTCGGGGCTACAAACTCATCCTCACGCTGCCGGCGCAGATGAGCCTTGAGCGAAAACGCACGCTGACCGGGTACGGTGCGAAGCTCGTGCTCACCGACCCCGAGATGCGCATGATCGCCGCGATCGCCGAGGCCGAGAAGATCCGCGACCAGATCGGCGCGTATATGCCGGACCAGTTCACCAATCCGGCCAACCCGCGCATGCACTACGAGACCACCGGTCCAGAGCTCTGGGACGCGCTGGAAGGGCGGGTCGACGCGTTCGTCTATGGCAGCGGCACCGGCGGCACGATCTCCGGCGTCGGCAAGTACCTCAAGGAGCGTCGGCCCGAAGTGCTCGTGGTCGCGGTCGAGCCGGGACGCAGCGCAGTCCTCCACGGCGAGCCACGCGGCCAGCATCAGTTCCAGGGGATGGGCCCGGGCTTCATCCCAAAGAACCTCGACCTCACCGTCGTCGATCGCTTCATGAAGGCGTGGGAGGAGGACGCCTTTCCGCTCGCCAAGCGGCTCGCACGCGAAGAGGGGTTATTCCTGGGCATGAGCAGCGGCGCGATCGTTTGGGCCGCGATGCAGATCGCCAAGGAGCTCGGACCCGGCCACCGCGTGGCGTGCATCGCGCCCGACTCCGCGTCGCGATACCTCAGCACGTCGCTTTTCGACGGCGACGGGAACGAGGCGAGTGGGGACGCGGCGGGCTGAGGCCACGCGTACCCTACGCGCCTCAATACGCCGACCTCACTCGGCCAACTTCAGTCCCTCGGGCACGAATCGATCGAAGTCATGGTCGACGGTCGCGAGCACAGCACCCGCGCGTATCGCGGACGCGGCTATGATGCAGTCCTGAAAGCTCCCGCGCCGTCGCCCGGTCGCGTTGAAGAGCCGCGCGGCCTCGGCCGCGTCCTCGGTGCCCAGGGGCAGGTGCTTGCGGGTGACGCGGGTTGCGAGCTGCGCGGCGCCCTCGCGGAGTGGGCCGCAGAGAAACTCTCCCCAGGCCATCGTCGACATCGAAATCGCTCGCTTCGCGCCGAGCCACGCGTCCAGGACCCGGGACTCCGGCGAGTCCGTCACCAGCGCCCGGATGAGGAAGCTGGAGTCCAGGCGTATCGCCATCTTGGCCATGCCGGACGTTACGGCCATAACGCCAGCTCCTCAAGGCGGATGGGGCTTGTTCGGTGAACGTCCCCAGTTCGCCAGGGGCCGAAGGATGGCGGGGTGGGACTACGCGCCGTAGCGCGCGAGATACCCCCCCAGCCGGACCTTCCTCCGCGTCGCGCTCGAGGACATCGAACGCACCTTGCCGTAGATCGGTCGCTCGGGCCAACCCCGGTCGAAGCGCCCGAGCGTCCAGCCGATCCCGGAGTATGAGTTCGGGTCGCGGCCATCGAGCGCGTACCGGTTGTTCAGCTCGATCATGATGTCGAGCGCTTCGCGCGGATGATCCGTCCACTCGAGGATCTTCTTCCCCCACAGCATGCGCAGGTAGTTGTGGATCGTGCCGTCACGCACGAGTTGCCGCTGCGCCGCGTTCCAGAGCTCATCGTGCGTCTCAGCCGCCGTGAACTCCTCGAGCGTGTAGACGTACTCGCGACGGTCGCACGCGTGCTCCTCCAGGGTCGAGCGCGCCCAAGCCGGGAGCGACTCGTAGCGGTCGAGCTCCGGCGTCCGGACGGCGTACGCGAAGCCGAGCTCGCGCCAGGTCACGAGCTGGTCGATGAAGCCCTCCGCGCCCTCGCTCATGCCCCACCAGCCACGCCGCGAGCCATCGATCTCCGACGACAGCCGTAGCGGCGTCCACCCCTCGGCCCCGGCGACCGCATCGAAGACCTCATGCGCGGAGAGGTGGCCGAAGTGCAGCCAGGCCGACAATCCGCTGGCGACGCCGGCATCGGGATCGTTCCGCTCCTCGGCGTAGCGCGCCAGCGCGTCGGTAACGAAGCGACCGAGCGCGCTGCGCGCCGCGGCATGGCCTCCGCGCCACTCGGTCGGCGCAACCGAGTGATCGATCGGGAGCGGCGCGAGTCCCCCGTCGGCCACGAGTCCATCGAGTCGCGCCGCGGGCCAACGCTCCAGGATGGTAGGAGCGACATGGGGGAAAGGCGCCAGGCGTGCGGACGCGAGCGGCCCCGCGCTGGGCGCATCGCCAAGCACGTCGGGGAGCGTGCGTTGGAGGAAGCGGCGGAACTGGAACGCGGTCACGAAGGTCCGGTCCACGCGCGTGAGCGGCAGCAAACCACAGGAGTCGACGGACTCCACCAGACACGGTTCGAGTCGCGCCGCGGCCGCGAGCAGTTCGGGGGTGAAGAAAACGGGGGAGTCATCAGTGACGACGACGCACGCGCGTGCGGCGAGCGCGCGCAGGAGACCTCGACCCGCGTTCGGCTCAGGCTCGACGTAGGGGAGGTACCCGACTCCGGTCCCGGTGAGCGCGGTCGCGTGCCCGACCATCCCGTCGAGGACCGCTCTGTGTAAACGGTCGGACGCCCAGCGGTACCCCGCGTTCAACGGCTCGAAAACGAGAAGCGGCTTCGCGAGTCGCTCGGCGTGCTCGATCGCCCGGTCGAGGGCGTGGTTCCACTCGAGCCGACGCGTCGCGGTCATCCAGTAGAGGACGTAGTCGCCGTCGGCACGCAGAGGTCGCGCGTTGAGCGCACGAACGCGCTCCGGGGACACGCGGCTCCGCCCGTTCGTCACCCGAGCCCCAGCCAGCGGCCGACTCCAAACGCGATCGCTGCCACACCGGATGTGAGCACCACACCCCAGACGAGATCCACCACGACCACGATCGGTGGAAAATCACGGATCAGCGCGAGGGCCGTGAGGTCGAAGGTGGCATACGCCACGAAACCGAGGAACGCCCCGAGCGCCAACGCGCGGGGCCAGGACTCCGACTGCAGACCGGGCAGCACCGCGAATACGAGAATCCCTGCGATGTAGATCGCATAGAATGCGAGTGCGGCAGGCCAGAGCACCTCCGCCCGCAGTAGGTGTCCCATGTGCGCGCGGTAGAACCCGCGCGCGACCACACCCAGCCATGCGAGATCGAGGGCGAAGAACGCCAGGGCGGTGACGCCGTAGAGCTTCAGCAATGTCATGCGCGAGAGCCTCCAGGGACCGGCGAGAAACGCGCAGCCACGGCATCGCGGCGAAAGTCGAAGATCGCCTCGAGCTGCGCGCGCACGACGAGAGCGTGGACGAGCCGACCGAGCGGCCCCAGGGGCAGTTCGTACTCGACGACGTCCGTGACCTCCACACCCCCCGGCACCGCCGCGAACGCGTGACGGTGGAACCAGCGTCGATAGGGTCCGCGGGTCATCTCGTCCACGAACGACACGTTGCGCTCGCACTCGGCGATGCGCGTGCGCCATCCCATGGGTACTCCCTGCCAACGGAGCCGGTAGTCGATCTCGGTGCCGACGCGGATCCGCTCGTCGGTCACCCGCACGATCTCGAAGCGGAGCCAGGGGGGCGTGATGCCCTCGAGATTCCGGGGGCTCTCGAAGAACGCGAACACTTCGTCCACGGTGCCGGGGACCACCTGGCGGCGCATCAGGACAGGCATGGTGGGCCTAGGCAACCGCCGCGACCTGGTGGGTGCGTGCCGAGCGCTCGAGCGATCCCCGCGAGAGGGGCTTGGCGAACACGAGCTGGACGGTGCCCAGCACCTCCTCGGCGAACCCACCTTCACAGTAGCAGAGGTAGAAGTCCCACAGCCGCCTGAACCGCTCGTCGAAGCCGAGCGCGCGAACCTGGTCCCAGTTTTGATGGAAGCGGTGCCGCCAACGGCGGAGGGTGTGCACGTAGTGCTGCGTGATGTCCTCGAGGTGCACCAGCCTCATGTCGGTCACGCCGGCCGAAGACGCGAGCGCCGGAATCGACGGAATGAAGCTCCCCGGAAAGATGTAGCGCTTGATGAAGTCGACCTGGCGTTGGCGGGGATCGTACCAGTCCCCCCGCACCGTGATCGCCTGGATCGCGGCTTTGCCGTGGGGCGCAAGCAGACTCGCGCACTTGCGGAAGTAGGTCTCCAGGTACTGGTGCCCCACTGCTTCGACCATCTCGATCGAGACGAGCTTGTCGTACGAACCTTCCAGGTCACGATAGTCCTGGAGGAGGACCGTCACGCGACCCTCCAGACCGGCCCGGGCGACGCGCTCGCGCGCGAGGCGATACTGCTCGAGCGAGATCGTGGTGGTCGTGACCCGACAGCCATAGTGCGCGGCCGCGTGGATGGCAAAGCCTCCCCATCCGGACCCGATCTCGATCACGTGGTCGCCGGCCTGGATCTCGAGCTTCGCGCACAGTCGATCGTACTTGGCGATGGATGCGTCCTCCATGGACCCGCGCGCGTCGGGAAAGAAGCCGCACGAGTACGTCATGGTTTCGTCCAGGAACGCCGCAAAGAACTCGTTCCCCAGGTCGTAGTGCGCCTGGATGTTCCGGCGACTTCCGCTGCGCGTGTTGCGATTCCAGAACCGATGCATGGCCAGCGCCGGACGCGAGAGCCACGCCAGGCCGGACTCGAGACCGTCGAGCGCCTGGCGATTGCGCGCGAAGAGACGCACGAGGTCGGGGAGGTGATCCGAAGTCCACTCCCCTCTCACGTAGGACTCGGCCGCGCCGACATGCCCCCCGAACGCCATCGCCCGATAGAACCGCCGGTCGTGCACATTCAGTGTCGCGGTCGGCCCGTCGCCACCGCCGTAACGGGTTGCGTCGCCGTCATGGTACAGCGTGAGCTGGCCGTGCTCGAGCCGAGCCAGTCGGCTCCGGACAGCCCGCTCCGCGAGTCGATCGATCATGCTCATGCCGCTCGCCTCCGTGGGTGTTCGTGGTACGGCGCGCGCTTGAGCCGCAGCCGAAGCGCCTGCCAGTAGATGCCCGCGGCCACGCGGGCGGTCATCCAGGGGTATCGTGCCAGCGCACCGGCCAGCGCGGCCCCCGTGATCTCGCGGCGTCGAAGCGCCAGCGTCGCGTCGAAGACGCGGTCCCCCGCTATGCGGTTCGTCATGTGGACGCGCAGGCGAGCGCGGGGCTCGGCGAATGTCCACTCGTATTCCTGCTGCATGGGCATGAACGGCGAGACGTGGAAGGCCTTGGCGAAGCGATGAGGCGTGCCACATGGGCTGCGCCCCTCGGCGGAGCCACTCAGCGCGTAGGTGTGTCGCTCACCCCAAGGTGTGTTGGTGATCTCGGCAACGATCGTTTCCACGCACTCGTCGGCCGCGTCGAAGCAGTAGTAGAACGTCACCGGGTTCATGACGTATCCGAAGTAACGCAGGTGCGTGAGCATGCGCACGGGTCCGGCCGGCCGGCGGCCTGTGAGCCGGGCCGCCTCCCCCCGCACCTCATCCGCGAGGTCGACTTCGGGGCGCCCGAAGTAGTCCGCACGCCGAAAGCGAGCGAGGGCGGGGCCGCTCGTAGACCAGAGCCAACGACCCTCGAACAGGTCCGGTAGCTCGTCGAGGTCGAGGTACATCATGTAGAGCGGATAGCGGAACCCGTGGGCCACCGGACCGAACCTCCGATGGCGCACCGCGCCCTCGTAGATGCAGCTCTTCACGGCACGACCCCGAATCGCCGGGCCACGGCGTAGGCGCTGCGCACACCGTCCTCGTGGAACCCGAAGCCCCAATACGCCCCGCAGTAGTGCGTGCGATCGACGCCGCTGATCTCGGCGTGACGCTCCCGGGCGCGCATGCCCGCACGCGTGTAGACCGGGTGACTGAAGCGGGCGCGGTGGAGGATCGCATCAGGCGCGATCCGCTCCGTCGCGTTGAGCGTCACGCAGTATGTCCGGCTCGCATCCAGCGTCTGCAGCCGGTTCATGTCGTACGTCACGGTCGCAGGAGCCTCTGGCTCTCCCTGTACGTGGTAGTTCCACGAGGCCCAAGCACGGCGCGAGCGAGGGAGTACGGAGGTGTCGGTGTGTAGCACGACATCGTTGTCCTGGAACGGCAGCGCCCCGAGCACCTCGCGCTCCGTGCGGGTGGGATCGGCCAACATGCCGAGCGCCTGGTCGGCGTGGCAGGCGAAGACCACGTGGTCGAACGCCTCGCCGTCGACGACCACGTGAGCATGGCGACGCTCCACACGGCGCACCGGTGTCGACGCGCGAATGCGGTCGGCGAAGGGCGCCGTGAGCGCCTCGACGTAGCGGGCTGAGCCCCCGCGCACGACCCGCCATTCGGGTTGCCCGTTCACGGAGAGCATCCCGTGGTTCTCGAAGAACCGCACGAAGAAGCTCGCCGGCATGTCCAATACGTGGGCGCGCGGTGCGGACCAGAGCGCCGAGCCCATCGGGACGAGGAAGTCGTCGGTGAACGACTCGGAGAAGCGCCCCGCGCGTACGTATTCACCCAGTGTCAGCTCGGCGGCTCCGTTGCGGATCGCAGCACCGGCCTGACGGTTGAAGCGAAGGATATCTCGGACCATCGAGACGAAGCGCGGCCGGAGGGCATTGACCGGCTGGGCCAGCAACGCTCCGAGGTTGGTGCTTCCGTACTCCACCCCGCTCCGGTCGGATCGAACCCCGAAGCTCATGTCGGACGCCTGCGATTCCACACGAAGTCGCCGCAGCAGCTGGGTGAAGAGCGGGTACGTCTGTTCGTTGTAAACGATGAACCCCATGTCCACGGCCAGGCGGGCCCCTGCCCCGGCCGGATCGGTCACCTCGAGGGTCCGCACGTGGCCACCCACCCGGTCGTCGGCCTCGAAGACGGTGACCTCGTGGCCCTCGTGCAGCAGGTGGGCGACCACGAGCCCCGACACGCCGCCACCGACGATCGCGATGCGCTGAGACATTTCGGTCAAACCCCTCTCACCAGTCCTATTGGCGTTCAACTCCTGTCCAACAACTTGGCCATGAGTCCGCTCGTTGTCAATCATATGTCTAGCTTATTGGCCGCCCAATCTTTGACATCCGTTGGACCAGGCGCTATGCTCGCCCCCATGGACAATGATCTGATCCCCCGTCACCCCATCCGCGTCGTGGCGCGTCGAACGGGCCTGACCGCAGCCACGATCCGCGCGTGGGAACGGCGCTACGGCGCCGTGACGCCCATTCGGTCCGACGGAGGACAGCGCCTCTATACTGACCGCGATCTCGTCCGCCTGGATACGCTGCGTAGACTCACCGAGGTCGGCAGGTCGATCAGCGTCGTAGCCGCCCTCTCACCTGGCGACGCAACCGCGCTCCTCGCCGAGGACCGCGCCGCGGCCGGCGAACGGCCCGTGACGGCCGACGCTGCTCCAGAGGCATGGACCGACCAAGCGTACGCGCGTCTGCGCGGACTGGACGACGCGGGCCTCGACCGAACGCTGAGAAGGGCGTTGGCCACCTTGGGCGCCCACCGATTCCTCGAGGCCGTCGCCGCCCCCTTGCTCCGCCGCGTCGGCACCGGTTGGCAGTCGGGGGAAGTCACGGCCGCCCAGGAGCACCTCGGCTCCGCGGTGGTCGATCGAGTGCTGGCCGAGATCGCCGACAAGTCGGCCACGGAGGACGTGACCAGACGACTGGTGGTCGCAACCCTGCCGGGGGAGCGACACGCGCTGGGCGCCAGACTGGTCGCCGCGCTGGCCGCGCTCGATGGGTGGCACATGAGCTATCTCGGCGCCGACCTTCCGCCCGCCGAGATCGCGGCGGCCGCCACAGCACTCGCCGCCGACGCGGTGGCCATCAGCATGGTTTCCGACAACGCGTTGCAGGATACCCGCGACTCGCTGGCCACCCTCCGTGCACAGCTCCCCCCCAGGGTCGCCCTGCTCGTCGGCGGGAGGGCCTCCGCCCTTCTCGAGCGAGCGACTCTCCCGGATGGGATCGAGCTCCACGACTCGCTCGAGTCGTTCAGGACCTATCTGAGCACCGTTCGGTAGCCGGCTGGGGCGCTTCGCCCCTTCCCCCTTTGGCGGCCGATGAGACCGCGCCGTATCATTGCGCCCGTCCGCGCACGGCCCCGAACACCTTTCGCCGGAGGCAGCTTTGTCGAACGAGCCCACGTCCGCGCTCGCCCGCTTCTGGCAGCGCAGCGCGAAGGTCGAGCCGGGCGAGGGCGCGGCGGTCGTCACCGCGTTCTTCCTCTACTTCTGCGTCTTGGGCGGCTACTTCGCCGTGCGCCCGGTGCGCGAGACCGTGGGCACCATCCTCGGGCCGGAGCGCACCGCCGACCTGTTCGTCGTCACCTGGGTGGCTTCGCTCGCCATCGTGCCGATCTACGGAGCGCTATGCGCACGCTTCAAGCGCAGCGTCTTCCTACCGTGGATCTACGGCTTCGTCGCGGTGTCGCTCGCGGGCATCGGCGTGGTGCTCGGTTCCACGGACTCCGTCGCGGCGTCGCAGTTCTTCTACGTCCTCATCAGCGTCCTGAATCTGTTCGTCGTGTCGGTGCTGTGGAGCTTCCTGCTCGAGCTCTTCCAACCCGGTCAGGTGAAGCGGCTCTTCGGCATCGTCGCTGCGGGTGGCACCGCAGGCGCGCTGGCCGGACCCATCCTCACCGACGTCACGGTGCGCTTCATCGGCAACGACGGCGTGCTGTTCATGGGTGCGGGCATGTTCGTGATCGCCATCATCCTGCAGCGCATCCTGCTCGGCATCTGGAAGCGAACCGGATGGGCAGGAGCGGCGAGCGCCGCAGGAGAACGCCCGATGGGTGGCAACCCGTTCGCCGGGTTCACGCTCATTCTGAAGTCACCCTACCTGATCGGCATCGCGACCTTCGTGGTGCTCGCGGCCTCGGCGAACACCTTCCTCTACTTTGCTCAGCTCAGGGTCGTGTCGGACACGTTCGCCGACCCCGAGGTCCGAACGCAGGTGTTCAGCAGGATCGACTACACGGTCCAGACCCTCACCATCATTGCGCAGCTGCTCTTCACCGGCCGGATCGCGCAGAAGTGGGGGATCGGCTCGCTGCTGATGTTCGTGCCGCTGGTCCTCGTGGGCGGATTCCTCACGCTCGCGGCCGTCTACACGTTCCCGGTGTTGGTCGCGGTCATGATCACCCGGCGCGTGGGCGAGTACTCGTTCATCCGCCCCGGCCGTGAGATGCTCTTCAGCCGCGTCGACACCGAGACGAAGTACAAGGCGAAGAACGCGATCGACGTGCCGGTCTACCGCGGTGGCGACGCGCTCATCGCGCAGGTCGACTCACGGCTGGACGGAGCCGGCATGTCCCCGTCGGGCATCGCGCTCCTGGGCGCCGGCGCCGCGGTGCTGTGGGCCGTGAACGGCATCGTGCTGGGACGGAGCAAGCGGGAGGAAGAGGGCGGGGCGGCGCAGGCTACGTCGTAGGCGCTGCCCGGGGCGTTCGGTCGCCACGCCGCATCGGCCACTTCCGCCACATCCCTGCAATTGTGACATCGTGACGTCGCACGTACAGGTCATGATCTCCAGGCACCGGCTCACGGCTACGGCTATGCCTTCGTCGCTCCGCCTAGGATCTGGGGCCGTGGCACCCGCAACGCGGGGCGCCATACTCGTGCAGAGCTTCCCTAGGGTGCCTCGAAGAGCTCCGTCAGGTCGATCACGAGGATGGTACCCGGCTCGGGCATCCATTCGAGCGTGGCATCTAGACCCAGGGACAGCGGGCTCTCGGCGCGCTCGGCGAGCCTCCAGACCTCGACCATTCGATGATCCGGATCGATCACCCAGTACTCGGGCACGCCGTACAGTCGATACCGCTCCAGCTTGATCCCGCGGTCGCGCGACGCAGTGGAAGGAGAGAGCACTTCGATCACGAGGTCGGGAGGGCCCTCGATGCCCCGCTCCGTCACGATGTCGGCGCGGCTCTTCCGCACGAAGAGGATGTCCGGCTCGAGGTAGTCGCCCTCGGCGAAGAGGACGTCGAAGGGGCTGACGAAGACCTGACCCAGCCCGTGAGCCCGCACGAACGTGTGCAGCAATGAGACCAGGTGCGTCACGATCCCCTGGTGCCGTCTTCCCGGTGACGGCGTCACGTACAGCTCGTGGTCGATGATCTCGTACCGCGTGCCGCCGGCCTCGCTGGGCACCGGCAGACGAACGTAGTCCGCGTAGGTCCAACGCTGCCGCATGCTCTTCGCTTCCATGGCATGGCCTCCTCCCAGCAAGCTAGGAATTCGTTCACTGAGCACAACGATTCCGACGGGGCCTGGGCGACGGGACGGCGGTGTGGGACGCTTGCCCGCTCGCCGCGCGTCTAGGATGTTGCCGCCAGGCGACGTCGCCGTCGTCCTGAACCCGACCCTATGCGCCTACCCTACCACACCCTCGACGTCTTCAGCCGCGACACGTTCGGCGGCAACCCACTCGGCGTCTTCCCCGACGCGGCGCACCTCCCGACGGCGCTCATGCAGCGCATTGCCGGCGAGATGAACCTGTCCGAGACGGTCTTCCTCGGCCCGCCCGAAACGCCGACGGGAAGCGCTCGCGTGCGGATCTTCACCCCCTGGGTCGAGATCCCGTTCGCCGGTCACCCGACCGTGGGCACGGCCATCTTCCTCGCCGGCAAACTCCCGCAGGCGGCGATCGTCGGCGGCCGAGCGAAGCTCGTGCTCGAGGAGAACGTCGGCCTCGTGCCGGTGGAAGTCCGCTTCGAAGGCGGCCGCCCGGTCTTCGCGCAGCTGACCACCGCGCAGCTTCCCGAGCATCGCCCCGCCCCGCACGCACCCGCCGAGTTGGCCGCGATGATCAGCATCGACGTCGCCGACGTCTGCCCCGA
>JBEBGN010000225.1:0-4086 GCA_040081395.1 Longimicrobiales bacterium
GTCGATTCGTTCGTCATAGCTTGGTCGGCGCGGAAGATAACCCGGGCCCCGCTCGCTCCGGGTGCCTCATAGGTTCCGAGTCAGGTGCAGGTTCCCCCAGGCGTCCACTTCGAGGGTCCAATCCGGCGGGACCCAGGTGGTGCCGCTGTACTCCTGCACGACCACGGGCCCGCTGAGGCGGTGGCCAGGTCGCAGGTCCCTCCGGCGGACGCGCGTGACTCCGAGGACGTCGCCGCCCGCAGTCACCTGGGCAGCCTTCGACGGTGGCGGGGCCTGGGCGGCAACGAGCCGGATCTCCGGGAGCACGGGGGGCGGGGCGCTGACCACCACGCGCGCGGTCACGGCTTCGACCACCGCCTCCGAGCGGGCGTACCCATACCGGGCTCGGTGCACCTCGTGGAACCCGCTCGCCCACCCAGCCGCGTCGACCGCCAGCTCGAAGCTCTGACCTACATAGCGGGCGTCGACGGACCGCTCGACGGCGAGCGCGTCGGCCTCGGCCCCGGCGTTAACCATCGCGGTGCGCGCCGCCCCCTCGAGGTTGTCGAGAGCGCTGGCCACCCGGTCCTCGGCGTCTTCGCCGTCGCTGCGCACGAGCACGGTCCGCGACCCCTCGCGCGTGACCGGGGAGGCGAGCATGCCGAAGGCCGACAGGAGGCCCGGATCGGGCGGTACGATCGCGCGCTGGGCACCAAGTCGTGCGGTCAACTCCGCAACGTGCAGCCCACCCGCTCCGCCGAACGCGACCAGGACGAACTCGACCGGATCGTATCCGCGCTCGACCGAAATGACGCGGAGCGCGCGCTCCATGGCAGCATCGGCAACGGCGATCACTCCCTCGGCCGCTTGCTCGAGCGAGGCGCCGAGGCGCTCGGCGAGCAGGGCGAGGGGGCGCCGCACGGCTTCGCGATCGAGTGTGCGTTCGCCGTCCAGGAGGGCGTCGGTGGGGAGGCGGCCGAGCCAGACGTGCGCGTCGGTCACGGTCACTTCGGTGCCGCCGCGCCCGTAGCAGGTCGGGCCAGGGTCGGCGCCGGCGCTCTGCGGTCCCACGCGTAGCGATCCGCCCGGGTCGACTCGCGCGATCGAGCCCCCGCCCGCGCCGACCGTATGGATGTCGAGCACCGGCACGGCCACGGGCACCCCCGAGATCTCGAACTCGCGCGTCCTGAGCGTCCGACCTGGGAGCAGCGACACGTCGGTGGAGGTGCCCCCCATGTCGAACGAGATCACGTGGTCGTACCCCGCTCGCCGAGCCCACGTGAGAGCGCCGACCAGGCCCCCCGCTGGACCGGAAAGTACGGTGTGCACGGACTCACGCCGCGCTCGCTCGATCGGCAGCGCGCCGCCGTTGGACCCCATGATGCGCACGCTGTCCGCGCGCGCTTCCGTGGCGAGGCGTCCCAGGTAGCGATCCACTACGGGCGCGACGTAGGCGTTCACGATGGTGGTCGACGTCCGCTCGTACTCGCGGAACTCGGGGAGCACGGTGCTCGATATGGACACGGGCAAACCCAGCGAAGCGACCGCACGCGCCACGGCCTCCTCGTGGGTGGAGTCGGCGTACGAGTGCAGCAGCGCGATGGCGACCGACTCGGGCTCGTGGCGCGCGACGCGCTGGGCGAGTCCGGTCAACTCGGCTTCGTCGAGCGGCTCGACCTGCTCGCCAGCAGGGCCGAGCCGGCCCGCCACACCCAAGCGGTCCTCGCGCGCCACCAGGGGGGGCAGCCGATGACCGACCAACGCGTACAGCTGCGGTCGGTTCTGCCGACCGATCTCGATCACGTCCTCGAAGCCGCGGTTGGTGACGAGCACGACGCGCGCCCCCCGGCGCTCCAGGAGCGCGTTCGTCGCCACGGTCGACCCATGCACCAGGTCGAACCGCGCGCCCAGGGGGACCAGCCGGCGGAGCCCGTCGAGCACAGCCTGGGAGGGGTCGGCGGGGGTCGACGGCACCTTGAGCGTGGTGATGGCGCCGTTCCGGAGGAGCACGAGGTCCGTGAACGTCCCGCCCGTGTCCACCGCGACGATCGGCGTTGACGGTCCCGAAGGGCCTGTGGACATTGGGGCGCTCATATCCTCGACAGCGTCGCCTGCGTTGCCCCCCGCGCATCCTCGGCGGGCTGGCGCCCCGACACCCGACCATGCAGCTCTATCCCACCTTCGAGCGGTTCAAGACCCTGGCTCGGAGTGCGAGCGTGGTGCCGGTCTGGCGTGAGTTCCTGTTCGACGTGGACACGGCGGTCACCGCGTACGCCAAACTCGCGGAGCCCCCCTTCGGCTTCCTGCTGGAGTCCGTGGTCGGAGGGGAACAGTGGGCTCGCTACTCGTTCTTGGGCACCCGGCCGCGGGGTGCGTGGAAGCTGGAGCGCGGCGTGGTCAGCTGGTGGTCTCCGGAGGCGGGTTGGGCCCGGGTCGATACGAACGATCCGCTCGCCGACCTGGACGCCAGGCTCCGCGCCTGCGTGCCCGCCGAGGTCGAGGGTCTGCCTCGATTCTGGGGCGGGGCGGTAGGGTACTTCGCCTACGACGTCGTCCGCCAGATCGAGCACTTGCCCAACGCACCGCACGACGACCTCGGCCTGCCGGACGGGCTCTTCGTGTTCACGGACATCGTTCTGGCGATCGACAACCTGAAAGGGCGGGCACGGGCCCTCGCTTCCGTCCTCATAGAGGGGGCGCAGACCGACGCCGAACTACGCGCGCTCTACGACGACGCGGCGCGCAGAACCGCAGAGGTCGTGGAGCGGCTCGCCGAGCGGGAGGGGCCAGCGCCGCTCGCGCTGGCCGCCGAGCCCGAGGAGGACCCGCCCTTCGTCAGCTCGATGAGCCGCGCCGACTATTTGGCCGCGGTCGAGCGCATCAAGGAGTACATCCGCGCGGGAGACGCCTTCCAAGTGGTGCTCTCGCAGCGTCTCCAGTTTGCCTTGCAGACCACGCCGTTCGCGCTCTACCGCGGGCTGCGGAGTCTCAACCCGTCGCCCTACCTGTACTTCCTCGAGCTCGACGGTGTGACCCTGGTCGGCAGCTCTCCCGAAGTGTTGGTGCGGGTCGAGGATGGCATCGTCACCGTGCGTCCGATCGCTGGAACGAGGCCGCGCGGTCGTACGCCCGAAGAGGAGCGCGAGTTGGCCGACGACCTCCGTGCGGACGAGAAAGAGCTGGCGGAGCATCGGATGCTCGTAGATCTCGGGCGCAACGACGTAGGCCGTGTGGCAGAGTACGGCACCGTGACGGTACCCGACCTCATGGTCGTCGAGCGCTACTCCCACGTGATGCATCTGGTCAGCCAGGTCGAGGGGCGGCTCAAGCCCGGGGTCGGCGCGGTCGACGTGTTCCGTGCCTGCTTCCCGGCGGGGACCGTGTCGGGTGCGCCCAAGGTGCGCGCCATGGAGATCATCGACGAGCTGGAGACGACGCGCCGCGGTACGTACGCGGGCGCGGTCGGCTACTTCGCCTACGGCGGCGTGAACATGGACACGGCCATCACCATCCGCACGGTGGTGGCGACGCGCGGGTCGGCATACGTGCAAGCGGGTGCTGGCATCGTTGCGGACTCGGACCCTGCGAAGGAGTACGAGGAGACGCTCAACAAGGCCCGGGCGCTGCTGAAAGCGGCAGCGATGGTGGCGCCGCCGCCGGACTAGGCGAGCGAGTTTCCGCCACCGGCGCAGCCGCTAGCGCGCCAGCTTCGCTCCCAGCTTGTCGTAGAGACGCGTCAGCGTCTCGATCCCCTTCTGGAAGTATTCGAGCGGCAGCCACTCATTGGGCGCGTGCAGGTTGCATCCGGGCAGGGAGAACCCGACCAGCAGCGCCGTGGCGCCGAGCTGTTCCTCGAAGTCGACCACGATCGGGATCGAGCCCCCCGCTCCCATGAGCACGGGCTGTCTCCCGAACGTTTCCTCCAGCGCTTCGGCCGCGGCTTCGAACGCTGGGCCCTCCACCTTCGCGCGCCACGGGCGCCCGCCGTGCAATTCCTCGACGGTCACAGTCACGCCGGGTGGGGACACCTTGGCGAGGTGCGCCTCGAGGAGTGCCCGAACCCTCGCCGGCGTCTGGTCGGGCACCAGGCGGAAGCTCACCTTCGCC
>JBEBGN010000009.1:0-50860 GCA_040081395.1 Longimicrobiales bacterium
TTCCTGGCCCGGTTCTTCGACAACCACGGCATGCTCACCGTCTTCGACCACCCGAAGTGGCGGACGATCTCCGGCGGCTCGCGCAGCTACCTGGAGCCTGTGCGCGCGTTTCCGCGCAATATGACCATCGACGCGGCGCTCACCTTCCGCTCGGGCGGTGCGCCCGCGCTGCGCAGCGTCCCCGACAGCCGGTTCATTCCCGTCACGGTGCACGCGCGCCTGGTCGCGCTCCCCGAGACGCCGATGGTGACGCGTACGGCCGACGACCGCGTGGGATATTTCCTCGTCGCGCAAAAGGACTTCTCGGCGGACGAGGGTCAGGACTACTTCCTGCGCTACGTGAAGCGGTGGCGACTGGAGTGCGCAGGCCCATCGGATCGCCAGGGACTGTGCACGCCGCGCGAGCCGATCACCTACTACCTCGACCGGACCATTCCCGAGGAGTACCGACCGGCCATCACCGAAGGGGTGCTGGCGTGGAACGAGGCGTTCGAGGCCGCGGGCTTCCGGAACGCGATTCGCGCGGTGCCGCTCCCCGACAGCGCTGTCGCGGAAGATATCCGCTATCCGACGATTCGTTGGAACGTGTCCGATCCTCCGGGCTACAGCGCGATCGGACCCAGCGTGGCAGATCCGCGCACGGGAGAGATCCTCGACGCGGATATCCTGATGGAGGGGAGCATGATCCTGTCCTTCCGCAACGCGTGGCGCTTCCAGGTGAGCCCCGCCGCGGCGGTGCAGCAGTTGCTCATGCCCGACGCCGAAGAGCTCGAGCGCGTCGCGCAGGGGGGCGAGAGCGCGTCGTTCGCGAATGAGCTGGCCGCACAAGGGACGCTGCTGCGAGCGCTGCTCCAGGCGCGCGGTGAGCTGGGTCCCTCCGCGCCCGTACCCATGGAGTACGTGAACGAAGCTGTGCGCTGGGTGGCCATGCACGAGGTGGGGCACACCCTCGGGCTGCGTCACAACTTCCGCGCGTCCGTGGACACGCCGAACGAGCGGTTGGCCGACACCGACTGGACGAGGGAGCGCGGCCTCATGGGGTCCGTCATGGACTACGCGACCCCGAACATCGCCCCGCCGGGGGAGCCCACAGGAGACTTCTACACCCAGGGGATGGGGACGTACGACCGCTGGGCCATCTCCTTCGGATACGCGCAGGACGCCGATCGCGCCGCGGAACTCGCGCGTCAGTCGGCACTGCCCGGCCATGCCTACGGCACGGACGAGGACGCGTCAGGTCGCGGTGCGCTCGATCCGACGGTGAATCAGTTCGACCTGGGACAGGATCCCCTGTTGTGGGGGATGGAGCGGGCCCGGACGATCCGGAGCACGTGGAACGACGTGCCCACCTTTGCGCTGGAGGACGACGCTTCGTACGCGTCGGCCACGGCGGTCTTCGCCAGCCTGCTCACGCAGTACGCGCGCGCGCTCACGACCGGCGTGAAGTACATCGGCGGGCAGTACCAGTACCGGGACCACGTGGGGGATCCGGGGGATCGCGGGCCGTGGCAGAACGTGCCGCGCGAGCGTCAGATCGAGGCTCTCGACTTCCTGGTCGAGCATGCGTTCAGCCAGGAGGCTTTCGCGCTCCCCGAGGAGGTGCTACAGAAGTTCGGGGCCGATCGTTGGAACCATTGGGGCACGACCTCCACGGTCGGCGGACGGATCGACTACCCGTACCACACCGAGGTGCTCGACCTCCAGCGCACGCTCTTGGAGCAGATCACGACCTCCGCCGTGTTCGCACGCATCCGCGACGCGGAGATGAAGTACGGCGTGGCGGAGGTGCTCACGATCCCCGAGTTGCTGGAGTCGCTCTCGGACGCGATTTGGTCGGAAGTGCGCGTCGGCACCTCGATCCCTTCCATGCGACGCGATTTGCAGCGGGCGCACCTCGACCAGATGATCCGCCTGGTTACGGACGCTCCGGCGGGTACCCCTGCCGATGCGCGCGCGGTCGCGCGGCTGACCCTCGAGGACCTCGGCAACGCGCTCCTCGCCGCGCTCGGCTCCCGTGACATCGATGCGTACACGCAGGCGCACCTGAACGAGAGCCGGGTGCGGGTGGAGCGGGCGCTCGCAGCCGGCCTGGAGTTGGTGAACTGACGGCTTCCGCAGTTGCGGGTTCGGCGGGCCGCTACCCGCGCACGTTGGTCATGGGTGTGCTCAACGTCACGCCTGACTCGTTTTCCGACGGCGGGCGCTACCTACGCGTCGAGGACGCCGTGCGCCAAGGCCTGAGGCTGGCCGAAGAGGGTGCGGATATCCTGGACGTGGGGGGCGAGAGCACGCGTCCCGGGTCCGATCCAGTCAGCGAGCAGGAGGAGCTGGATCGCGTGGCTCCCGTGGTCGAGCGGCTGGTGGCGTCGGTTCCGGTGCGGCTCTCCATCGACACGTACAAGCCGCGCGTCGCGGAGGTGTGCCTCGCGCGCGGCGCGACGCTCATCAACGACGTGAGCGGGCTCGCTGATCCAGAGATGATCCGTGTGGCCCGGGAGGGTGGGGCAGGAGTCGTGATCATGCACATGCGGGGGCGCCCGAAAACCATGCAGCAGGACGTGGCCTACGACGACGTCGTGCACGAGGTGCGCGCGTTCCTCGCGGCGCGCGCCGCGGCCGCGCGGGGCGCCGGCATCGACGAAGTCATGGTCGACCCCGGCATCGGCTTCGGAAAGACCGCGGCGCACAACTTCGAGCTGCTTCGCAGGTTGGGAGAGCTTACGTCGCTCGGGGTCCCTGTGCTCGTGGGTCCGTCGCGCAAGGCGTTCTTGGGATCGCTGGCAAGCCAGCTGCCACCGTCGGAACGCCTCGAAGGCACGCTCGCCGCAGTCACGTTGGCGGCCTGGAATGGCGCCTCGATCGTGCGCGTGCACGACGTACTGCAAACGAAGCGCGTGGTCGAGGTCGTCGATGCGGCACGAGGAGGCTGAGGTGGACCGCATCGTCATTCCGGGGATCCCCCTTCGCGCCCGTGTGGGCATCACCGAGGAAGAGCGGGTTGCCGAGCAGGATGTCGTGATCCTCGTGGAGCTTCGGCTGGACCTGCGCGAGGCCGGGGTGCGCGACGACCTGGCCCGAACCATCGACTACGATGCGGTATGCGAACGGATCTCGGAGGTCGTGCGGGGGCGCGCGTTCCATCTCATCGAGACGATCGCTGAGGCATGTGCGGGGAATGTGCTGGCGGGCTTCGCGCGCGTCGACGAGGTCAGGGTGGAGGTGCGTAAGCCTGGGGCGCTACGTGCGCGGGGCGTGCCCTACGCGGCCGTCGAGGTGACGCGCCGGCGTGGCTGAGGTCCTGATCGCCCTCGGCTCGAACGTGGGAAACCGCGTGGTTCACCTACGGAACGCTGTCGCCGCGCTTGCGGGCGTCGTGACCGTCGAGGCCCTGTCGTCCCTCTGGGAGACGGAGCCCGTCGGGCTGCGCGCGCAACCCATGTTCCTGAATGCCGCGTTGCGCGGTCGGACGGCACGCCCGGCCCGCGCGCTGCTCGCGACGCTGATGGACATCGAGGAGCGTCTGGGACGACAGCGACGCGTGCCGAACGGCCCGCGCGAGATCGACCTCGACCTGATCGCGTACGATGCGCTGATCCTCGACGAGCCGGGGCTCACGCTTCCCCATCCGCGGGCGGAGGGCCGACGGTTCGTACTGGTGCCGCTTGCGGAGATCGCAGCGGACGTGCGCCTGCGTGCCGAAGGTCGGACCGCAGCTGAGCTGCTGGCTTCTCTCCCTCCCTCTGAAGCCGTCGTACAGTACGCCCCCCGCAGTGGCCCCCCCCGCTGAGTTGATCCCGATACGACGTCCCATCCAGACATGGAGGGGGCCTGCCGGCCCGTGCATCCTACGTGCGATGCTGAACACGAGCGGAGTGCCAGGGATGAGCGGATCGATCACAGCGAGCGTGCGGCGGGCGTCACTGATGGCGGTGGCGCTCGCCGCGGTCGGCTGTGGTGGGGATCCGCCGGCGGCGGGGGCGTCGGCGTCGCCGAGCCTGCCCGCGTGCATGGTGGAGCGTAGCCGGCTCGTCCTCGGCGACGGCACCGAGGTCTACGTCGAGTATCAGGATGTGATCCAAGTGGGGGATGACCTACTCCTGGCGGGGTCGCCGTCGTACCACTGGAAGCCCGCCCCTGGACGTTCGGCTGACCTCCTGTCCAGCGACGAGATCGTCGCGGCCTATTTCGGGCGGGGTGCCCGCACCGTGCCGAAACCGGTCCCGGGCAGGCTGGGCAGCGTACGCGCCGCTGCACTCGACGATCGCAGCTGGGGTGCGGTCATGCTCGAGGTGGATCCGGACTCGCTTCCGGGACAGGAGCTGTTCACTGGGCTCTGGTATGGCGAGTACGACGGAGCGCGGTGGTCGCGCGTGGAGGCGATGCCCCCCCTGCGCGGCGAGATCATGTCCCGGGTCTCCTCCGCGCTCGTGCGGGCGGGGGACCGCATGGCGTGGGCCGCTTGGGAGTCCCCTCCTGGTGAGCATGCCCGGGTGCGGATATACGAGCGCAGCGGAGGCGCCTGGGTCGACTACGCGGTGCCCGAGTTGGATCGAGTCGAGTTGGTCGAGCTCGCGTACTCCGAAGGGTCGGGCTTGTGGATGTTGATCTCCGGGTACGATGCCGGCCTCCCGGGCTTCCAGAAGTCCCTCAGGCTCTATCGCGAGCGATCACCCACCTCCGCGATCGCGGACCGTTGGGAGTTCGTGAGTCGGGTGACCATCGCAGAACAAGGTGTGAACCTCGCCTTTGCGAGTTTCCTCTTACAGCCTGGGGGCGCGGCCGTCTCCTGGGCCGAGCTGAGCAGGTTCGGGACGCGGGTTCGGACGCGCGTCGGGATCGGCCTCGAGAGTCCGGGAACCGTCTACACGCTCGCCGATGACTCGGACAACGTGCGCCTGGCGGCGATGCCCGACGGAAGCCCCGCCTGGGTCGTCGCCGTGGGGGGCGCCGAGCCCGGCGTCTTCGACCTCCAACTGCTCCGGCTGGAAGGCGGGACGGTGAAGGTGGTCGCCTCGTTCCCGAGCCCGTTCCCCATGTATTTCACCGTGCGGGCGGTTGACCCGCACGAGATCGTCGTCGTCGGACCCGAGCTGGGCTCGGATTCGATCGGCGTCCCGTTCCGCAGCCTACTCCTCCGGCTGAGCACATCCTGCTAGCTCGTTAGCTGCGGACCTCCGGCAGTGCCATTTCCATTTCATTCCCTACCAGGAGGAACGCATGTCCCTACCTCGCAGGTTCGTACCCCTGTTGTCCGCCTTTCTCGTCGCGGGCTGTGGCCACGAACCGAGCACGGCCGTAGCAGTCGCTGAGATGCACGAAGGCGCCGACCTTCAGTTCGTCATCCCGGCGTTCTCACCCGAACTCCTCATGGACCACCGCGGCAACGTGTCGGACGTCCGGGAGGGTTTCGAGACGGCGCCGGCTTCTCTCCTGCGGCCCGGGGAGGAAGAACCGGAGAGACCCGATGCCACCGCCCTCGCTGCGCCGACGATCTGGGATGCGTCCACGGACCTCACGTTCCACCCCAAGTCCTTGGAGGCCTGGGCGGAGCACAAGTACAGAGGGAACAAGGGACGGGTCGAGGTCACGGCCTTCATGCGCGAGGGGGGCGTGGCTATCGGCAATCGCACGGGCTTCGAGGAGGGCTGGCATTCATGGCTGAGCCCATTTGCCCACCACGTCATTGCCAATTCGATCATCAATCTCGAAAAGGACTGCGGCCTCACCGCGGACGCACAGGGCAAACACGAAGCGTGGTGGGAGATCGCACCGGGTTCGGGGCCCAGCGTGTTCGGCAAAGTTGGCTTCTCGACAACCTCTGGGCTCGCTTCACAGCCGGCATGTCCCCCGACGCCCACGGGCGGTGGCGGCGGCGGTGACGGGATGAGCGGGGATGCGGCGATGTGCTACATCTGGCTCGAGTACGACTTGGACAGCGGCGAAATCCTCGATTGGCAGGTCATCTACTGCTCCGGGGGAGGCTGAGATGCGCGTACGGTGCCGCCCATTTGCATCCATCCATTTCCTCGGAGATCACACCATGCAGACGTACAAGACCCGCGCCGGCTACGTTGTGGCCGCTCTGATCCTCTCGACGGCTGGGCTCCTGCCCGTGTCGCTCGCCGCGCAGGAGTCGGTGCCCGTATTCATCGCGATCCCGGAGCGCTTTCCCGACGTCGACGCACGCGTCGTAATCCTTCGGGAGCCAGGTCGGGAGATCGTCGTGCTGAACCCCGCATCGGCGGGGGTCACCGAACTCGGCACGGGGCTCAGTCTGCTTCGCCGGCTTCGGCGTGAGCGGGGTCAGCCCACGCGCGGCCAGATGATCCCGATCGTCGGGTTCTCGCGCGCACCGAACCTGACGCCGCGGGACCGTGCGCGGCTCGAGACAGCGCTCGATCAGCTGCGCACGCGGCCCATGGCGAACGTCGGGAACCTGGGGCGGGGGCGCTGGCTGCGCCTGCCCGACAGGTAGCGTTGATCGGGGTGCCGGGGCGTCGCGGGGGCGGCGCTCCGGCTACTCCTCTTGCTCGGTCGAGGTCACCAGCTCGCCCTGGAGCCACCCGAGGTGGCCACCCGGAGTGGCGACGTAGAGGAAGCCGGCGTAGCGACCCAGGACCGGCACCGAGGCTCCCGCATCGAGGGACGCCACCAGAGGGGCTTCGGCCCGTGGCTGTGTCCGTACCGCATCCCCGCTGCGCGCGACGCGCGACATGAGGGGCTGGTCGACGGGTTCGGTGAGTCGCGCGGCCACGTAGCCGAGCGCGCCGTCCGGCAAGCGCACTCTGTAGAACTCGCCTGAACCCCCGAGCACCCGGAGCGGCGTGAACTGCTCGAGCTCCGCGAGCACTGGCGCGTCGGTTTCGGGCGCGGCGCGCAGCCGCGTGCCTTCGTTCTCGAGACGGACCCACTCCCCGAGTTGCTCCAGATCGGCGGTCAGCTCCGCAAGCGTGCCCGAGGGCGGGCGGAGGAAGGGGGTTGGGTCGATGGGACCCTCGCCGGTGCGGTAGAGGCCGAAGTGGAGGTGCGGTGGCGTGGTGCGGGCGTTCCCTGTGTTGCCGACGAAGCCGAGCGTGTCTCCGATCTCGATGCGGTCTCCGTTGCGCACGTGCTGACTGTCGAGGTGTGCGTAGTAGAGGCGCGCGTTGCGCAGTGGGTCTCGCACCCAGACGACCTTGCCGCCGAGGTTGGTAATGCCCACCCGGTACGCCTGCCCGGGGGCGGCCGCGAGGACCGGTGTGCCACGTGGCGCGAAGATGTCGACGCCGTCGTGGCTGCGCGCGCCGCCGTCGCGCTCTGCGCCGAAGACGCTCTGGATCGCGGGCATGCTGCGGCCGTCCACAGGGAACGCGAGCTGCGCCTCGAACCGGAGCGTCACCCGGTACTGTCCGCCGCGGAGCAACTCGGGCTGGAGGCGGAGGATGTAGTCCCCCTCGCGCCAGGGCTCATGCACGAACGTGCCCGGGACGGAGTCGGTCGAGATGATGGGGCGGGGAGGGTCCTCATTGTCTTCGGGAACCCGAAAAAGGTCGACGAAGACGCGCGTGTCCTCCTGGGTCTCGAGCGTGACCTCCGCGGTGAGGCGCTTGCCCCGCGGAACGGAGACCCGATAGGCCATGGCGCCGGGCGCCTCGGCCGTGATGAACCCCTCCTCCAAGAACGGAAGGGAAACGGGTACGGCTGCGTCGATCGCGGCTCCCCCCGCCTCGATCCAGTCCCGCCCGAGGGCGGTCTCCGAGAGCCCCGCCTCGGCCAGGGACTCCCTGTAGGCCTCGTAGGGTGTCAGGTCCCGGAATCGGTCCTGCACCACCTCCACTTCCTCGCACCCGACGAGCGCGACCAGGGCGGCACACAGGGCTCCCCGGCCACATGCGCGGGCGCGCGCGAGCGTCATCGATGCTCCAGGGGCGGGGTCTTGGTGCGAGGCTACGGGCTGTTCGAACCTGCGGGTGCCGGGGCGGAGCGGTCAAGGGACCCCAAACTGTGGCCCGCGTAAGGCTTCCGTTAGGTTGATCGCCCCTTCGTCTTAGGGCCCAACCGTGGTGCGCATCGCCAACATCGAAGCCGGCAGCATCGCCGACGAGCTCGCGCTCGAGATCGGCTCGCGCATCGTCCGCATCAACGGCGAGCCGGTTCGCGACGGCATCGACCTGACCTTCCTGCTCGCGGACGAGCAGGTCGAGCTGGAGGCGCTCACCCCGGGAGGGGAGACCGTCTTCTACGAGTTCGAGCGGGATCCGGGGGAGCCCGTGGGCATCGTCCCCGAGCCGGACACCGTGCGGGAGTGTGCCAACAAGTGCGTGTTCTGCTTCATCGATGGTAATCCGGAAGGGGCCCGCTCCCCACTCTGGCTCCGTGACGACGACTTCCGGCTCTCCTTCACCTACGGGAGCTACGTCACCCTCACGAACCTGGGTCCGAAGGGGCTCGCTCGTCTGGTCGACCAGCGGATCTCGCCCCTCTACGTGAGCGTGCATGCGACCGAGCCGGAGGTGCGGGAGCGCCTCCTGGTGAACCAGCGGGCCGGACTGATCATGGATCAGCTCCGGGAGCTGATCGACGGGGGCCTCGAGGTCCACACCCAGGTCGTGCTCTGTCCCGAGTGGAACGATGGTGCGCACCTCGACCGCACGATCGAGGACCTCTGGGGGCTGGGCCCCGCGATCCGCTCCCTCTCCGTGGTCCCGGTCGGCCTCACGCGGTACAACCTCGGGCGTCCCGTCCAGCTCCTTCGCCCGGACGAGGCCGTGACGGCCATCGGACAGGTGGACCGGGCCCGCGCCCGGGCCGCGCATGAGCGCGGCTTCGGGTGGTGCTACGCGGCGGACGAGATGTACCTGATCGCGGGGGTGGCACTTCCGGACAGCCCATACTACGACGACGGGGCCCTCTACGAGAATGGGGTGGGGCAGATCCGACGGTTCGTGGAGCACTTCGATGCGGGGCTCGCCGACGTGCAGCGCTTCGAAGGCCGGCGCATCCGTCTGGTGACGGGCCGGTCGATGGCCCCCTTCCTGCGCGAGCGCGCGCCTCGTCTCGCCCGAGCCACCCAGGCGACCGTCGAGGTGGTGGAAGTGGTGAACCAGTACTTCGGTGAGACGGTCACGGTGGCGGGGCTCCTCGGCGGACAGGACATCCTGCGCGCCCTCGGGTCGGGCGTTGCCGGTGACCTGGTCCTCCTCCCCGCGGAAGCCTTGAACGCCGACGGCCGATTCATCGACGACCTGGCCATGACCGAGCTCACGCAGCGCCTGGGGCCTGCTGAGGTCCGCTCGGGCTACGAGGTCACCGAGGCTCTGAGGGCTTCGTGAGCGGCCGGCTGCCAGTGGTCGCCGTGGTCGGGCGGCCCAACGTCGGGAAGTCGACCTTCTTCAACCGGGTCATCGGGCGTAGGCTGGCCATCGTCGATGACCGGCCCGGGGTGACCCGCGACCGCAACTTCGCCCGGGCCGAGTGGGCGGGCCGCGAGTTCTACATCGTCGACACGGGTGGCATGGTCGAGGGGAGCGACATCCCCATGGACCGGGCGATCCGCGCCCAGGCGATCGCGGCGATCGAGCAGGCCGACGTGGTCATGTTGTTGGTCGACGCGCGCGACGGCGTGCATCCGATGGATGAGATGGTGGCCGAGGTGCTCCGCAAGTCCGGGAAGCCGATCTTGGTCGTCGCCAACAAGCTCGACAACCTGCCCAAGGACGAGGCCCGCCACGACTTCTGGGAGCTCGGACTCGGTGAGCCACACCCGGTCAGCTCGATGTCGGGGAAGGGCTCGGGAGACCTGCTCGACCGAGTGGTCGCTCTCTTCCCCGCACAGGCCGATCCGGATGCGGGAGCGGGAGAGATCCGTGTCGCGATCGTCGGCAAGCCGAACGTGGGGAAGTCGAGCTTCGTGAACCGCCTCCTCGGTGAAGATCGCGTCGTCGTGTCGGAAGAGGCTGGGACCACCCGCGACGCCGTGGACACCCCCTTCCAGTACCACGACAGGACCCTGGTCTTCGTGGACACGGCTGGGCTGCGACGTCAGAGCAAGGTCAAGGACAGCATCGAGTACTACAGCGCGCTCCGGACCGATCGCGCGGTCCACGACGCCGACGTGTGCATCGTCATGGTGGATGGCACCGAGACCGAGATGCACGCCCAGGACGTGCGCATCGCGCAGACCGCCTGGGACGCGGGGAAGGGTCTCATCCTGGCCGTGAACAAGTGGGACCTGGTCGAGAAGGAGACCATGACCGCTCCCGATTGGGAGAAGACGGTGCGGGCACGGATCCCCTTCCTGCAGTGGGCACCGATCCTCTTCACGTCGGCCCTGACCGGCCAGCGGGTGCGGAAGTGCCTCGACCTGATCCTCGAGGTGCAGGAGCAGCGGCTCCGTCGTATCGAGACCCACGAGGTCAACGAGGTTCTCGAACGGCTGATCGACCACCAGCCCCCCCCTGCCGCCCGGGGCCGCCGGGCGAAGGTGCGGTACGCCACCCAGATCGGCGTCGCCCCGCCCACGTTCGCCGTGTTCACCAACTTCCCGAAGGCGCTCGCCGAGCACTACATTCGCTTCCTCCACAACGGCTTCCGCGAGGCGTGGACGTTCATGGGGACGCCGATTCGACTCCGGGTTCGAGGCGGCAAGGACGAGTGACCTACGCGCTCCTCGTCCTGGCCTACCTCGCGGGTTCGGTGCCAACGAGCTTCGTCGTAGGCAAGGCCTTCCACGGTATCGACTTGAGGGAGCACGGCTCAGGCAACCTGGGAGCCACGAACACCTTCCGCGTGCTCGGCCCCAAGTCTGCACTTCCGGTGGTCCTCGTCGACATGGCCAAGGGGTTCGCTCCGGTGTGGCTCTTTCCCGCGCTCACCGGAGCCGGGTTCGGCTGGACCCTCGGCTACGCGGCGGCGGCCATCCTCGGTCACATGTTCAGCGTCTGGGTCGGCTTCCGCGGGGGGAAGGGCATCGCGACCAGTGCAGGCGCGTTCGTGGCGCTCGCGCCGTGGGCGGTGTTTGCCGGCCTGCTCGTGTGGTGCGCGGTGACGTTCCCCACCGGGTACGTCTCGGTCGGGTCGATCGTGACCGCCGCGTTGCTTCCCCTTCTCGTGGCCTTCACGCCGCACGTCGGCGGGACCGGCCTGGTCTGGTTCGCGCTCGGACTCGCAGCGGTGGTCATCTGGGCGCATCGGGGGAATATCCGCCGTCTGATGCGGGGGGAGGAGCACCGTTTCGGGCGGCGTGGCCGGTCGAGTGGGGAGGACGGCGCCAAGGGGTTCAACGCGTGACGGAGCCCGTGCGCGCTACGGTGGTGGGGGGGGGTGCGTGGGGCACGGCACTCGCCGGGGTCCTGGCTGAGAAGGGACTCGAAGTCACGGTCTGGTGCTTCGAGGCGGAGGTCGCAAAGGCGTTGAATGAGAGCGGCCTAAATCCTTATCTCGAAGGTGTTTCTGTTTCGCCATCGATACGCGGTGAGACCGATCTCCGTGCGGCCCTACGGGGTTCGGGGTTGGTCGTGTCCGCGAGCCCTTCCCAGTTCGTTCGGGGGGTGATGGGGCGAGCAGCCCCCCACATCGAACCCGGTGCCCTGGTTCTGAGCGCCTCCAAGGGGATCGAGCTCGGGTCGCTCCTGCGCATGGACGAGGTGCTCACCGAGGTTCTGCCGGCTGCCGCCATGGAGAACTTCAGCGTCCTCTCCGGGCCGAGCTTCGCCCGCGAGGTCGCGACGGGGCAGCCCACCGCGGTCGTCATCGCGAGCCACGACGAGGGGGTCGCGGCCCGTGCGCGCGACCACTTCCAGACGCCCTCCTTCCGCGTCTACACGAACACCGACGTGATCGGGGTGGAGCTCGCGGGCGCCATGAAGAACGTGGTCGCGCTGGCCGCGGGGACCACCGCGGGCCTGGGGTTCGGGCACAACACCACCGCGGCGCTCATCACCAGAGGACTCGCGGAGATGACCCGGCTCGGTGTCGCACACGGGGCGGACAAGGCTACCTTCTACGGACTCGCCGGCCTCGGCGATCTCGTCCTGACGTGCACCGGTTCGCTGTCGAGGAACCGAGCCGTCGGGTATCGGTTGGGGAAGGGGGAGCCGCTGCAGGCCATCCTCGCCGACATGACCGCGGTTGCCGAGGGTGTGGAAACGACTCGGGCGGCGTTCGAGCTGGCCAAGCGAGTCGAGGTCGAGATGCCGATCACCGAACAGATGTATGCCATCCTGTACGAGGGACGCGCGCCCGCAGAGGCGCTTCGCACGCTGATGACCCGGGATCCCAAGCCGGAAGACGCGTCATGAACGAGCCCATCGCGAAGAAGGTCTACTATTCGATTGGCGAGGTGTGCGATCTGACCGGACTCAAGCCGCATGTCCTGCGCTACTGGGAGACGCAGTTCGAGGTTCTGAACCCCGGGAAGAATCGAGCGGGCAACCGCGTCTATCGCCCGCAGGACATCGAGCTGGTGATGCTCGTGAAGCACCTCCTCTACGTGCAGAAGTACACGATCGAAGGGGCCAACAAGCGGCTGGTCGAGATGCGGCAGGCCGGCGAGCTGGAAGCGGGGCGCCATGAGGTGCTCGGCCCCGAGTTCCTCGCGGGAATGAAGACGGAGTTGGAGGAGCTGCGGGCCATCCTGACGCCGGTGGCCGAGGCTTGAAGCGCTCGAGGTCGTCCCGCTGAAGATCCTCTGCACCAACGACGACGGGTACCTCGCGACGGGGATCCGCGTCCTCGCCTCCGCGGCGAGCGCCCTGGGGTCGGTGACGACCGTAGCTCCCGACCGCGAGCAGAGTGCGACGAGCCATTCGCTCACGCTCCACCACCCGTTGCGGGCGCGGCGCACCACTGACGGCGCCTGGATCGTGGACGGCACGCCCACGGACTGCGTCCTGCTCGCGGTGAACGCGCTGCTTCCCGAGCGCCCCGACGTGTGCCTCTCGGGGATCAACCATGGCCCGAACATGGGCGAGGACGTGCTCTACTCGGGGACAGTGGCGGCCGCCATGGAGGCGACTGTGATGGGGATCCCCGCGCTCGCCCTCTCCTACTCGGGGGCGCTCCACGAGGAGCTGGAGGGGTGGGAACCCGTGGTCCGACGGATCCTTCAGGCGATCCTCGGACGCGAGGGACTACCGAGCGATACGCTCTTCAACGTCAACCTTCCGGCGGTCTCTCCCGCGGACGTGCGGGGGATCCGGGTGACCACACTGGGGAAGCGGCGGTTCGCCGAGTCGATCACCAGGGCCAAGGATCCGTCCGGCCGCGAGTACTACTGGATCGGCGGCGGGATGGCGACCTGGAGTGGGGCCGAGGACTCGGACTTCCAGGCCGTGGAGGACGGGTATGTATCCGTCACGCCCCTCCAAATCGATCTGACGAACTACGATCTGCTCGAGGGGATCCGGGACTGGAAGCTCAGCCTGTAGCGGTCCGCAGGTCGGGGCTCCGCCCCCAGAAAACCTTTGTTTCCCCCGAGAGCCGGGGGGTATATTGCCTCTCCGAGGGCGGGCGCCCCCAGTGTCCATCTGCCCCGACGGGAGTGCTGGCTCCATGAGCGAGAACAACGACAAGAAGGGCGGGCGGCTCCCGCCGCCGGCCTTCCCCCCCGGCAGCCGACGCCAGGTCGTCCGGAGCCCGGCCCCCACCACGCCCCCACCGGCGGCCAAGACCACCGGGTCGGGAAGCGCCTTCATCTCGCCCGACGACCCCATGCCGGTTCGTGCGGACAAGGTCTCGTCGGCGTTCATTCTTCCGGACGATCCGATCCCCGAGCGCCGTCCCGACGCCATGAACAGCGCGTTCATCTCCCCCGAGGATCCCATCCCGAAGCGGGAGGCGTTGGGTGTTCGACGCACCATGGGGAAGCCCGAAGAGGGTGTGGTCACGAGCCTCGGCTCCAACGCCCACATGGACAAGGGCGAGTTGGCCGCGGCCGGGGACCCTCACGTCATGGAGTTGACGGAAGCCGTGGGCAAGCTGGCTCAAGCGCTGCGCCGAAAGGGGGAAGCAGGCCTGCGCTCCTCTCCTGAGATGAGCCGGTTCGACGCGACACTCCGCGCGTATTGCGTCGGGTACCTCGCGGGCCGACGTGCCGAGGCCGAGCCCGAGTTCCTCGACTGGGGAACGGCGTCGAAGGAAGACGCGTAGGGGCGGGTGGACACTCGTGGGGCCCCGGGCGAGCTTGGTGCCGATTCAGGCCCTCGTAGCTCAGGTGGATAGAGCGACGGTTTCCTAAACCGTAGGTCCCGCGTTCGAGTCGCGGCGAGGGCATGGGGCGTCAGACCCCGTGTCTTGGGGCGGCCTTCAGAACGTGGCTTGATACACGATCGTGCTGTACAGCCACGTCGTCTCGAACCCAATTGCGGCTTGCTCGAGGGCCCACGCCGCGTCCGCGTCGAACTGGATGTGGTGGCCCGCGAGGACGTAGACGGTGCTCCCGGTGTGCTGATACCGCCGGACGAGTTCGCCCGCCGATGCCACCGTGGGCTCGACCACCTTCAACCGGGCCGCGATATCGTTCGCACCGCGTCGGCGGAAGTAGTAGCGGTAGTAGTCCGCGTTCTTGGAGTAGACCGCGCCGTCCACGTTACCTGCGCGGAGGTGGGCGAGCATCGTCTGGTCGGGGCCTGCGCCGAGCGCGTAGACGTCGTCCCCTGGCTGGACGGCCGCGAGTACCAGGTCCACGCTCTCGTCCCAAGCCTGTCGCTGCATGCGATCGACCGCTCGAACATCGACGACGGCCGCCCGGGTGAAGAATAAAATGGGGAGGAGCGCCATCCAGCCCCTGCCGAGCGGAACGACCGCGGCTGTCAGGATCGCCAGGCCGAGGAGCGCGACCGGGAAGAGCACGATGAAGTACCGGACCACCAGGATCGGCTCCAGGAGCCCCACGGCGAGGAGTAGAGCCGCGAAGCTCGCGAAGACGCCCAGGGTGTGGGCGTTCCGCGTGGATCGGAGCGCGCGGCCGGTCTCCTGACCTCGCACGGTGGAGATGGCGAACCCCGCGCCGAGGGCCGCCAAGCTACCCGCAACGACGCCGATGTCGTCGAAGAAGAGCGACGGCATCAGGTCGGCGAGGAGCGTCCCGAGCCCACTCTGCTCATCGTTGCCCGAGTAGAGGAGCGGAACGCGCAGCAGGTACGCGATCGGTAGGTAGGCGAGCGCGAAGATGACGCCGATCCTCCCGATGGGTCGGAGTACGGCGGGGGTGCGGCGGAAGGTGATCGCGAGCAGCCCGAGCAGCAGCCACGCATACGCCATCCCGAAGTGATCGAGGTAGGCGAGACCGATGAGGGCCGCGCCCAACTGGAGCGCCGTGCGCCGCGTCACGTGTGAATGCGTGACAACCTCCAGGTATGCGACCGTCGCGACGGTGGTCAGCAGCAGGGTCGCACTGTACTGCTTCACGTTGACCGCGTAGAAAACGTAGAGCCATGAGAACGAGGCCAACGTGGCGGCGTAGACGCGTTCGTCGCGGGAGAGCACCCGCCGCGTGCCGAAGAGCAGGTAGGTCACCGTCAGCACGCCTGCGACCGCGTTGGGGAGACGCAGCCAGAAGTCGTTGTCTGGCGTGAGTCGGAGCCAGGCGAAGTAGAACAGGAAGTACCCCGGAGGGTGGGGGTCTGCGAGGATCCACTCGCGCACCATCTCCGGGAAGGGCTGTCCGGCTCCCACAACCGTCCAGAGCTCGTCGTACCAGAGACCATCCTCGCCGAGCCTCCAGAAGCGGAGGAGGATTCCGATTGCGATGAGCACGCCGAAGGCAGTGATCAGCGCCGCTTCCTGCGCGCTGATCGAGCGGCCTTCGGGGGAGTCGATATCCACGCGAGCTCAGTCGATCTCGAGTGTCGCGCCCGCGATCCGGTCGACGAAGATCTCCGGGGAAGCCACGTGGGTGTAGAACTCCGCGGGTGGGGCTTCCGGGTCGGGCCGCGTCCGATAGAATGCGGACTGGCGTACCTTCGCAACCGAGAGCGGCGGGAAGAAACGGCAGAACGAGGAGGCCGCGCGGGACATGGTCAGACGATATCCGGGCAGGGTGGTGACAGCAACGTGGCTCGGCGCTTTGTGCGCATCCGGCTTTCTCACCGGGACGGAGGCTCAGATGGCGCCCGCCGAGACCGTGCGCGCTCGCGAGGTTGCCTTCGCCGCCACGATGGCGGACCGCGAATTCGACGCCTTCCTCACCTTCATCGCGGCCGATGCCGTGTTCTTCAACGGCAACGAACCGATCCGGGGGCGCGAAGCGATCGCCCAGGCGTGGGCGCCGTTCTTCGACGGCCCTGACGCGCCATTCTCCTGGGGTCCCGATGTCGTGGAAGTCATCGAGTCGGGCACCCTCGCGCTCACGTCGGGACCGGTGCGTGATCCGTCCGGCGCGGAGGTCGGCCGCTTCAACTCGATCTGGCGGCGCGACCCCGATGGCACCTGGCGGGTGGTCTTCGACAAGGGATCCTGAGCGCATGCATCCGCAGCTCGCGGCCCGCGAGGTGGCGTGACCGGAGGCGCCAGGCGCGTCGAGCTGATCCGGCTCGATCCCGAGCTGGACGGTGCTCTCCTGGGCGACCCGGAGTACCGGGCGGCCCTCGGGGAGGGTCGGTGGGCGGAGGCAGCGGCCCGTGTCCGCGCGGTCGTCGGGCGCACGGTGCCGGCGTCGTCGACCGTGGTCCGAGAGGCCACATGGGCATGGTACTTCACCGGCGACGCAGAGACACGGGAACTCGTGGGTTCCTGCGCGTACAAGGCGGCGCCCAAGGAAGGCGTGGTCGAGATCGCGTACTTCACGTATCCGCCCTTCGAGGGGCGGGGCTACGCGACGGCGATGGCGCGACGGCTGATCGAGCTGGCTATGCGATCACCCGAGGTCCGGCGCGTGATCGCGCATACATTGCCTGAGGCGAGTGCGTCGACGCGGGTGTTGGGCAACGCCGGCATGGTGTGGATGGGAGAGGTGACCGACCCGGACGACGGGCCGGTCTGGCGCTGGCAAATCAATCTCGGAGAGCAATGATGGATACGAAGTTTTCGAAGTGGCGGCCCCATCCCTGGCACGGACTCGACACCGGGCCGCAGCCGCCATCCCTGGTCAACGTCTTCGTCGAGATCACGCCGTTCGACCTCGTGAAGTACGAGGTCGACAAGTCGTCGGGGTACATGAAGGTGGACCGCGCGCAGCGCACCTCGTCGCTGCCGCCGACTATCTACGGGTTCATACCGCAGACCTACGCCGGTCCGGGGGTGGCGCGATTGATGCCGGGCGCCACGCGAGGGGACCTGGACCCGCTCGACATCTGCGTGCTGAGCGAGCGGCGTATCACGCGCGGAGAGGTGCTCATCACTGCGCGGGTGGTCGGCGGCCTGCCGATGCTCGACGCGGGCGAGGCGGATGACAAGATCGTGGCGGTCATGCGGGACGATCCGATGTACGGCCAGGTCTCGGAGATCGATCAAGTACCGGGCGCGATCGTCGACCGACTCATCCATTACTTCTCGACCTACAAGAGCGGTCGCGAGGGGAAGCACGAGGTGAGCGTGGGCGACCCCTACCCGAGCGCACATGCCGCGCGCGTCATAGAGGCCTCGATGGCCGACTATAGGGAACGGTTCGGCGACATCGATCGATAGCGACGAGACCTAGCGCGTCCGCACCACCCAGACCTGCATGGAGGGGTCGAGGAAGCCCCCTGTGGAGGAGCGCATGCGGACGGCGGTGGAGGGCCGGTTCGCACCCGAGACGAGGAAGTAGGCGCTCGAGCCGGCCCGTACCTGCACGCCGTGCTGGAAATCCTGGAAGCCGTTGGCGCGGGGCAGGAGCCGCGCCTGAGGCACCACGGCATTCTCGATGTCGAGCAGGTTGTAGCTCGGCAGGGTGAGCAGCGGGTCGAGGCCGGCGTACCGATCGTCGAGGTAGAGGGAGGCCGCCCAATGAGCCAAGAGCTCCTGGATGGGCACGCCGACCAGGTCCTCGATCGATTGGAGGCCGACGGGCGCAGCGTCGATCCAGGCTCGGTGCATGGCCGCCTCACCCCCGGGGAATCCCGGCCCGTAGTGGTCCGATAGCCAGCGGAGGAAGGACCAGGTGACGCCGTAGACGAGCAGACCCCGCTGGGCGCACACGCCCGCGTTCGCGCCGCTCGGGGTGTCCAGCCAAGTACACGCTTCCGGTGCGTTGGTGCGTCGGGTGGCCCCCGGTGCCTGAGGGTCGTACCCGGTCGGGCTCCAGCCGTAATAGAGAAAGAGCGGCCGGAGCGCATCGTAGTACCACGCGCGGTCAGCCGTGGTCGGCACGTTCCGCACGATCGACCAACCGTAGTTTTGGCGTGCCGAACGGCCGTTGATCGCGTGGCCGAGGACCTCCTCGCCGAGGGTGGCCTGTCCCTCGTATTGCCATGACTCCCAAAAGCTGTGCCCCGCGGCATAGCGGCGAGAGATATGGATGTTGTGCACCAGCTCGTGGCCGACGATCGACGGTGCGACGCTGCGGGCGAGGCCGGTGGAGATGGAGCCGAGCCCGAACGCTCCGCTGGGATCGGCCGTGAACATGAAGAAGTACTCACCTTCGTTGCTCCCCGCGCAGGTACCCTGCGGGAATACATTCGCCGAAGGCACGATCCCCCCCACGCCGTCGTCGTTGACTTCCTTGGTGACCACCATGACGACCCGACCGTTCGCGTCCGCGTCGTCGGGAATGCCGAAGTAGCTGGTCTGATTGGGGTAGATCGAGGTCTCGAACGCCTGACCGAGGAAGGCGTAGTCCGCGTCCTGATAGCCGTCCACCGGGTTCGCGTTGTCACTCACCCAGATGCCCGAGGCGCTGACGTAGCGGACCGTCCCCTGGATGTCGACGTAGTTGGAGCAGGTGTTGCCGCTCTCGATGTCGGGGTAGCGCACGGTGACAGCGGTCCCCACAGCGACGTTCCCCGGGATGAGCGCGGGGGAGGAGCGCGCAGGGCCCGCAGAGGTCCGGGGGAGCGTTCGAGCGCTCTCGATCTCGCTGTGCATCAGCTCGGCTTCGCGCGCCCGCCACGACAGCGAGAAGGGAAGGCGAGCATCGTCGACCGCCGCCGCTTCGGCCTCACGCATTCCGGCTACCGGAGCGATCGCTGAGAAAGTGCCGTCGTCGGCGTCGCCCGTGACCAGCACCGCGGCGACCGTTGCCGCGTTGGGTGCGGTCGACTGCACGCCGATCAAGTACTGCTCGTCGCCGACCGCCTCGTCGAACTGGAGACAGAACCCGGCAGGATTCTGTAACAGCGTCATCTGCCCTTGAGCGACCTGGAGGAAGGACCCGGGGCGCGCGGGATGCGCAAAGCGCGTCGTGACACCGGCGACCGAGACGGCCACGTCAGCGACATGGCGGGGCCGGCACCCGAGGGATGGCACGGTGATGGAAAGTGCGGAGTCCGTCGCGGTAACGACGGTGGCGCGTATGCCGTCGATCAGGATGGAGTTGGCAGCGGCCACCGCATCGAAGTTGACACCGTGCAGGGTGGCGGCCTGGCCTTCGATCATCTCGCTCGGCGTGATCGACAGGACCCGCGCGGCACTCGGATCGACCACGTCGATGTTCGCGCTTCCTGAAGCGCCGCCGCTCGTCGCGAACAACACCGCGTTCCCGGGAGCGCGGCCGGTGACCAGACCGGTCGCGTCCACGGTCACGACGCTCACGTCGTCGCTCAACCACGCGATGGGCGAGCCCGTCAGGATGTTGCTCAGGCCATCGCGCGCGAGGGCGCTCAGGCGGAGGGTGTCGCCGGGCAGGATGGCGATGACGGCGGGGGACACGTCGATCGTAGCGACCGGAGGAGGTAACACGGTGATGGTTGCCGACCCACCCACACCGTCCGAGGTCGCGGTGATGGTCACGGTTCCCTGGGCGAGCGCGGTCACCAAGCCCGAGGGGGCGACGGTAGCGGTGGTGCCGTTCTGGCTGGCCCAGGACACGGGGCGGTCGACCAAAGCCCTTCCGGAGGCGTCGCGTGGGATACCCGCCAGCATGCCGGTCTGACCCGCCACCAACGTGACCGCGGTGGGGGACACGTCGACCGAGGCGACGGGCTGTGGGCCGGTCGAACCGTCGTTGCAGGCGGCGGCCAGGCCCAGGAGCGGCACCCAGAGGCGAAGGCGAAGCGCGCTCATTGGAGCCGCACGATCCACACCTGTGCAAGCGGGCTCAGCGCCGCACCCGCGGGTCCCGTGACCTCGATCGTGGCAGCGGGCCTGCCCGACGCCGAGAACGTGTAGTACAACGTCGAGGCACCGCGCACGGAGCCCGTTTCGGTGAACCCCGCAAAGCCACGCTGGCGCGGGGCGAGTCGAGCGGCGGGGAAAACGTTCCCGTCGTGCTCGAGCAGGTTCCAGCTCGGGAAGTCGAGTGTTGGTTCCACCGGCACCATCCTGTCATCCGCGTACAGGGTCGCGGCGAAACGCGCGAGCAAGGTCTCGATGGGGACACCCACGAGCCCCTCGACGCGAGCGAACCCGCTCCCCGACGTGTCGATCAGGCCCTGATTGAGTGCGCCGTCGCCGCCGGCGGCAGTGCCGTAGTGATCGGTGAGCCACCGCAGGAATGCCCAGGCCCCCGCGGAGGGTCCGGGCGCGAGGCAGGGGCCGGTGCCCGACGTGGTGCCGCCATCTTCAGGCGCGAGCCAGGTGCAGAGCTCCGGGGCGCCTGCGAGCCGTTGCTGGGTCGCGTCGTCGAACCCGTAAAGGGAGCCGAGGTTGCCGACCATGGCGTACGGCTGGATCGGCCCCAGCTGCGAGAACATCACGCCGGCGCCGTAGTTCTGGCGCGTGAGCCTCGCGGTCACGCGATGGGCGTAGATCTCCTCGCCAATGCCGGCCTGACCTTCCTCGATCCACGCCGGTGCGCGCGATCCACCCGCGATAAGCGCCCGGTTCTGGATGACGTGGGTGAAGTCGTGCGCTACCGAGAACCCCATCGCCGCGACGAGGAACGACGCCGCGAGCCCGCTCGCAGGTTGAGGGGACGCGACGTAAAGGAAGTCCCCCTCGTTGCTCGCGGCGCACTGTGACGTCGGGAGGTAGTCGAACAGGCTCGGATAAGAGAGCCATCCCTGGTCGCTGACGCGACTGCTGATGACGTACGTCAGGCGCGGGTTCGCGTCAGTGTCGGGGAGCGCGCCGAACATCGGCTCGAGTGCGGTGGCGACATCGTTCTCGATCTCGTCGGCGATCGCTTGCAGCTGGAGGCTGGTGTACGTGGCGCTGAGGTTGGCGACGTCAACGAGCCAGTGTCCGCGTGGCGTGACGAGACGCACCTCGGCCTGGATGGTCGAGAACTGCGTGCAGCTTCCGGGATAGTGCGGGGGCACCTTCACCGCGAAGCGCTGGCCCACCGCGGCGCCGGGCGGGATCGGGCTCCGGAGCGCCCCGTTCGCGGCCGCGTCGAAGTCGAGTCCAGCCGCCAGGAGCGCCGACTCCGCGCGCCGGGCCTCGAGATGTCGGCGGGTGTGGGTGGCGAGCAGGGCCTGGACCGCCGGCTCTCGCTCCCTGGGCACCGGTGCGCGCGCGAGTGACGCAGTCGGTCCCGCGAGAGGGGGGGGCACGCCGACTCCACTGGCGGTGAGGCCCGTTCGTGACACGATCTGGGTCGCAATCACGCTCGTCGCATCCTCGGCGACCGACTGCACACCCACGAGGTAGCTCTCGAATCCGGACGTGGCCTCGAGTTGGATGCACGCGGCCGCCGATCCGCTCAGCACCAACTGGTCCCCCACGCCTACTTGCGTGAAGGCTGCGGGGTGCACCGGATGGGCGCGCGAGCCCGACTTCCCGCCCGCGGTCACCTGCACGGATGCCGAGCGTGCGGGGCGGCACCCCATCGGCGGTACCGTGATGGTCAGGCTGGTCGTGCTCCCCGCGGTCACCGTGGCGACGAACCCATCGACCGTGACCGAGCTCTCGCCTGGGGTCGCTCCGAAATTCAGGCCCGTCAGGGTCGCGCTCTGGCCCTCGACGAGGGGGAAGGGCGCGATCGAGACGACGCGGGGTGCGGTCGGATCGACCACGACGAGATCCGTTCTGCCCGTCTGCTGCTCCACGGTGGCGACGACCGTGAAGGTACCTCCGGCGAGCCCGGTCACGAGGCCGCTCGGGGTCACGGTCGCGATGGTCGGATGCAGCGTACTCCACTGGACGACTCGGCCGGGGAGTGGGATGCCGCCGGGACCCTTCGGCGTAGCGGTCATCTGGAGGGTCGCACCGACGAGCACCTGGCCCACGAGCGGGCGCACGTCCACGCTGACGATGCGCGCCGGGCTCACTGTGACCGCCAGCGTCTCGACGGTCCCGTCGACGACCGCCGACACGTCGGCCGTGCCTTCGCTGACGCCGGTGACGAGCCCCGTCGTGGAGACCGACGCAATGGAAGCGTTCACTGAAGTCCAGGTCACGTCACGCCCGTTCAACGTGTTCCCCGACTGGTCTTTGGGAGTCGCCTGGAGCGTGATGGTCTCTCCGACGCGCACCGTGGCCGGATCCGGGGCGATGAGGATATCGGCCACCTCCGCAGGCCCCGTCGGCCCGTCCCCTCCGCATGCGAGCAGCAGACAGCCGAGGGCCGTGCACAGTCGAGTTCGAGCTCCCGGCCGCATCTGCCCTCCGGACGAGTCACGTACTCGACGCATCAGCGCTCCTAACTCCTGAAGGCGGTCCAGGCCAGCAGCAGCCACCCGACCAGGAACGCCACGCCGCCGATGGGCGTGATCGCGCCCAGCCAGCGTGGTCCCGTGAGAACGAGCATGTAAAGGCTGCCCGAGAAGACCACGATTCCCACGACGAAGGCCCAACCTGCCATCACGGCCGTTTGGGAGCCCCATCGCTCGATTGCCCAGGCCACCGCGAGCAGCGCGAACGCGTGGTACATCTGGTAGCGTACGCCGACCTCGAAGGTGTCGAGGTCGGCCTCGTTCAGGATGCTACGAAGGCCGTGCGCAGCGAAGGCGCCGAGGCCGACGCCGAGCGCTGCGAGCACGCAGCCGAGTGTGAAGAAGAGTCGCATGGGGAGCCAGCTTGTCACTCGCGGTCGGCGCACGCCAGGGGCGGTGGTCGCGAGCCCAGGCGCCGGTTATCGTGTGGACTCCAACGAACGCTCCGGAGCACGCCACGCCCGTGCAGACTGTCGCCCAACGCAGGGAGCGATCCGCTCCGCCGAGCTCCGCGCTCAGGATTGCACTCGTGGTGGCCTTTGCGCACGGCCTCACAGACGCGTATGCGTCGTTCCTGCCGCCGCTCCTGCCTCGGCTGATGGACGAGTTCCAGATCTCCATCGCGATGGCTGCCACGCTCACGGTCGCCTACGGGATCTCCGGCTCCCTCCCGCAGCCGCTCATGGGCTATCTGGCCGATCGCTTCGGGAAGCGCGCGTTCACCGTGCTCGGCCCGCTCCTGGCGGGCGTCGCGGTGGGCTCCATCGGGTTCGCGTCTTCGTTCGGCGCGCTCATCCTCGTGCTCATGCTCGCTGGGATAGGGAACGCGGCGTTCCACCCCCCGGGGGCGTCGTACGCGGCGCGCGTGGGAGAGGGGAAGGGGGCCGGGCGACGCTACTCGGTGTTCGCGTTCGGAGGCGCCGCGGGATTCGCGCTCGGGCCCCTCGCCGCCGTGTGGATCGTGCAATGGAGAGGGCTCGATGGCCTCTGGGTGGCCATGATCCCCGCATTGGCCTTCGCCCCGCTGATCTTCCTGGGTCTTCCGCGCGACGAAGACGACCGTCACGGCGCCGCGCTTCCGCCGCCGCCCGGTGCCGTCCTCGCGCAACTGCGTGGGCCGCTCGGGCTCATGTTCGGCATCAGCGCGACGATGTCGTTCGTGCAGCGTAGCTTCCTGACCATGGAGCCGATCATCGTGGCCGAGGGTGGGGGCAGCGAGACGCTGGGTGCGGTCGCGCTGAGCGTCTACCTCGGCGCGCAGTCATTCGGCATGGTGATGGGCGGACTGCTCGCGGACCACATGAACCGACGCACACTCCTCGTGCGGCTTTGCCTCGCAGCTCTCCCCGCTCACCTCGCGGCGGTGTGGCTCGGCCCGACCAGCGCTCTCGGCCTGGTTGCGATCGCGACCGCCGGGTTCCTGGGACTCGCGACGCTGCCGCCCCTCGTCGTCATGGCGCAGGAGTGTCTGCCTTCTGCTGCGGGTGTGAGTTCAGGGATCGTGATGGGGCTCGCGTGGGCGACCGGCTCCGTGGGCGTACTCGGGACCGGCGCGGTCGCCGACGCTCTTGGCCCTTATGCTGCGGCATTGCTGAGCATGCCGGTGATCCTCCTCGCGCTCGCGCTCGCGTTCCACCCGGCGCTCGAGTCCGTGTCACGCCCGCCAGTGCACGCGAGCTGAGATGCCGTTCCGGCTGAACCCTCCGCGCGACCGGAAGCTCTTCCGGCTCGTGAAGAAGTCGGAAGGAATGCGGATAACGAAAGGCAGATCGCTCTACGGGCCTGGCGACGAGGCGCGGGAGGTCTATCTCGTCCGCGCGGGGTTTATGCGGCTGGTGCTTCCGGGCATGGAGCCCGGTCTGCCGGAGCGCACCGTAGGCGTGGCTCTTCCCTGGGAGATCTTCGGCGACGAGGCGCTCACCGAGGGCCGTCGCCGCTACGGCGCGATCACGGGCGCGACCTGCGTCGTGCATCCACTCCCCAAAGGGGGCGTGCTGCATGGGCTGAAGACCGCAAAGACCAGTCTCGATGCCTACCTGGAAGGGATGGAGCGGGAGCTACACCGCCTCCGGCATGCCCAGGGGGGGTCGCATGGACCCAGCGCGGCGCAGCGGCTGGCCGAGGTCCTCCTCGACATGGGCGAACGCTGTGGGGAGCCCGAGGGGAGGGGGATCCAGATCACCCAGAAGCTCACCCATCAGGTTCTCGCCGACCTGGCCGGTTCCCATCGTGCCACCGTGACGACCCTGCTCAACGATTGGCTATACGACGGGATCCTGGCGTCGCGACCGGACGGGTGCTTGACCCTCCAACGGCCGCGGGATCTCCTCGCCCACGCCGGGTACCACCCGTCCGCCCAACCGCGCGCCGAGTAGACGGTTCCCGCTTCCCGAGTCATCTTTCCGACCTCATGTCGCAGAAACATCCCGCGTCCCGCAGGACGCAAAAAGACTCCGGCGAACCCGACGATGTGTTCGTCGCACGCGTGTTCCACGCCGGTAAGTGGGCCGAGAACAACCAGCAGTTGCTCACCGTGCTCGCGGTGGTCTTCGCGATCGGCGTGGCGGGGCTCCTTTATTACCGGAGCTACCAACGCTCTCTCGGGGAGCAGGCGGCCCAACAGCTGGAGTTGATTTACCAGACCGTGGCCATGGCGGACGTCGAAGGTGCGCGGACGGAGCTCGGTACCTTCATCGAGCGCTTCGGCGGAACGGCGTACGGTCCTGAGGCGCGGCTTCTCCTGGGCGATCTGTACCTGCGGGACGGGAGTCCTCAGCAGGCCCTGGCGGTGCTCCGGCCCCTGGGCGAGTCGCCCAACGAGCCCCTCGAGCTCCAAGCGGCGGCGCTCCTCGCGGCCGCCTTGGAGCAGGACAACCAGCCGGAGGAAGCGGAGCGCATCTACCTGTCGATTGCGGATCGCTCCGACCTCGACTTCGAGATCCGTGCCGCTTTGACGGCCGCGGGCCGCATCCGGGCTGCCCGCGGGGATGTGGAAGGCGCGCGCGAACTGTACGAGCGCGCCCTCGAAGAGCTTGAAGCGGACGATCCGGCTCGTGGGCTCTTCGAGATGCGCATCGAGGAGTTGAGGACCGCGACGAGCGCCTGAGCGCCGCGCGGTACGCAGGTCCTAGGGTTGGGATTTCGTCGGCTTAGACCAATCTGCGGAGCTTCGTATAATATGTATTATGTTAAGTTGTGGAGGAGTGAGCTCTAGGGGTGCTTCCCGCGCATAATCAGGCCCCGTCGCTCCTCAGCCACCCCCTACCGCACCCGATACTGCCAGGGCTCGAGCGCCTGCACCCTGACCGAAGCGGTGCCCTCGCGTACCATGTCGAGCCGAAGTGCGGCCGCATAGGACAGATCGATGATGCGGGAGTCGGGATCTCGGAAGGGCCCACGGTCGTTCACGCGCACCACGACCGAGCGGCCATTCGCCAGGTTGGTGACCCGCACGTAGGTAGGGATCGGGAGCGTACGGTGGGCCCCGGTGAGCGCGTACATGTCGAAGCTCTCACCGCTGCTGGTCGGCCGACCGTTGAATTCCTCACCGTACCAGGAGGCCAGACCGCGTTCGTCGTACCCGTACGAGCTGTCGAGCACCCGGTAGGTGCGCCCTCCTTGCTCGTACTCGGCCATGTTGCCGCGCGCGCTCGGGGGTTGGTCGTAGGGGACCGGGTCGCCAATGGCGGCGAGTCCCGGAGGCGGCGTGGGGACCACGGTCGCAGGCGCCCCGATGAGCGTGCATCCCGCCGTCAGCAGCGCGGCCGGGAGCGAAACTCGTGTTCGAACGAGGGTTCGGTTCACTCTTCGACCTCCCTGTAGGCCTTCTTCACCATCTTGCGCCTCTCTTTGGGATCCAGGGCTGCCAAGCGACCACTGACGAAGTGCTTGTCGTCGGTCACCTCACTGAGAACCTGCACGTGCTTCGGGGGGTTCGGGAGCGCCTGATCCTCGGACTCTAGCTCGATCTCGAGAAGCGCCAGACCCTCGAGGTCCCCCAGGAACCGATCCAGGGTCCAAGCACCGATCGGGAAGCGGACCTTCTCGAGGACATGATCTCCGGCGGCCCGGAAGAGTGCTTCCGCCACCTCGTCGGTCACGACGACCTCGACCTCGGAGCGTCGAACCCCGGTTCCATCCTTGCACGTGAGCACGGGGCCTCTCGGCTCCCCGGTGCGGATGCGGACAGAGGGGTGTCCGTGGCGGATGTACCCCTGTTTCAAATGGTACCCCTGCTCGGGCGGAGGCCACCCCTTCGGCGGCACCCGCACGAGAAAGCGTCGCTCGATCTCCCAGCCCATGCCCCCCTCCCCTAGCCAGCAGCAGAGGCCAGGCCGGGCTTCCTACCCAGCACGGCGATTCTGCGGCGGAGCAGCGGTACCAGCGGCGAGAGCACCCGCTCGATCGTGCTCAGCCCGGGAAGGTGCGACTCCGCGTAATACGCCCTCTCGATGGTGAATCCGACGTCGGAAAGCAACGTCTTCATCTGCTCCATCGACTTGTAGTCGACGTGGGTGATGTCCCGGTGCAATAGGATGTCGCGGTTCTTGAGTACCTCCAGCAGGTGTCCGCGGTGGGGCGTCCAGGTCGCGAAGCGCCCTCCTGGGGCGAGCAGCCGGAACGCCTCCCGAGCCACGCGCGCCGAGTCGTCTGGATAGAGATGCTCGAACAGATCCGCCGCGAGGACGAGGTCGTACGCTCCGGCGGCTAGACCGGTGGCGCCGCCATCGGCGCACGTGAAGGACACGTTGGGGTGCGGAGACTCTGCGAGCCGCTTGCGGCACAGCTGGATCGACTTTTCGCTGAAGTCCACCCCAACGATCGAGGCCACGCGCTCCGAGAAAGCGAAGCAGAACGTGCCCCACCCGCACCCGAGGTCGACGACCCGGTCGGTGCGCTGGGGCGCGGCGAGCTCGGTGACCTTGGCGACGCGGTAGCGCTGGAAGGGGCTGTCGAGGACGGCGAGGTGCGCCGCCCCTTCTCCGAGGAAGTACTCGCTCGAGTCGTAGTGCTCCTTCCCGATCCTGGGGACCGCAGGCCGCTCGCTCACGGGGGCCGCTGCCTACAGGCGCCCCAAGAGGTCCTGGACCTTCAACCACCACACGCGCCAGATGGCCTCGCGCACGATCCGCTTCGACATCTTCGACTCTCCCGTGTCCCGCTCCGTGAAGAGGATCGGCACCTCCACCATGGAGAATCCCTTACGAAAGGCCCTGAACTTGAGCTCGATCTGGAAGGCGTAACCGTTGGAGCGGATGCGATTTAGGCCTACAGCCTCCAGTACCTTGCGATGCCAACAATTGAAACCGCCAGTGGCGTCGCGGACCGGCATGCGGGTGATGATCCGCGCGTACCAGGAGCCGAAGTAGCTGATGAGCAGACGGCTCATGGGCCAGTTGGAGACCGTTACTCGACCGCCCACGTAGCGTGAGCCGATCACGACGTCGTGCGACTTGGACGCCTCGATCATCCGGCTCAGGGCCTCGGGTGGGTGGGAGATGTCCGCGTCCATCTCGAAGAGGAGGCCGTACCCCCGCTCGAGACCCCACGCGAACCCGGCCAGGTAGGCGGCTCCCAGACCGTCCTTGGCGGTACGGCGGAGCACGTGGACGCGCGGATCGGCGGCCGCCATCGCGTCGGCGAGGTCGCCGGTTCCGTCCGGGGAGCCGTCGTCGACGACGAGCACGTCGATGCGCCCGTCCTGTGCCAGGATCTGGGGGACCTTCCGCGGTAGGTTCTCTCGCTCATTGTACGTCGGCACGATGACCAGGAAGCGCGTGCCTCTCATGGCGCCCGCACCTCCCCCGGTTCCTTGGTCTCCCTGGTGCGAGCGACGTGCCCGAACCAGAAGATCCCTGCGGGAATCACCTCCACCAGGGTGGTCCAGACGCGCGCGACGATGGCGAGAACGCCTGCGGGCGCCGCGCCGATGTGTGGGGTCAGGAAGATGATGAGGAAGCCCTCACGAGGGCCCAGGCCCGCGGGCGCGAAGACCATCGCGTATCCGAGCACATAAGCCGCGGCAAAGGCCGAGGCGATCGGGACGGGGTCCCCGGCGAGTCCCAGGCTGCGGGCGAGGACCAGGAAGGAGACCGAATAGAGGGCCCAGTTCACGGTGTAGAGTCCGAGCCAGCGGAGCGCGTGCACGCCGCCGACCTCGGGGCGCGCCTCCGACCGCGTGAGGCGGAACCAGATCGCGACCAGCCGCCGAAACAGCGTCGGCACGGCGAGCAGGAGCGCCGCTACGAGCACGAGCCCTATTCCGACGAGTCCCCAACGCGGGTAGGGCTCGGGTGCGCGCAACACGGCGCCGAGACCCACCGCTGCGGCGGCGATCACGGCGATGCCCTGTCCGAGCACCGCCGCTCCCGCGGCGGTAGCGGCGGGCACGCCCTTCCCCTTGGCCAGGGCTGCGAGCCCGGCGATCTGCCAGACCTTCCCGGGCACATAGCGACCGAGGTTGGCGATCATGAAGATGCGCACCGAATCCGCGAGCGGGACGCTCGGACCCCCGAGCTCGCGCACGATCTGTCCCCAGATCCCTGCGGACACGAAGTACCCGGCGAGTAGAAGCGCCGAGGCGACCGTGAACAGCACCGGCCCAGGGAGCCAGAGTGCCCGATCGACCTCGCTCAACTCGTCGAGGCCGAGCCCGACCCGGTCGAGAATGATCCACGTGACGGCTACGGTCAGGAGGAGCTGTCCGCCCCGGACGAGCCACTTGTTCAGGGCTCCCTCCCCGCGCGCCGATGACGCCAGGTCGCGACGGCGGTCGCCCCGATGAGGCCCAGGAGAGCGAGCATGCTGATCCAAAGGCTTCGAGATACCGCCGCCGACTGGTAGCGCATCACCACCTCGTGGTTGCCCGCCGGCACGGGGACGGCGCGCAGCGTGTGATACGCGCGCAGCACCGGCGCGTCCGCGCCATCGACGGTCGCGCGCCAGGCCGGGAACCAGTTGTCGGCCACGACGAGCAGCGCGGGCCTCTCGGTCGCCACGGAGAGCACGAGCTCGTTGGGTGAGCGCGACTGCCACACTACGGTTCCGCCGGCGGGTGCGCCGTCGAGCGCGATGGGCGAGGGCTCCGCGAGCACCACCTCCCGCTCGGGGTCGAAGGCGTCCGAGAGCATGTACGGCACGGCTTCGTCGTCCGACTTCACGGTCGCACCCCCGACCAGCCGCGCGCGCGGGAGCCCCGGATCGGAGAGAATGGTCTCGTAGGGGGTCCCGTTCTGCAGGGCCGTGCGGGACACGATCTCCATGCCCGAGATCGACTGCCCGAATTCATAATCCGGCCAGAGCACGTACCGCACATTCAGCAGCCGGCGGATATCGGTGTCGAGTAGGTTCTGGGGGAGCCCCGACCCCACCATCCCGATCAGCTCTCGGTAGCGCGACAGGTCGTTCGGGTGGTGCCCCCCCGCCAGCTCGATGCCGTGCAGGGCCGGATGCACGTCTTGTCCCTGCTGCGCGAAGGAGAGAAGCCGGTAGGGCTCGGTCGAGCCCCGCTCGCGATCCAGGATCGCCTGGATGTTGCCATCGGGCGCGGACCACTGCTGGAAGTCGAGCGTGCGAATGAACCCGCTCGACACGCGGAACTCGTCGATCGCCACGAGAAAGACGAACAGCCCCACGACGGCGGCCGCGGGCATATGACCGCGGCGGTGCGTCCACACCACCACCGCAGCCGCGAGCGCGAGTCCGAACGACGTCCACGCGCCACGGACGATGAATGGCTCGAGGGCTGCGAGCCGCTCGAGGCGAGCCGGGTCGATGTCGGCGTACATGCCGGTCGTCCAGATCGATGTGAGCCCGCCGGACGCGGCGAGTAGGGCGAGCGCGCCGAGGGCTGCCGTGCAGATCCAGAGTGCCCGCGCGATTCCCGCTGCGGCCTTGTCGTTCGCCCCCTGGGCCAGTACGCGGTCCACCCCCAAAGCGGCGAGCGTCGCGGCCGAGAAGGCGAAGAGGAACATCACCTGGTCCGGTGCCCGGAAGAGACGGATGCCGGGCACGACCTCGTAGAAGAGCCGCCAAACGGGTGTGTGTGCCCCGAGCGCGAAGAGGAGCGCGAGCATGGCTAGGCCGGCAAAGAACCCGCGTTGTGCCCGCCGGCCCGCGACGACCAACCCCACGATCGCGAGCAGGAGAGTGACCACCCCTGCCCCGGAATGGTTGTCCCGCGTGACGTTGCGGCCCCAATACGAACCCTGCGACCAGTCGGCGCCCCCCGAGTTGTTCCCGGCGAACTCTGGGATGACGAGCGAGACGACCTCTTCAGGGTGGAGCGACCAGGAGCTCGACCACCCGATTCCGCTCTCCTGCGCTGCGTCGCGTGTCGTCTGGATGCGGCGTGAGGACTCGGTCACGTACTCGACCGCGGGCAGGAGTTGCACGGCGGCGACGCTCGCGCCAGCGACGGCGGCCCCGAGGAAGAGCGCGAAACGCACACCCGCGACCCGGCCTCGGCCGGCCGGCTCGGCCGTGGCCGGCTCCCCTCCAGGCCCGCCGCGCCAGGTCTCGACGGTTCGCAGGATGGCGTACAGCCCCACGGCTCCGAAGAGGAAATACGCCATCTGGAAGTGCGTCGTATAGATGACGAGCGCGATCACGAGCGCCACAGCCGCGAACGCCTGCGGGGACGGGCGCTGGAAGTGCCGCTCGACCGCCCAGAACAGGAGGGGCGCGAGCGCCGTTACGAACAGCTTCCCGTCGTGCCCCGGGTAGACGAGGCTCACGAGGTAGGGGGCCAGCAGGTATGCTGTGCCGCCTACGAGCGCGGCGGGACGCGACGCACCGAGTGCGCGCACCCAGCCGAACATGAAAAAGCCCGCGGCCGCGACGTGAAGGACGAGCTTCCACCCCAGCGCCCGGTACGGCTCCATGACGAGCAGGAGCAGGAGCGAGGGCGGATAGAGCGAGTCCCCACCGGAGAGCGCCTCCAGGAAGGGTGTGCCCCCCAGAATGTCCGGCGCCCATCTCGGGAAGGTGCCGAGCTCCGTGAGCGCATGCGCGTAGAAGGCGCGCGCGACGTAGCCGAGTCCGAGCGTGTCGCCGCCGAAGAGCATCCGGTCGCTGAACACGAAGTCCCGGAAGATCAGGAGCGTGAGCCCGATGAACACCGCGGGGGGCACCCACATGGGAATCCCCGGGGTCGGCGCGGCTTCCGGCGCCGCGGGGGGCTTCTTTCCAGGTCTGGCCATCAGGCGGCTCTCCGTCGCGCCATGACGTCTTCGTAGATCGCGACATGCCGGTCGACGAGGCGTTCGTTGCTCCACTGCTCCACGACTCGGCGGCGCGCCGCGCGCCCGACGTTCTGCGCGCCATCTCCCGAGAGGAGCCGCACGACCGCCCCGGCGAGATCGTGCGGGTCAGCGGGCTCGAAGAGCGCGCCTACACTGTCGTCGACGATCTCAGGCAGCCCCCCCACCCGCGAGGCCGCGACAGGAAGCTCGCAGGCCATCGACTCGAGTGCGGCGACGGAGGTGGCTTCCATGAGCGAGGGGAACACGGCGACTTCTGCTGAGGACAACAGCCCGGGCATCTCGGCGTGGGGGCGCGAGCCGAGAAAGCGGACCCGCTCCGACACGCCGAGATCGGAGGCGAGCTTCTCGAGCGCCGCCCGCTCGGGGCCGTCGCCGACGACGATGGCTTCGAGGTCGATGCGTTGCGCGATCTCCGGCATGGCGCGAACGAAGTACTCCACCCCGTTCTTCGGAAAGAGGCGGCGCGGAACCACCACCCTCCGGCGGCCGGGTGGCGGTGGGGGCAGCGTCGGGGCGACGCGCCGGAATCGGGATGTGTCGACCCCGTTGGTGAGCGCCTCGACGCGAGTGCCGGGCGCGATCCCTTCGGCGACCGTGGCGATCTCCGCGCTCGCGGCTAGGTTGTGGTCTGCCGCCCGGAGGTATTCGCGGAACAGGGGCCGCCAGAACGGCGAGCCGGCGCGTTGCAGGAAGTGGCTCGTGTGCCACGTCGTCACGATCGGCGCGCCCCTCACCCGTTGCGCGAACATGCACGGAAGCACTCCCGCGATATCCTGCGCGTGGAGGACGTCTGCGTCCGCCGCGAGGGCCCCGAAGCGCGGCATGGAGAAGACGGCGTGGGCGGCCCACCCCGGCGTGTTGCGGGAGGGCATCCAGGTGCGCCAGACGCTCACGCCGTCCATGACCTCGTGGTCGGGGAGCCCGGGCATGGATCGCGACGTGACGGCGTGCACATCGTGGCCTCGGGCGACGAGGCCTCGGCAGAGATAGAAGATGTGGCTCTCCAGTCCCCCTACCTCGGGCGGGAAGTAGACGCAGTGCATCAGGATCTTCACGGCTGCCAGTCTCGGGTCGCGCGTGGGCGACCGAGGAGGTCCGCCGCGAGAATGTCCGCGATGCGCTCCCCCGCTTTGCCATCCCCGAAAGGGTTGGCGACTCGGGCGCGTGGACCCGCGGCCAGCAGCGCGACGGCCCGCTCCACGATGCGCTTCGCGTCCGTTCCGACGATCTCGGCCACGCCGGCGTCGATGGCTTCGGGACGCTCGGTCACGTCACGAAGCACCAGCACGGGGGTGCCGAACGTCGGGGCTTCCTCCTGGATGCCGCCGGAATCCGTCAGGACCAGGGTCGCGTGCTCGAGGGCCGTCACCAGGTCAGCGTAGTCGAGCGGGGGGGTCAGAAGAATGCGAGGGTGACCCGACAGCAGCTCCAACGCGGGTTCGCGGACGTTCGGGTTCGGGTGCACCGGATACACGATGCGCACGTCCGGGACGTGGTCGGCGAGGGCGCGAACCCCGTGAAAGACCTGACGCAACGGTTCGCCGAACGACTCGCGTCGGTGCGCCGTGAGCAGCACGAGGCGAGAGGCTCGGTCGTCGACAACGGAGCGCAGCGCCTGGTCGGTTATCGGGCGCTCGCGGCCCGCGACCAATCTGAGTGCGTCCACGACTGTGTTGCCCGTGAGGTGGATATGCGTCTCGGGCACACCCTCGCGACGGAGCGCTTCCACGGCGCGCCGGGTCGGCGCGAAGTGCCAATCGGCCACGACATCGGCGACCCGCCTGAAGATCTCCTCCGGGAACGGCGCCCACTTGTCGGACGTGCGCAGTCCGGCTTCGACGTGCCCGACGCGCACGCGCTCGAAGTACGCCGCGAGCGACGCCGCGAGCGCGGTCGCCGTGTCGCCCTGGACTAGGACCACGTCGGGGCCCCACCTGCGGATCACCTCGCCGAGACCCTTGAGGGCACGCTCGACGACGTCGGAATGGGACTGCCCCGGCTGCATCACGCCGAGGTTGTCGTCCGACTCCAGGGTCAATACGTCGCGCACCTGATCCACGAGCGCCGTGTGTTGCCCGGTGAGCGCAACCCGCGTCTCGATTTCCGGTGCGAGCTTCCTGAGCGCCTCGACCACCGGCGCCATCTTGATCGCCTCCGGGCGTGTCCCGATGACGACCAGAACGCGGCTAGACACCCGTCAGCGCCCCTGCTTTCGGAGTGCCTCGAGCTCGTCGCGGACTTCGGCGACCTGCTCCGAAACGAGTCCGAATCCGAGGAGGAGGAATCCGAGCGTCTCGAGGAGCATCACGAGGTACAGCAGCGGGCGGTACCCCATGGGCGGAATGTACGGGTCGAACCCGATCGCGGGGTGCACGAAGCGCAGATATACCGTCACCGCGGCGACCAGCACGCCGAGCGCGGCGAGCGAGAGTCCGGTGCCGCCGAACAGGAGCAGCGGCTTGCGCGAGAAGAGGAGCAGGAACCAGACCGAGATCAGGTCGATGAGGCCGACCAGTATGCGGAAGGGCCCCTGAAACTTGGACTCCCCCGCCCTGCGTGGGTGGAGCTCGACGTCGATCTCCGTCACGCGCGCTCCCCGCGCGTGGGCGAGCACCACGAAGAACCGGTGCCAGTCGTGGCGCAGCATGAGGCCGTCGAGCACCCCGCGACGGAACGCCTTCATCGAGTTCAGGTCCGAAACCGGGACGTCGAAGATCCTTCGCGAGAGACGGTTGTAGAGGGTCGACACGGCTCGCTTGTCGTACGCGCCGACCTTTCGGCCCGTGACGATGTCCCAACCTTGGTCGAGTCGGTCGAGGAAGCGCGGTATGTCGTCCGGCGAGTGCTGGAGGTCAGCGTCGAAGAGCACCAGCGTGCCGCGCGTCGTCGCCTCCGCGGCCGTCACCATCGCCTCCGTCTTGCCGAGATTCTTCCCGTGCCTGACCACTCGGAACCGGTCCCAACCGGCCGCAGCCTTCTCGGCCACGTCCCCCGTCCCGTCAGTCGACCCGTCGTCGACGAGGATCACGTCACCCTCGAGCTGGTGTCGCTCGAACGCGGCGCGTAGCTCGCGCACGAGGTCGTGGATCACGGGCGCCTCGTTGAGCGCCGGCACGATCACCGCGAAGTCGCGGCGGGAGGGTCCCGGGGTCATGCTCACACCCGCTTGCGCATGCGCGCGGGCATGATGCCCATCTGATCCCGGTACTTTGCGACCGTGCGCCGCGCGATCTGGACGCCATCGGATTTGAGCATCGCTACGATGGCCTGGTCGGTGAGGGGCCGCTTCGGATCTTCCTCGTCGACCATGCCCTTGATCTTGTCGCGCACCGCCCTGGCCGAGAGGTCGTCACCGCTCACGGTGGAGAGCCCGCTCGAGAAGAAGTACTTGAGCGCGAACACACCACGCGGCGTCTGCACGAACTTCTTGTTGGTGACGCGCGAGACCGTCGACTCGTGCATCTGGATGTAGTCGGCGACCTCGCGCAGCGTGAGCGGCTTGAGGTACTGCACGCCTCGCTCGAAGAATTCCCGCTGCCGATCCACGATGAAGTTCATCACCTTGAGCATGGTCTGCCGACGCTGTTCGATCGCTTGGATCATCCAGTTCGCCGAGTTCAGCTTGCTCGCGATGAACTCCTTGTTCTCGCCCGTGAACTTGGTCTTGTCTTTAGCCACATCGCGATACGACTGCGAGATGCGCAGGCGCGGCAGACTGGTATCGTTGGCGAAGACCATGTATTCGCCGTCGATTTTCTCGACGATGAGGTCGGGAATGACGTACTGCTCCGGGTCGACCGCGTACTTGAGCCCTGGCTTGGGATCGAGGTGACTGATCTCGTCGGCGGCGTCCTGGACTTCCTTGGGCGAAATGCCCAGCGCCCGGGCGATGTCGTTCCAACGGTGATTGAAGAGCGACTCGAAGTGATCGCTGACGATGCGGTAGGCGACCGAGTCGCCCTCACCCAGTTGCGTGAGTTGGAGGAGGATCGACTCCCGTACGTCGCGGGCGCCCACTCCCGGTGGGTCGAGCGCTTGGATGACTCCGAGCATGCGCTCGGCTTCCACGAGCGTATACGGCTGGAAGAGCGCCTCGATTTCGTCGAGTTCCGCCTGGCGCTCGTCATCGTTCGCGATTTCTTCGGCGTTCCGAACCGCAGTAGGCCGCACCTCGTCCAGCCATGCGTTCACGCCACGCACCGCCTCAGCCAGTTCGCACGCCAGCATGCCGGAGTCGTCGATGTCACCGATGATCTCCTCCCCGAGGCGCATCTCACGCTCCGAGAGCGAGAGGAGGCGGACCTGATCGTTCAGGTGGTCGTGGAGGTCACGGGTTTCGACGGGGGTGGGCTCGAAAGCTTCCCGCTGTTCGTATTGCTGCTTCCGCCCGCCCACGTCGAACCCGTCGAGGAGGATGTCCTCCCAGTCGAAGTCCTCGCTCGCGGGCTCGTCCTTCGTGTCGTCCTTCAGCTCGACTTCTTGCTGCGTCTCCGCCTCGGTCACCTCGAGGAACGGGTTCTCGGCGACCTCCTGCGCGATCTGCTGCTCCAGGTCGAGCAGGGGCATGTAGAGCAACTCCATCGCCTGGTACAGGCGTGGGTTGATCCGCATCTCCTGACGGAGCTGGGCGCTCTGGTAGAGTTTTTGGCTGAAGTGGTTCATCTCGCCTCGGTCACCAGGGCCCGCGTGTAGATGCTAGCTCACCCGCTCTGCGGACCCGGGGCGTCGACAGGTGCCTCGGGTCGCTCGAACCGCTTCCGCAGACGGGCCGTCAGGGCGGGCCCCAGATAAATGTCGGCGACTTTGTCGTTCCAGACGAGTTCTGGCACGCTTCCTGTAACGCCGATGCTTCCCTCGTACATGATATAGGCGCGGTCGACGATTTCGAGGGTCTGCTCGACGCTATGGTCGGTGATGATCACCCCGATCCCCCTCCCCCGCAGGCCATGGACGATCTGCTGGATGCCGTCCACGGCCTTGGGGTCGATGCCCGCGAAGGGCTCGTCCAGGAGCATGAACTTGGGCCGCTGCACCAACGCCCGTGTGATCTCGAGCCGCCGCCGCTCCCCCCCCGAGAGCGAGTAGGCCTTGTTCTTCCGGAGCGAAGTCAGGCCCAGCTCCCCCAGGAGCTCCTCGAGGCGCGCGCGCTGCTCTTCCTTCGAGAGCCCGAGGGTCTCCAGGATGGCGAGCACGTTCTCCTCGACCGTCAGCTTCCTGAAGACCGAGGGCTCCTGTGCCAGGTACCCGATCCCCTTCCGCGCCCGCATGTACATGGGCGTACGCGTGAGGTCCTCGTCGTCCAGGTGGACCGAGCCCTCTCCGGGCGGGATCAGTCCGACCATCATGTAGAAGGTGGTGGTCTTGCCGGCGCCGTTGGGCCCCAGGAGCCCGACGATCTCACCCTGCCGGACCTCGATGTCCACGTGGTTCACGACGTTCCGGCCCCGGTACGACTTGGTGAGGCCCTCCGCCCAAAGGCGGCTCCGGACCTGCAATTGCGCCGGGGGCGCGAACGGGGAGGGCTCGGTCGGTGCGGTCGGGGTCGACGCTTCGGGGCTCATCGTCGGGTCCACGGCTCGGCTCCTAGGGCTGGTGGGTCCCACGCGGGTAGCGGCAGGCTGGGTCCGGGTGCGGACGGGCGACGCGCGTTCATGGTCATGGTGGTGCTGTCGGCGCCTGGTGCCGTCGCCGAATCCGCGGGTTGGCTGGAGCGCGCCGTCCCGAGCGGCTCCAGATGGACGCCCCGCGTCTGGCCCACGACTTCCATAGCCTCGACGGTCCCGTCGCGCATGACGATGGTGATCTCGTCCCCCATCACGTAGTGGAGTGCGGGTAGGTCCACGCCTGCCACGGCGGTCGAGTCCTCGGGCGGGAGCCGGTAGAGACTGCGAGCCCCCACCCGCGCGACGATGCGGTCGACCTCGTAGGCACTCCCAGCGGTGTCAGACATAGCGGCCAGTGAGTCGGCGGCGGGGCGGAGCGAGACGACTACCGTGTCCCCTTCGAGCCAGTCGAAGCGAGCCAACTCGGGGAGCGCCTCCACGTTGAGCGAGTCGCGGGCGTGAGACACGCTCCGGGCCGACCCGGCCGCGAAGATGCGCTCGACCACCTCGGCCGGAGCCTGCACTTCGATCGAGTCTGCCGTGAGCTCGAAGTCCTCGGCCGTGGCCATCGGGCGTGCGGCGGGGAGCGAGTCGGCGGTGTCCAGCGCCGGTTCCTCCAGCGGAATGGCGACCAATCGCTCCATGATGCCGTCCGTCACGAAGAGCGCGATCTGCTGCGCGGTCAGGCGCAGGTCGTCCCCCGTGAGCAGGGCGTCGCGCAACGCTCGGATCTCGTTGGTGCCGCTCGGCGCCGTGCCGAGCGTGATGGTCCGACCCACCAGGTCGTACGCGCCGCTCTCGACGCGGGCGGAACCCACCAGGACGAGTTGGTCGTTCGTCTCTTCGAACTCTGCGCTGTCGGCGAAGGCGAGCAACGAGTCGCGCTCGATTTCGACGGTTCCCGTGGCGTTGAAGTAACCTGCGCCCCGGAGCACCAGACGGTCGGCGATCACGGTATAGGGTGCGGGGGCCTCGGCCGGAAGCGAGTCGGTTGGCTGCGGATGCACCAGGGCGCGGGGGCGAACGCCGTCGCGCCCCGTGGTCACGGTCATCTCCTCTTCGGCCCGATAATCGGCTTCCCGCAGGTAGACGAGGTCACCGTTCTCGATGATCGAACCGTCCTCGGTGTTGGTCACGTGGAGCCGCCCCTGCGCCTGAAGGCGACCAACCTCGGAGAAGTACCGTGCCTGATCCGCCCGCAGCTCGCGCGCGCCATCGAGGTAGCGGACGGCGCCGATGAGCTGCGACATCCCCTGGGCCGAGAAGGCGATGGCGGAGTCTGCCCAAATCTGCACGCCGTCCTCGCAGAGGAAGTGCGGGTTGCTGATGTAGGTGATCCGTTCGCCCCCCGCAGCGGTGATCGAATTCAGAACGTCGTTTCCGTCGTCCGCGTAACGGCACCCGGATTGGGCGACACCCTGCGTCGGCACGCTCCATGCGACCGCGGCGCCGAATAAGATTCGGCGTAGGACCGGGGCGTGACGTGACATCGGATGCTAGAAGATGCGTCCCGCGTCACCGCGGACGTTCAGGATCCGCACGTTCGTGAACTCGATATCCGACTCGAATGCGGAACCCCGGGTTTCCGTACCGTTCTTCAGCGTCCGCACCGTCGCGGAGTCGCTCCAGATGCGGTCGATCTCCGGGTCGTAGAAGATCTCCTGGCTCCGCAGCGTGCTCGAGTCGGTGAAGACGAAGAGTTCCACGTCCCCGCGCGCGACCATCTGGTCCGTTTCCTGGTTCCACTCCCCCGTCCGCCCTCGTACGGTCGCGCGCTCCCGCCCCGCCTCGTCATAGAAGGTCACGGCCATTACGCGCAGGTCGACCTTCGTGGAGTCGGCGAAGGTGAATGCCGTGTCCGCCTGGACGCGCCCCTCTCGCACCCCGTTCGCCGTGATATAGCTGACCATGCCGAAGACGACCGGCGCGTCGATGCTCTCCATGAACGCGGTGGCCGAGACCGGTGCCTGCTCCTCGGCACACGCGGTGAGGACGAGCCCGGCGAGCAGGGCAACCACGCGTCTGCGCGCCACGCTAGACGGCTCCCGCCCGCAATAGGTCGTGCAGGTGTACGACGCCGACGAGCCGCCCGTCCTCACCGACGACGGGGAGCGCCATGATGCCGTGCGTTTCCATGCGGCTCGCCGCCGCAGACCCCAGCTCGTGGGGCGCGGCCGTCTTGGGTTCTCGGGTCATCACGTCGGCAACGGGGATGGAAAGGAAGTCCGCTTCGCGCTCCATCAGGCGGGTGAGATCTCCTGCCGTCAGGACGCCTACGAGGCGGCGCCGTGCGTCGACGATCGCGACCGTGCCCCGCATGTGGGCCAACGGCGCGATCGCATCCTTCATGCTCGCGTCTTCTCCCAACCATGGGTAGGCCTGGGAAACCATCACGTCTGTTACACGCACGGAGAGCTTTCGTCCCAGCGCGCCTCCGGGATGCAGGATCGCAAAATCCTCCTCCCGGAAACCCTTGAGGCGCAGGACGACCATCGCGAGGGCGTCCCCGAGTGCGAGCGCCGCCGTGGTGGACGCCGTGGGCGCCAGGTCCATGGGGCATGCCTCCTCGGCCACTGAGGCGTCGAGCACCACCGTCGCGTAGCGGGCCATCTCCCCCGCCGGGTTGCCGAGCAGCGCGACCATGGGCACGGACAGGCGGCCCAGGTGGGCCAGGAGCGCCCCCACCTCGGATGCGTCCCCCGACTTGGAGACGAAGAGTGCTAGGTCGCTCGGGCCTACGATGCCCAGGTCGCCGTGCTGGGCCTCCACGGGGTTCAGGTAGCTCGCTGGTGTCCCGGTGGAGGTGAGTGTGGAGGCGATCTTGCGGGCCACGTGCCCGCTCTTGCCGACGCCGCAGACGATGACCCGCCCGTCCGCTGCCGCTACCAGGCGGCAGGCTCGCACGAACGACGCATCGAGTCGCGCGACCAACGCCGCGACCGCCGCGGCTTCGATGGCGAGGACCCGCTGCCCGGCTTCGAGCAGCGCTCCATCGCCGTTGCTCACGCCCCACTCCTCTCGGAGACGTAGCGCTCGACGACATCGTCCAGCCGGCCCCTGGCGCGCAGGAGCGCGTCGCAGAATTCACGCACCGCGCCGTGCCCACCGCGTTTGGTGGACTCCCAGAGCGCGACCTCGCGCACATGCGATGTCGCGTTCGCGACCGCGGCCGGAAGCCCGACGCGGCGAAGGACCGCCAGGTCCGGGATGTCATCTCCGAGCATGGCCACCTCACTCCAGGCGACGCCGTACCGCGCCACGAGCGCCTCGACGGCTGGTATCTTGCGGGCGTCGGGCTCCTGGAAGCACTCCACTCCGAGTTCGCGCGCACGAAGCTCGGTGGCTTGGGAGACTCGCCCCGATACGATCGCCACCTCCAACCCGGACCACTTGAGCATCTTCATGCCCACGCCGTCCTGAATGTCGAAGCGCTTGAGCTCGACAGCCTCGCCGGACGCGGTGGCGCCGACGTACACGCCGGCGTCCGTGAGCACGCCGTCCACGTCGAAGATCACGAGCTTCACCCGTTGCGCGATCGCCGCGGGAATCACGGCATCGACGCGACTCATCTGGATAGGGCTCCGCGGATCGCCATCACGTCGGCGAGCAGAGTTGGAACCGCCGCGAGTCGTAGCATGGTCGCCCCGTCCGACGGTGCCTTGCCGGGATCAGGGTGTGTCTCGAGAAAGAGGCCGTCGCATCCGGCCGCGACCGCGGCCCGCACCAGCGTAGGCACGTGCTCCGGGTCCCCGCCGCTGGACCCACCCGCACGCCCGGCCCGCTGCACGGCGTGCGTGGCGTCGAAGATCACGGGCACTCCGGTCGCGGCGCGCACTCGGGCAAAGGTGCGCATGTCGACGACGAGGTCGCCGTAGCCGAATGCAGTGCCCCGCTCGGTCACGGTCACCTCGGCCGCCCCCGCGCTGCGGGCTTTCGCGACCGCCCCGCTCATCTCCTCCGGTGCCATCCACTGCCCTTTCTTGATGTTGACGGGAAGGCCGGTCCGGCCGGCCGCGACGAGCAGGTCTGTCTGCCGACACAGGAAGGCAGGAATCTGGAGCGCATCGACGACGTGGGCCGCGGGCTCGGCCTGGTGGGGCTCATGCACGTCGGTGAGCACGGGAAGCCCGGTGTCGGACTTCACGCGCGCGAGGCGGTCGAGTCCCTCGATCAGTCCAGGGCCGCGCGCCGAGTCGTGGCGCGCACGGTTCGCCTTGTCGAAGGAGGCCTTGAACACGACCGGTAGGCCGAAGTCGCGCGACCAAGTGGCCAGCGCGCGGGCGATCTCGAGGTTCAGCGCATCGTCCTCGAGCACACAGGGACCGGCAATGAGCGTGAAGCGATCGAACATGCCCATGACTGCTCGGGTCGCGGTCCGATGCTTCCTAGACGCCCGCGGGCTCGCGAGCCGCCGTCGAGCGGCCCGAGCTCGCGTAGCGCGCTGCCGCCTCGACGAACGAGGCGAAGAGCGGATGCGGGCGCGTGGGTCGGCTCTTGAGTTCCGGGTGGAACTGTCCGGCAATGAACCAGGGATGCTCCGTGATCTCGATCATCTCGACGAGGGATCCATCGGGAGAGGACCCGCTGACGGTCATCCCGTGTTCGAGCAGGACATCCCGATAGGCATTGTTCACCTCGAAGCGATGGCGATGGCGCTCGGAGATCTCGGGGCTGCCGTAGATCTCTCTCGCCCGCGTGCCTTCCGCGAGCACGCAGGGATAGGCGCCCAGCCGCATGGTGCCCCCCTTGGTCGTGACCTGGAGCTGCGAGTCGAGCAGGCAGATCACCGGATCGGAGGAGTCCTCCGCGAACTCCGAGCTGTGTGAGTCCTCGAGTCCGCACACGTTACGCGCGAACTCGATGACCGCGCACTGGAGCCCCAAGCAAATGCCGAAGAAGGGCATCTCATGCTCACGCGCGAATCGGATGGCCTCGAGCATGCCTTCGACCCCCCGGGGACCGAAGCCGCCCGGAATCAGAAGCGCATCGTAGTCGCGAAGGATCTGTACGCTCTGGCCCGCATCGAAGTCCTCCGACGAGAGCCACTCGATCTGCACCTTCACGTCATTGGCGATGCCGCCGTGGATGAGCGCTTCCTGGATCGACTTGTAGGAGTCGACCAGCGCCGTGTACTTGCCGACCACGGCGATGCGCGCCAGACCCGAGGTCGGGTTCTTCACGTGGCCGACCATCTCCGTCCAGGGTCCGAGATTGGGCTGGGGCGCTTCGATGCCGAGACGCTTCAGGATCACGTCGTCGAGCCTCTGCTCCTTCAGCTTGAGCGGGACCTCGTAGATGGTTTCCACGTCGCGCGCTTCGATGACGGCTTCCGGCTCGACGTTCGTGAACAGCGCGATCTTCCGGCGGATCTCTATGGAGAGCGGCTGCTCCGACCGGCAGATGAGCACGTGCGGCTGGATCCCGATCTCCATCAACTCTCGCACCGAGTGCTGTGTCGGCTTGGTCTTCAACTCGCCGGCTGCCGCGATGTAGGGCACGAGCGTGAGGTGGACGAAGATCGCGTTCTCGCGCCCCACATCCTGTCGGAACTGGCGAATGGCTTCGAGGAACGGGAGCGACTCGATGTCGCCGACGGTGCCGCCGATCTCGGTGATGACGACGTCGTGGTCGGCCGAGAGTCGGCGGATGGCAGACTTGATCTCGTCGGTGATGTGCGGGATCACCTGCACGGTGGAGCCGAGGTAGTCCCCCCGCCGCTCCTTGTCGATGACCGTCTGGTAGATCCGGCCCGTCGTGATGTTGTTGGCCCGTGAGAGCGACTCGTCGATGAAGCGCTCGTAGTGCCCCAGGTCGAGATCGGTCTCGGCGCCGTCATCCGTGACGAAGACCTCCCCGTGCTGGAAGGGGGACATCGTGCCGGGATCGACGTTGATGTACGGGTCGAACTTTTGCAGCGTGACCCGGAGGCCGCGTTCCTTGAGCAGGCGGCCGATCGACGCTGCGGCGATCCCTTTGCCGAGCGAAGAGACCACGCCGCCGGTCACGAAGATGTACTTGGTCACGTGCTGGCTCATACCAGGCTGGCGGCTCGGCGTTCGCCGAGGCGCTCCTCCATGCGAAGGACGTCCGCTGCTGTATCCACTCCGTGGTCGGCCTGCGCTACCACAGCCACGCCGATTCGGAGCCCGGCCTCGAGAGGCCGGAGTTGCTCGAGCTGCTCGAGCCGTTCGAGTTGCGAGGGAGCGAGCGCCACCCAGTCATGGAGCGCGTCCCGCGTGTAGGCGTAGATGCCGACGTGGCGCAGGAAAGGCTCCCGCTCGAGCTCATCGTCCGTCGGCTTGCCATCCCGCTTGTAGGGGATCGGCGCGCGCGAGAAGTAGAGCGCACGTCCGCTCGCGGCCCGCGCCACCTTCACGACGGACGCATCGGTGCGCGCCTCCTCCAACATGAGTGGCGTGGCACACGTGCCCACGTCCCACCCCTTCTCCCGTACCAACTCGATGGCAGCGCGCAGGTGACCCTCCTTGAGCAGGGGTTCGTCCCCCTGGACGTTCGCGACGAAGGGGTACTCCTCGTAGCCGGGACGGCTCGCGACCTCGGCCACGCGGTCCGTGCCCGAGGGGTGATCCTTGGACGTCATTTCGACCGGTGCTCCGAGGGCCCGGCACACCTCTGCGACCTCCTCGGAGTCCGTGGCAACCACGGCGTGGTCGAGCACGCTCATGGACTCCACGCGGCGCCAGACCCATTCGATGAGGGGGCGGCCGAGGACGGGGTAGAGCGGCTTGTTGGGGAGTCGAGTCGAGGCGAGCCGGGCAGGGACGATTCCGAGGACCCGGCCGCTCAAAGGGACGGTCCGAGGCCGGAAGCAGCGGAACCCGTCAGAAGCGCGGATTCGGGCGCGCGGATGAGGCGCGAATCGGTGGAAAAATTCACGCCCGGCAAGCTACCGGCGCGCAGGGGTGAGGGTCAACCACATCGACGGCCGAACTCGCGCGGCCGAACCGGGCGACGAACGATTCGCGCCCCTCGAGCCCCGTCGGCCCGGTCCCTCCACGGCCCCATCTTCGGGCTCGAACCAGGCGGCGTGGAGCTTGACTCCCCAGATTCCCGCCGGAGGTCGACGCCCCACCGGAGCTCTGCCATGGCCAACATCCCGTTCACCAGCAACTACACCGACCTGTCGTCGCCGCGCGGATATCAGTTCCAGTTCTTCTGCCGGAAGTGCGGGAACGGGTACATGTCGACGTTCGCGGCGAGCAAGCTCGGCACCGCGGCTGCTGCGGCGAACGCGGCGGCTTCCCTGCTCGGGGGCATCTTCGGCCGGGCGGCACAGTCGGCGCAGGCGCTGCAAACGATGGCGGCGGGACCCGCACACGACGCGGCTCTGGATGCGGCGGTGAAGGAGATCAGCCCGCTCTTCAAGCAGTGCACGCGCTGCGGCAACTGGGTTTGTGGGCCGGTGTGCTGGAATGCGAAGGCGGGGCTCTGCGAGACGTGCGCGCCCGACCTCGACGAAGAGATTGCCGCAGCCCGCGCGAGCGCCGCGAAGGACCAGGTGATGCAGAAGGCCCGCGAGGTCGACTACCTCGGCCAGCGCAACCTGGCGCAAGCCGCTCCCGCACAGTGCCCCGCGTGCGGCGCCAAGACTCAGGGGGGCAAGTTCTGTCCGGAGTGCGGCGGTGCCATCAGCACGAAGAAGAAGTGCGCACACTGCGGCGCCGAGGCCGAGGGAACGCCCAAGTTCTGCCCCGAGTGTGGGAAGCCCGGCTAGAGCGCCATGAAGTTGGCGAGCAGCGCTTTGCCGTGCTGGCTGAAGTGCGACTCCGGGTGGAACTGCACTCCCCAGAGAGGATACTCGCGATGCCGCATGGCTTGGATCTCACCTTCGTCGGCGGGATCTGCGCTCCAGGCGATCGGTTCGAGCACGGGGGGCAGCACCAAGGCGTCGGTCACCAACGAGTGGTAGCGGGCGACCTCGAACGGGGAGGGTATGCCGGCCAGGATGCCCACCCCGCCGTGCCGTACTGAGCCGGTCTTTCCGTGCATGGTGCGGTGCGCCCGCACCGTGCGACCGCCGAACGCTTCCCCCATGCTCTGGTGGCCGAGACAGACCCCCAGGGTCGGCGTGCCCCGCGGACCGAATCGACGGAACACGTCGATGCTGACCCCCGCCTCCGCCGGTGTGCATGGCCCCGGCGAGACCACCACGCGCTCGGGTGCCCACTCCAGCAGCTCATCGATCGTGTGCTCATCGTTCCGCACGACGACGGGATCCGCGCCCAGATCCCCGAGGAACTGGACGAGGTTGAACGTGAAGGAGTCGTAGTTGTCGATGACGAGCAGCATGGGTGCGCCGGGGTGCGGGCGGGGAGAAGAATCTATCCGGGGCGGCCGTAGGTGGCAGTGCCACGGGGCTCGGCCGAGCCCGTCGGACCCGGAATCGGTTCATAGGGTAAGGCCGGCGGAGCGAGCACGGCGCCCGCAACGGAGGGATCCTGTACACTCGCTGTCTCGTCTGTGCGCATCCCTTCGAGCCGAATGACCAGCTCGCCCACCTGCCCCACGGCACGAGAGTGGCCTTCGACCCGGGTCGGGGACGCCTGTGGGTGGTGTGTCGCGGGTGCCGGCGGTGGTCGCTCACCCCGCTCGAGGACCGTTGGGAGGCGCTCGAAGAGCTGGAGAAGCTGACGCGCGACAAGTCCCACCTGCTCTCGCAGACGGACAACATCGCGCTGCTCCGGGCGGGCCCCCTCGAGATCGTGCGGGTGGGTCGGGCCCAATTGGCGGAGGAGGCCTGGTGGAGGTACGGTCGGGAGTTGGCCTCGAGGCGTAAGAAGTGGAACCAGATGGGGGTGGCCGGCTCGGTTGCCGCGGGTGCGGTCATGCTCGGTGGTTGGGCGACGGGGGGCATGACCTTCTTCGGCGCCTGGCTCATCATGGGACATGGCAAGGAGACGGTCCGCGACGGTGCTCGTTGGCTGCGCTTCGGGAGCTCCGCCTGGCATGGCAAAGAGAGATGCCCAGGGTGTGGCCACGAATTTCGGACGATTCCCTTTTCGGATCGCGCAGCGCTCGGGCTCTTCCCCGGAGAGCACCCGGGCAAGATGGACGTGGTCGCGCGCTGTCCGAAGTGCGGGGCTTATCGGGACGGTGGCTTGCGACTACAGGGGGACCAGGCGGAGCGGACGCTCCGACGGATCCTCGCCTACCACCATTTTGCCGGGGCGTCCGAGCGGCGGGTCATATCGGCGGCGAAGCTCATTCAGGAAGCGGGCTCCCCGCAGGATCTCGCGCGGATCGTGGTGCGCGACGGGCGGCGCCTCGGTGACATCCAACGGACCGGCGGGATCGCCCTCGAGATCGCGGTGAACGAAGCGACGGAGCAGCACCTACTGGAGTTGGAGTTGGCGGAACTCGAAGCGCATTGGAAGCGCGAAGAAGAGCTCGCCGAGATCGTCGATGGAGAGCTCACTCCCCTGCCCATGCTCGAGTCGCTTCGTCGGCGCGTGGCCGGGGCGAGTTCCTAGCAGTCCACCCTAGTAGTCGACCGGGCGCAGGTAGAACTCGCCGATTGCGCTCGACGAGAGCACGGCCACGGTGGGTAGTTCGCGCTTCCAATGCGTCGACTGTAGGCGGTGCTGGACGGTGCGTACTGCCTGCTCCTCGAAGCCGGTGCGGATGAGCTCGTCGGCGGAGTAGCCACGAAGCATCCAGTGCAGGATCGGGTCGGCGTCGTGATAGGCGACGCCCAGTTCGTCCTCGTCGTTGACCCCCTTCACCAGGTCGGCGGTCGCCGGCTTGTCGACGATCGCGTCGGGCACTCCGAGATGCCGCGCGAGCGCCCACACCTGGGTCTTGAGCAGGTCTCCCAACGGGTTGATCGGGGGGGAGTCGTCCGCGTGCCAGGTGAAGTAGCCAAGGAGCCTCTCGCTCTTGTTGCCGGTGCCCAAGGGGAGCGCTCCGATCTTCGCCGATTGGTCGAAGAGGATCACGGCGCGCAGGCGCGCCATGAGGTTCCCCCGCCGGAGCGGCGAGATGTCGGGCTCGTAGCGCTCCACGTACCGGTCGATCGGCTCGCTGATGTCGATCGTGTGCGCCCTTGCACCGGTGACCTCGAGGGCGAGCGCGCCGTGCTCTAGGCTCTCCGCGCTCGAGGTCCGGTAGGGTAGCCGGAATCCGTGCACGTTCTCGGGGCCGAGCGCTCGGCATGCGAGCGCGAGCGAGACCGCCGAGTCCACGCCGCCCGACACCCCGACGACCACGCGCTTGAACCCCCGTCGCCTTTGGACCTCCTCGCGGATGAACTCCACCAACGTCCGCTCGACCAGACCCATGTCCAGCGTGAGGAGGTCGGGGTCGGAGAGCGACGCGTCCGCGGACAGTGGCCCGCCGCGGCCGGCGAGGGTCTGGGACAGCTCGGGCGAGTCCTGGCCAGGCTCGCTCTCATCCGTAACGACGCGTTCGCCGGCGACACGATCGAGCGATCGACGCAGTGGGGTCAGCGCCTGCTCCAGGTCCGAGAGGAGAGGCGAGCCGACACGGGCGCGATCGATCGCCCTGCCGTCGAGGGCGGCATACGTGACCGCCTCCTCCAGGAGCGGGCCGCGCGCCAGCACCTCCCCATCGGGACCCACGGCGATGGACCCTCCCGGGAACAGTTTACCCCCCTCCGAGCCCGCCAACTGAGCGACCACCACGAACATGCCGTGCTCGACAGCCATGGCGGGGGCGACCCGGTCCCACCGCTCGAGGTTTGCGGGTATGCCACGGTCCGAAGGCGTGAAATCGCGAGCGGGTGACGCGCTGACCACGATCACCAACTCCGCACCGTCGAGGGCGAGAATGGTTCCCGGAAGGGAGTGCCAAGCATCCTCGCAGTTCAGCATTCCGAAGCGCCCGAAGCGCGAGTCGAACGCGCGCACCTCGACTCCGGGCTCCACGAAGCGCGCCTCGTCGAAGACGCCGTACGTCGGCAGGAACATCTTCCGGTGCACGTGTCGCACGACCCACGAGGCGCCGACCGGTTCCAGGTACGCCGCGCTGTTGAACAGCCTGCGCTTCCAGCGCTCGTAGAATCCGATCACGAGATCCGCGGCGTCCTGAGGCGGGGGCCCGAGCAGGTCGATCAGACCGTCCGTGCTCAGCGCGGCCTCGGCGACCCCACCCTCGAGGAAGTACCCCGAGGCGGCGGCCTCCGGAAAGACGACGACATCCGCCTGCGCGGATTGCTGCGCCAGCATCGTCCGGATCCGCGCCAGGTTCCCCGGAACGTCTCCCTTCCGAGGTTTGAACTGGACGAGCGCCACGCGCAGGGGTGAACCCCCTCGGTCTTGATTCATGGGCGCGGTTGGCGTATCACGTCCTGGGGACGGTCCGTCTCTTGCACGTCGACTTGCACGTCCAAGACAAAGTACCCGTTCGGGGGGCGAGGAACGAGCTTCCCCGCGCGGGGGTTAAAGCTCAAGCACCGCAACGCCGAAGCCAAGGGCGCCTCATGCAGAACCGCATTGCCTTCCGCCTGCTCCTCGCGCTGGCGCTCCTTCCCTCTGCGCTCACGGCCCAGACGGCCAACGGCGCGCGCAGGGGAACGCAGACCCAGAGCCAGCCGGAGGAGGCCGAGGTCCTGGCCGGGGCGGTTCGCGCGATCTCGCGCATGCACATGGACGGGTTCAGCGACTCCCTCCTCTGGGAAGCCGCGATCGACGGACTCATCGAGTCCCTCAACGATCCCTACGCGGAGCTCTTCACCCCGGCCGAGTCGGATGCCTGGGAGGAGACGACCACCGGCAACTACTCCGGGATCGGGCTCCAGATCACGCTGCTCAACGAGGAGGTCACGGTCACCGGCGTGTTTCGCGGATTTCCCGCCAGCGAGGCCGGCATCGTCGTCGGAGACGTGATCGTCGGCGTGAACGACACGGAAGTCTCGGCCTGGAGCACGGAGGTCACTGCCGACTCCATTCGCGGACCCGCAGGTAGCGAAGTACGCGTTCGAGTGCGCCGCTCGGGCTACGTCGAGCCGCTCGCATTCGAGATCACGCGCGCCGAGGTCCACGTTCCCGCGGTCGAGTCGGGCATGCTCGACAATGACATCGGTTATGTGATCATGGACCGCGTTGCGCGCGGCGCCGCCGAAGAGATGGATGCCGTGCTGGAGAACATGGAAGATGCGCGGGGCCTGATCATCGATCTACGCCGCAACCCGGGTGGGTTCCTGGACGAGTCGCTCATGCTCGCGGACCTGTTCCTCGAGCCCGGCGCGACGCTCGCCAGCACGGTCCAGCGCACACCCGGTCGCTCCGCCGACGAGCCCGAGAAGGAAGCGTTCACGGACCAGTGGCCTGCGCGCGTGCCGGATCTGCCGGTGGTCGTGCTCGTCGATGGCTATACGGCGTCCGGTGCCGAGATTCTCGCGGGTGCCCTGCAGGACTACGACCGTGCGGTCGTCCTCGGCGAGCGCTCCTTCGGCAAGGGGTTGGTTCAGACGGTCATGGAGTTGCCCCATGGGCGCCGCCTCCGGTTCACCACCGGCGGCTGGCTCACCCCGCTCGGCCGGTCATTGCAGCGCGAGCGGGACAGCCAGGGCCAGCTACTGCCCGAGAACGCCGCTACGTATGCCACGGTGGCGACTCCGCACGGAAGGCAGCTCTTGAACGGTGGCGGGATCTTCCCCGACCTGTCGGTCGCGGAAGACACCCTGCGCCTGCCTGAGCAGGAGTTGGTGCGCGCGACCGCCGAGGCCCAGTTCCCGCTCAATCAGCGTCTCATGGAGTTCGGCTTCCAGATCGCCAACGAGCGCCGCGCGAATAGCAGCACGGCGGACGTGACCGATGCCGAGTTCGATCAGCTGATGACCTCGTTGGTGGCGGGGGGCCTGGCGGCGAACCTGGCCGATGACCTCACGGTCCGCGAGTACCTGCATTGGCGAAGCCGCATCGCGGTGGCGCAGCGCATGAACGACGTGGGCGCCGAGGCGACCGTGCTCGCCGAGCGCGATCTTCCACTGAGCGAGGCGATTCGCCTGCTCACGACGAACTCCACGCAGGCAGAACTCTTCCAGGCGATCGACGCGTCGTCCACCGCCGCGCGGGTGGCTCCGGGGCGCTAGGACCACGGCTACCCCCTGGGGTGGTACTTCCGGTGCACCTCGCGCAGATAGTCGCGGTCGAGGTGCGTGTAGATCTGCGTAGTCGAGATGTCGGCGTGGCCGAGTAGCTCCTGCACGGCGGCTAGGTCGGCTCCGCCCTCAATGAGGTGGGTCGCGAACGTGTGGCGAAGCGTGTGCGGCGAGACGCTCTTCGTGATGCCGGCTCGGCGGGCTGACGTGGCCACTAGGGTCCACACGGACTCGCGACGCAGCGGTCCCCCCCTCGCATTGAGG
>JBEBGN010000070.1:0-14697 GCA_040081395.1 Longimicrobiales bacterium
TCCCAGGGTGGGGCGGCCGCGTAGGGAGTCGCAACCATGGAAGTCCTCATCCCCATCTTCGGGATCATGCTGGTGATGATCCCGGTCGCCGGCGTTACGGTCGCGCTTCTCGCGCGCACGTTCGCCAAGATCCGTCGCGATTCGGTGGACCCTGCGTACGCGCGCGGCCTCGCCGAACGGGTCGGGTTGCTACAGGAGGAGGTCGAGTCCCTCTCCGCCGAGGTGAAGGAGCTCAAGGCCGCTCAGGACTTCGATCGGAAGCTGCTGGGTGAGCGGGCGCGGGACCCCTGAAATCCGACGGCGGCCCGGGCGCGAAGCCCGGGCCGCCGTTGCCTTCGTGGTCACGATGCCGCGGTCAGGAGCCCTTCTTGCGGGCAGCCTTTCTGGCCATGCCACCGGAGACCTTCTTGAGGTCGGCCATGGAGAGCTCGCCCTTCTTCGACTTGGTGGACGCCTTGCCCTTGGCCGCCTTCTTCTTCTTATCCGCCACGGTACCTCCTGGGGGGAACGGTGGACCTGCGTCGGCTCGGTCGCGAACGCGACCGTGAGCACTCTTCAGGCTACTCGTGGGCCGACGTGGTCGGCAACCCTCTTGTCTTTCAGCCCCAGCGCACGAGTGGCTGCGACCAACAGCGCGGGCCCCCGCCGAGATTGGTGATCGCGTCGAAGGGGACCGTGTGGATCGTCAGACCGAGGGCACGCAGCCGGGCTGCGACGGGGTCCGCGCCGTCCGCGAGGACCAGCGTGTTCGCATCCAGTTGGATGCCGTTGGTGGCCATGCCGGAAATCGCCTCGTCCCGGCTCACTTCGAGCCAGCGCCAACCCGCGAGCGATGCGGGAGGGCCCTCCGGAATCGCGTCGGGGCAGAAAAGGCCGAGGCCCGGACGGATCAGGCATAGAGTGCAGTCCAGGTGCGGAAAGTCCCCGTCGTAGGGAACCGCTTCGACCTTCCGCCTCGAGCCGAGGGTGCGCCGCAGCCAATCGACTCCGGCCTCGGTCGAGTCCCCGGTCGCGGCCCCGACGTAGAGGGTGTCTCCGGTTAAGAGGCAATCTCCTCCGTCGAGGAACGGATCAGCTTCGTCGCACCGCTCGGGTGGGTCGGGCTCGGGCATGGCTTCCACCCGCGCGGTGCTGGCGAGCACCCGCCGGAGTAGCCGGCGCAGCGGGAAGCGTTCCCGCCGCCTGTGAACGTCACGCATCGTGAGCTCGATCACGCGCCCGCCGACCACGAGGAGCGGGTCGCGCGGGAAGAGTAAGATGGACTCGCGCGCCTGTTCGCGGAGGTAGTCCTCTTCGCGGGGCAGGAAGGGGGGTACGCGGTGCACCCCGATGTCGTGTGCCCGGAGCAACCCGACGAGATGGTCCATCTGCTCGCGGCAACGTGCGAAGTCGGCGGGCATCGCTTCTGCGAGTGTCTTTCCCGCGAAGCGACACGCCCTCCGCCATGTGCGTTCCGACACCTGCGCACGCCCGTCCTCGGGCATGGGATCGGGCAGGCGGTAGTGCGGTCGTCCCACGATGACTTCGCGGAGGCGACCCCACTCGTGCGTGACGCGCGGTCGGATCATTCGGGTGTGAATCTAACCCGGCGCTCGGTCCCGCTCGCGCGCGGCCGGCGGGACGGGTAAGCTGGCGCGGCCACTCCACCCGAGAGGGAGCATCATGCGTTTCGCAGCCTGGGTCGCGCTCTCGGCATTGGTCGCCTCGGCCCCGGGGCACGCCGTTGCGCAGTCGTCTGCTCGCGAACCCCTCGACGTCGCGCGCGTGTTGGCTGGGCGGTATCCTGCCGCGCCGAGCATGAGCTACATCCCCGCCCTCGCTTGGGCGGGCGCGTATCGCCTCGCCGGGCTCACCGGCGAACCGGCCTGGCTCGAGAAGCCTCGTCGGGAGATGCGTCCGTTCGTCGAGGGGACGCAGCCCGCGGTGGGCGAGCGCCCTTCGCTGACCGCGCTGGCCGGTCATCTCGCGTTCTGGGATGCGGGGGCGGCGGATGACGACCCCGCCGCTACCGCCCTCGCGCGGCTCGCGGCCGACCTCATGGTCCCCGACAGCGCCGGCGCGGTCGTGCGCTTCGCCACCGGGTGGACCGACGACATGTTCATGGCCACGTCCGTGTGGGCGCGCGTCGGCTATGCAGATGCGGCGGGTCGGCTTCTGCTCGCGTACATCGAGCGCCTCCAGCGACCCGACGGACTCTTCATCCATGCGGAGACCGGCGCGCACGCGTGGGGGCGCGGCAATGGGTTCGCGGCACTCGGGATGACCGAAGCGCTGATGCGGTTTCCGGAGTCGTGGCGCGAACGGCCGCGCGTGCTCGAGGCGTACCAGCGCCAGATGCTCGCACTCCTTGCGCACCAGACCGAGGACGGGAGTTGGCGCCAGGTAATCGATCAGCCCACTGCCTACCAGGAGCTCTCGGTCACGGCCCTCATGGTTGCGGCGATGGCGCGAGGCGTCCGCCTCGGGTGGCTGGAGCAGGATCGCTTCACGCCCGTCCTTGCGCGCGCTTGGTCCGCGGTGCTCGCGCGCGTGGCTGAGGACGGTACGCTGCGCGACGTGTGCACCAGCACCGGGGCGCAGGCGACGCTCGAGTACTACATGAACCGCCCGGTGGTGAACGGCGCCGACGATCGCGGCGGCGCGGTCGTGCTCTTGGCCGCGCTCGAGATGGAGGAGCTAGAGCGCAAGAAACGTCAAGACGAGCGGTCGCGACTCAGGTAGAATGCCTCCGGCATGACCAGATCCCTCAGCGACATCCAGCCCGTTCTCGGCCGCTTGGCCGAGCACCCCGAGACTCGGGCTCCGCTCGCAGCACTCGCTCGCGAGGCGGCCCACTCGCCCTTCCACTTTCAACGTACGTTCCGCGCCCACACGGGTGAAACGCCCAAGCAGTATGGCCAGCGCCTTCGCCTGGAACGTGCCGCGGCCCTGCTCCTCACCACCGACCAGTCGATCCTGGGAGTCGCGCTCGACTCTGGCTTCGAGAGCCACGAGGTCTTCCTGCGAGCGTTCAAGCGCAAATTTTCGCTCACGCCGAGCGCGTACCGGGCTCGCGGCTTCACTGCTGCGGCCAGCCCCGCCGATCATACCGCTGCCATCCGCGCCTCGGGCCCGTGCATCGGGCTCTACCACTACCGACCCAGGACCACCCTGCACATGTCGTACGCCATCGAGAAGAAGAACCAGACGCCCCAACCGGTGCTCTACGTCCGTCGGCGCGTCGCGCGCGAGCAGATCGCGAACACGATCGGTGAGGCACTCGGGCTCGTGTTCGCCTACGCGCAGCAGCATGGCGTCGCGCTAAGCGGTCATCCGCTCACGCGGTATCCGGAGGTCGGACCGGGCATGGTGACGCTCGAACCGTCTATGCGCATCGCCAGCGCCGCAGGCCTGGCTCCCGGCGGGGACGTGCAGATCCAGACGCTCCCTGGCGGCCCGGCCGCGGTCACGATGCACCTGGGACCGTACGAATCCCTCCACGAGGCGTACGCTGCACTCGAGGTGTGGATCGAAGGGCAGGGACTCGTCCCCTCCGACGCACCTTGGGAGGACTACATCACGGACCCTGCCACGACTCCGAATCCCAGCGAGTGGCGAACGCAGGTGGTTTGGCCGGTGCGTCCGCGTTAGACGCAGCGCCCTGAGGCCCGCCCGCCCCCGCTAGAACGCGTAGCGCAGTCCGACCTGGATCTGGAACGGATCGCCGCGCGTCCGTAGCACACCGACGTTTTCGTTCACGGTGTAGGAATAGGTCTGCGTCAGCTGGTCGAACCCCACCACGTTGAGCAGGGGGAGTTGCTGCGAGATGGGGTTGCTCGCCGAGATGCCCTGGGGCAGGAGCGCCTGACCGCCCCAGTCGGAGTTCAACAGGTTCGCGAAGTTGAAGATGTCCGCGGTCAGCTCCACCGCGTGGCCGCGAGTCGGAAGCGTATAAGCCGCGCGCACGTCCATGCGTCCGACCCAGGGCGCGTGACCGCCGTTCCGGTCCGCGATCCTGCCTAGGCTCTCACGGATGTAGTCGCGTGCCACGCTCTGCTCGTTGTCGAGGATGCGCTGCATGGACGCGGCGATCGGCGGTGGGGTGGTGGGGTCGTTGGGGTCGAACACGAACGCGAGGTCGTTCCCACTGTACCCGTCTCCATTGATGTCGCCGTTGACCACGAGGGAAAACGGGCGCCCCGTGCTGCCCACGTAGCGCGCGCCGACGCGTAGGCCATTCCAGCCCGGCAACTCGCCATACACCGTCAGCTTGTGCGCGAAGTTGAAGTCCGAAGGCCCCTCGGAGTCCGACACGTCGCGCGGGTCGTTCTTGACCGGAGTGAAGAGTGAGGCCGTGCGCGCGATGCAGCAGTTGAACGTCGAGTTGTCGATGGTGCGGTTGAACGTGAACGCCGTGGTGAGGTGACCGCCGAACGGAGGTGTGACATCCGCCTGCAGGACCAACGCGCGCTGCGTGGTCTCCCCGGTCGAGACGAGCTCGAGGACGTTGGTGAACTGGGTGAACTGTACCGCGTTGCGGACCGACGTCGCGCCCGCGGCCGTGATCGTGGCGGCAGGCACGAACACCGCCCGCCCCGCCTCGTTGGCCAACGTGAACGACGGCTGATCCCGGAGGTTGCGGTCGAAGTACTGATAGTTCGCGGTTGTGCGCGCGTACAACGCCGAGGCGGACAGCGTCAGACCCTCGACCACGAGACGCTGATACGACACGTCGGTCTTCCAGGTGGTCGGGCTCCCGAAGTCTTCGCCCATGAGATTGATGTAGGCGGGTGGCGTGGTACCGGTCGGCACGCCGGGCACCGATGCGAGATCCTGCCGATAGGCCACGAAGTCGGGCTGTGGCACCGCCCCCCCCGTGAGCACGAGGTCCGCGAGCTGAGTGCCACTGAAGAAGATGTTGTTGGCCTGGAGGTAGTAGTGCGGCTGTGCCGTGAACGCGCCGCCCCCGATGCGGAGCACATCGCGATCGCGCTCCCACACCACCTGAGCGCGGGGCTGGATGTTGTCCCAGTCCGTAGGGGCGTGATCGGTTCGTAGGCCCATCACCTGCTCGAGCTGCGCGTTGCGAGGCGCCGCCGTCAGGTAGGACGAGACGTCGTAGCGGACCCCGAGCGTCGCGGTCACACGGGGCGTCACGCTCCACTCGGCCTGGATGAAGGCCCCGGCGTCGAGGACGTATTGCCGCGCGCGTGTCTCGCCGGAGATCGGGACCTGTCGCGCGTACCGGGAGGCCGTGCGGGTGGCCAGCGTGGCCAGCGACGTGAACTCGAACAGCCCGCCCTGGTCGGTCGGGATGTAGGTGCGGAGGAAGGTGAGCGAGTTGTCGATGCCGAACGTCCAACGCTGGTTGCCGCGTTGCCAATACGTCGTATTGAGGAGTTGGAGTTGGCGCTCCCCCGACGCTTCGGGTGCGAGCCGGTTGCCTCCGAACTGGAGGCGCACGTCGCCGGTCGTGCCATCGGGGAGGGCCGATCTCACCCGCACGAACCCGCGCGGGAGGAGCGAATTGGGGGTCAGCTCGCGGCTCGAGAACGAGACGCCGAGTCTCGCCTCATTCTCCAGCGAGCCGAACGACGAGCGAAGCGACAGAAGCGTTTGGTTGTCCCGCGACACCGCGCTCGAACGCGACTCGAAGAGCGCCACGTATTGGTCGCCGACGCCGTTGTAGGGGCTGTCGAAGCTGCTGTAGTTGTGCCGCAGGGTCAGTCGATGACGTCGGTTCAGGGTCCAGTCGAGCCGTCCGAAGAGCGTATTCGCGATGGGCTTCCGGCTGAAGACGCCCACCTGAGGGTCGCTGCCCAACCCGTAGGTCGTACGCAGGATGTCGACGAACCGCGTCAGCGAGTCGGCGGCGACCTGCGCTTCGATCATGTCCCGGTCGGTGCGGAGATCCGCGATCGCCAGCGGCTCGCTCGAGTCCTGTCGATCTCCTGCGATGAAGTAGTGCAGCTTCCCACGGATGATCGGCCCGCCGATCCCGCCGCCCCACTGGAAGAGGTCGAGCTGCCGGAGGTCGCGGCCGCGGCCCAGGTAGTCCTTGGCGGCGCCGAGCTGCTCGTTGCGGTGAAACACGAAGAGCGAGCCGCGCACCTCGTCGGTACCGAACTGCGTCGCCGCGCGGATGAGGCCGCCGCCCGAGCGTCCCTCGCTGACATCGTACTCGTTCGTGATGACCTCGAACTCGCGCACGGCTTCCATGGAGACCGTGTAGGGGCCGCGCCCCAGTTCGCCACCGCGCAGCATGTTGCGCGACTGTAGGCCATCGATCTGGATGTTGGTCGAGGTCGTGCGCATGCCGCCGAGCGAAAAGTCGGCGCCCATGGTCGGCGCGAGGCTCGACAGATCCGTGAAGTTGCGGTTCTGAGCCGGTAGGTTGCGCATCGTCGCTCCCGCGATGCGCGTGTTCACGGGCGCACGGGCACGCACTTCGACGCCCGCGACCGCGACGATCGGTTCGATCGCGATGGGCGCCGGCTCCAGATCCATGTCGAGTGCCACACGCCCACCGAGCATCAGCTCCACCTCGGTGCGCGTCTCCGTGCGCAGCCCGATTCGCTCGACCGTCACCGAATACGTGCCGAGCGGGAGCTGGTTGAACGCCGCCCGTCCCGCGGAGGAGGTCAAAGCCTGGGCCGAGAAGCCCGTCGCATCGTGGCGAACGGTCACCGTGCCCGCCGTCACTGGCGCACCGCCCGAAGTCGCCAGCACGGACACCGATGCGCCGGTGCCCTGGGCGATCAGTATGGGTGCGGAGAGGAGCTGGAAGAGAAGAAGGAGAGAGGGGGTGCCGAGGGCCAGGAAGGGTGCGCGCATGCCCGGGAGGGTTCGAGGGACAGCCGGCGCACCTATGTAATGTGTGTACGACTATATGACAAGCGTACACGACACCATGGACGTGTTGCAGGGGGCGGCCCTCCGGCCGTAACCCCCGACTGGCTTCAGCCCGCGAGCGTCCTGACCGTCTCCGCGAGCGAGCGAACCTTCCCACCATCCCCCGACCCACCTGCGGAGCCCTCCAGCTCGGACGCCAGCCGCGACAGCGCATCGCGCCGCGCCGCCCCGCTGGCCGCTTCCGCCGCCCGTAGCACCTCACGTGTCGACGTGACGCGCGCACCGGACAACCCACCGCTCCGCTCGAGCTGGTCGACGTACGCTCGCGCGAGCGCGAACGTGGCGGGCCACTCGTAGCGTGGCTGGCTCTGCGCGTTCAGGAAGTCGAGACGCACGGTGTTGGCCGCGTCGATCTCGTTCTGTGTAAGCAGCGGGTTCGCGACCAGCTCGAAGATGTCGAGCCCGCGCGCGATCTCGGAGCTGACCAGCACCCCGTTGTACCAGTACACGGACCAGGAGCCGGCGAAGCTGGGCTCGTCGGCCTGGGTCGGCCCGCGATCGTGGTATGCGATCTCGACCGCGTTCCTCGGGTCGGTCCAGTCGAAGACCGAGATGCCTCCCTGATACCAGGCCTGCACCATCACGTCCCGTCCCGGGATCGGGAGCATGGACCCGTTGTGCGCGACGCAGTTCTCGAACCCGGACTGCGGGGTGGGAAGCTTGTAGTAGCTCTGGAAGGCCAACTCGCGGCCTTCGATGGTGAAGAGAGCGTTCGCGCCCCACGCCACCGGATCGGTCGTCCGACACTTCGCCTGCGTGCCGCCCCCCCACTCGTCGGTGAAGAGCACCTTCGTGCCGTCGTTGTTGAACGTTGCCGAGTGCCAGTAAGAGAAGTTCTCGTCGGCCCGGGCGGCCACGCGCGTCGGGTTCACGGGATCGCTGATGTCGAGCAGGAGTCCGTAACCCTCGCACGCACCTCCCGCGAGGCCGATCGCCGAGTACACCGTGATGTCGTGACACTGCGTCGGTCCAGGCGCGGGACCGGGGCGCGCGGCCGCCTGAGCAGCTCTCCGTCTCGCGACGAGGTCGGGCATGTCCGTGCGGAGTCTCGCGCTATCCGCGGCGGTGGGGGCGCCACTGCCGCCGCGCTCGGTCACCAAGCTGTCGAGCCAGAACATCGCCAGCTCGTCGGACAGCTGCGCGATCTGGCCGTCGATCTCCACCACGAAGAGCCCCTGCGCGAGGAACCGCTCGAGCGCCGCGTCCAACTCGGCACGGTCCTCGGGTGCCAGCCCGTGGATCGGGGGCTCCACGAGATCGTGGAAGATGCGCGGGGAGCTGACGATCGCGGCGCGCTCGGGGTTCGCCAGCGGAACGCGGATCACCTCGATGCGGAAGAGCGCGTTGTTGGGATCGTTCGGATCCGCTGCTTCGACGCAGCCGGGAAGCTCCTGTGCGCCGCGCACGGGCGCCGATCCAGACACGTAGATGTAGACGTTCGCGGGATCGCTGGGGTGCTCGACCACGGTGTGCGTGTGGGAGCCGCGGCAGGTCTGCACATTGCCGACGTAGCGCGGGTTCCCGACGTCCGTGATGTCGAAGATGCGGATGCCGCGGATACGTTCCGTGCTCACGCGATCGCGCACGCCCTGGGTGCCGCAGTCGAGCCGCGCGCCGAAGTCCTCGCCGGATACGAAGAGGAGGTTCCGGTAGACGGAGACGTCGCTCTGCGAGGCGGGGCAGTGGAACGCGCGGGTCAACGTGGGTCGCGCCGGATCGGAGATGTTCCAGACCTGGAAGCCGCTGAAACTCCCCTGGAAGACGAGATCCCCCGCGAATGCCAGATCGGAGTTGGTGCCGCCCACGAAGTCGGTCGAGGGCGGGGTGCTCGAGACGAGCCGCAGATTCCAAGCCGCCTCTTCGGCGTCGAAGAGGCCGGCTGCCAGATCAGCGCGCGGATCTGGGCGGGGTGCCGAGGTCTCGGCGGCCTCGCGGAGCCGCTCGGAGGTCGCGCCTGCGGGCGTCGTCGCCCCGGGGCTCGAGGTGGAGGACGCGCACGCGGTGGCGGCGATGGCCCAGGCGAGAGACATGAGCACACGATGGCTCGGGGCGGTCGTCATCGGAGGTCTCCTGGAGGGAGCGCGGCGAGCATCTGCTCCATGCGCGCGATCTCGGTGGTCTGATCCACGTGGATGTCGGAAGCCAGCTTGAAGGTTGCCGGGGCTTGCACGGCGCCATCGGTCGCGAGCAGTTCGTTCACCATGGCGACGGCGCCTCGATGGTGCTGGATCATGAGGGTCAGGAAGAGTCGATCGAAGGCGGATCCAGTCGACCGGGCCAGCTCCGCGAGCTGCTCGGGCGTGATCATGCCGGCCAAGTGCTCGTGGACGTGCGCCTCGACCCCGGGTCCGCCCATCGGGATGGGCTGGTCTCGGTCTCGCAGCCAGAGCTCCATCCATGCGATCTCGTCGCGCTGTGCGTTGATGATGCGGGCTGCGAGCGTGCGGATGGAAGCGTTCGCCGACCGCGACGGCACGAGGTCGGCCATCTCGATCGCCTGTGCGTGGTGGGAGATCATCCCCGTCACGAAGCGAACGTCCGCCTCGATGTATCGCGCTCGCGCGCTGTCGAGCCGGGCGAAGTAGAGGGCTTCGAGCTCCGTGGCGGGGGGGCGATCCGGTGCGGGCGCGCGTGGTTCGGCAACCGATGCGCCCGCGCACGCCGTCGTGAGGGATGTAACCACGACCGCGAGGCCCGCCCGCCCTCGCACGGCCAGCGTCATCGGCAGGTGGCCTGCACCGAGAGCGGTACGAAGACCCGCCTCGCCCTCAGGGCCTGGACGTCCGTGCAGCTCACTGGAGTTGCTTCGAGATAGACCTCGTCCCCTCCGCCCACGCCCGGGTTGTCGAGGAGTGGCTGGATGTCGGTCAGGCTCGAGTCGTTGCTGAGGTCGACCACCGTCAGGTTGGGGAGCGAGGCCAGCGGCCGGAGATCGACGAGGTTCGGGTTTCCCGATACGTGCAGCACGCGCAGGCCGGTGAGGCCGCTCAACCCGCTCAGGTCGACCACGTGGGGGTTGTCGGCCAGGTAGAGCACGCGCAGCTCGGTGAGCGCGCCCAACGCGCCGATGTCTGCGACGGCGTTCGCGTCCAGGTCGAGTGCGGTCAGGCTGCTGAGCCGACTGAGCGGAGACACGTCCACCAGCATCGGGTTGCGGGCGAGGTGGAGCACCCGGAGGTTCGTCAACTCGGCCAGAGGTGTTAGGTCGGCCAGCCCAGGATTGTCCGACAGGTAGAGGACCCGCAGCGCCGTGAGGGTGCGGAGCGGATTCAGGTCCACGATGGCGTTCTCGTCGAGGTCGAGGGTGGTCAACTCCGACAAAGTGCCGAGCGGGGTGAGGTCGCTGATGCGGTTACGGCTGAGCACGAGAACGCGCAGATCGGTGAGGCTGGACAGTGGCGTCAGGTCGGTGAGCCCGGGGTTCGACGCGAGGCTCAGGGTGGTGAGGCGTGTGAGTCCGGCGAGCGGCGAGAGATCGCGGATCGCATTGAAGCCGAAGTCGATCGACGTGAGGGCGGGGAGGTTCTGGAGGCCCTCCAGGCTCTCGACGGCTCCGACACGGGGCAGGCTCGTGATGCCTGCGGCGAGGCGGCACGTCAGCGGCGCGTCTCGGCCGATGGACAGGGCAGTCCGGACCGCGGCCGCGAGATCCTCGTCCGCGAACGTCACGGTCGCGTCCTCCGCGGCGCTCGTGCATCGTTCTGCCGGGGTGAGCACCGGGCGCTCCGCCTGTGCCAGCATCAGGGCGACGATGGGATGCGGCGTGAAGGCCGCGCTAGCAGCGAGGCACAGGAGCGTCGCGGCGAAGAGTAGGGGTCGGGCGGGTCCGCTCATGGTCCGGTGGTCCGCGGAAGGGCCGAACGATACCCCTGCGGGGAGTGCATGGGATGTATCGTAACGATACTCGGGCCCGCTCCAACGGAGCCAGGGCGGGGGGGCGCGCCCTGGGGCTCACCGCTTCCGTTGCGGCGGACTCCGGCGCCCTTTGGTCGCTCGGCCGCCCAGGGTACCCACGAAGTCGGCACCCATCCCGACCCACTTCTCCACCGCCTTCTGGGTCTTCACACCGCCGGCGCCCACGAACACGTAGCCGGTCATCGGGCGTCCCGTGAAGTCCATCGGGCGCACCTGTGGGGTCGCGAGCGCCTCGTCGTAACGCTCCGGCCCGACGCGCACCATGAGGTCGTCGTTCGTGATGCCGCAACACATCTTGCCCGCGAGCAGGAAGGCCAGCCCGCCGAACATCTTCTTCTCGGTCAAGTCGGGCCGTGGCCCCAGGGCCGCGCGAACGCGGTCAGCGAGTTTCTCATCGTACGCCATCTTCGTCGCGATCCCTCCTCTGATTGAATCGAGTCGTCATCTCCGGCCCTCGGATGGGCGTCGCGACTTGGCGGCGGGAGCTCCGGGAGCCGGCGGCGACGACATCGAAGAATCCTGCCGGGAACCCTACTCCGTTCGCCAGCACTTCCGCGGCGGGCGAGCAAGTGCCGTTCGCCTTCACGGCTCACCCGTCTCGAGCTCGTGTTGGGATCTCGTCGTCGCCGTTCGCGCGGACCGCATTCGCGAGGGGACGGGCGCACGACCATCCCCGTCGGGGACCCGCGCTGGAAGTTGCCGCCTCGGGGCGCAAACCGTCTCTTCGGGCGACTCCGGCGCTGGCGCGCCCTGCGGATCCATTGCGCCCCCTCTCCAAACCGAACCGATGACGCCCTCTGGATACTCCGGTACGCCCTTGGCACAGAAGCTCGGGATCAAGCCGGGTACCCGGTTGCACCTGATCGCCGCGCCGCGGGATTACTCGGCCGTGCTCGGACCCCTTCCGCCCGATTCGACGGTCGTGCGTCGAGTCTCGAACAGGACCGACATCGTCCAACTCTTCACGACGGAACGCGCGACGCTGGAGACGAAGCTCCGCGAGCTCCGCGCGACCCTGCGGCCGGACGCCGCGGTCTGGGTGTCCTGGCCGAAGCGTTCCTCGAAGGTGGCGACCGACGTGACGGAGGACGTGATCCGCGAGGTCGCGCTGCCCCTCGGTTTCGTGGACGTGAAGGTGTGCGCCGTGACCGAGGTGTGGTCGGGACTCCGGCTGGTGGTCCGGAAGGAGCTGCGCTGACCCCTTCTTGACGGCGGGCGCGTTCGGATAAATACTTAACGTCATGGTTAAGTATTCGTCGGTCCACACCACGTTTCAAGCGCTTTCGGACCCCACGCGTCAGGCCATCGTCGAGCGATTGGCCCAGGTCGGCGAGGCTCCGATCTCGGCCCTCGCGGCCGGCCATGCCATGTCACTGCCAGGCTTCCTGAAGCACGTCCGGGTGCTGGAGGATGCGGGCCTGGTCACGACGGAGAAACTGGGCCGGGTGCGGCGGTGCAGGCTCGTTCCGGGGGCCCTGGACGAGGCACAGGCGTGGATCCGCACGCATCGCGCCTTCTGGAACGCGCAGATGGACTCGCTCGACCGCTACCTGGAATCCAACCCTCCCGCCGAGGAGCCCTGATGGCCACCGTCGACACCGGCGTTCATTCCCTGCAGATCAGGCGTACCGTGCGCGCGACGCCGTCGCGCGTATATCGCGCTTGGACCGAGCCGGCGCAGGTCGCGCGGTGGTTCGCACCCAACCGCGACTTCCAGGTCGTGGTCCACCGGCTCGATGTCCGCCCCGGCGGCGGCTACCGCATCGAGATGAAGCACCCGGACGGCTCGAGCCACGTGGCCATCGGTGAGTACAAGGAGCTGGAAGAGAACCTTCGGCTCACGTTTTCCTGGCGCTGGGAAGGCGCGCCGATGGAAGACACCCTGGTGACCGTCGAATTCACGCGGCTCGGTGACGACACCGAGGTCGTGCTCACCCATTCCCGCTTCACCTCCGAGAGCCAGAGAGACGAACACTCGAAGGGGTGGACCGGATGCCTTACCCAGCTGGTGGATGCCTTCACGGCTGAGCGTTGAGCAGGCGCCGCGAATCGAACAACGAATCGACCTCAAGGAGCACAGACCATGCGCATCGTGGATCCGATGATTCAGGAGCTGGAGCAGGAAGCAGTGACCACACGCCGGGTACTCGAACGCTTGCCGGCGGGTAAGTTGTCGTGGCGGCCGCACCAGAAGTCGATGTCCCTCGGGCAGCTCGGACTTCACGTCGCGCAGACCCCGGGGTCGGTGGCCAAGCTCGCCGCGGCCTCGATCGACACGCCGCCGACCTTCCAGCAGGCCGAGGCCACGTCTCGCGACGAGATGCTGACTGCGCTCGACGCGAGCGTCGCCGAAGCGAAGGCGGCCCTGAATGGCTGGAGCGACGCTCAGATGATGGAGACGTGGTCGATGACCGCCGGGGGGCAGACGCTCATGGCCGTTCCGCGCGTGGGTCTCCTCCGCGCCGTCATGCTCAACCATTGGTACCACCACCGTGGCCAGCTGCTGGTCTATCTTCGCCTGCTCGGCGAATCGGTTCCCTCGGTATACGGTCCGACCGCCGACGAAAGCCCCTTCATGTGAGCGCGGAGGTCCGGCGTGCGCCGACTCATGGTCGATGTAGTCACGAGCATCGTGATCGACGCGCCCCGAAACGTGGTTGCCGCTTATGCTGCGGAGCCCTCACGCGCTCCGGAATGGTACGAGAACATCGAGTCTGTGGAGTGGAGGGGCGCGCCCGGACTCCGGGAGGGCGCGAAAGTCGCCTTCGTCGCGCACTTCTTGGGGCGTCGACTCTCGTACACGTACGAAATCGTCGCCCACCGACCTGGCGAGCACCTCATCATGCGGACCTCGGACGGGCCGTTCCCGATGCAGACCGAGTACACCTGGAGCGATGTCGCCGGCGGGTCGGGCACGAAGATGACCTTGAGGAACCACGGCGAGCCAGCAGGCTTCGGGCGCATCGGTGCCCCACTCATGACGATGGCGATGCGCCGAGCGAATCGCCGGGACCTGGAGCGGCTGAAGGATGTGCTGGAGCGGGCCACGCGGTGACGATGTGCGCGCGAGGAATCGCGGTGGCGGTGCTGGCGCCGTACGCGTCCCGCACGTCATTTGAGATGGACTGACACCCACGGTACAAACGGGAGGATGGGGATGGACGCCAGGGACCGCGGTCGTTTCGTATGGCACGAGCTGAACACGACAGACCCCGCAGCGGCTGAGCGTTTCTATCGCTCGATCACCGGCTGGGGGATGATGCCGTTCGATCAGATGCCCTCGTACCGGATGTGGACCGCCGACGGCGTACCCCAAGGGGGTCTCATGCTTCTTCCTGAACAGGCGAAGAAGATGGGCGCTCCGCCGCACTGGCTCTCCTACGTCGGCGTGCCTGACGTGGATGCGAGCGTGCGTCTCGCCGCGTCACTCGGCGCGCGCACCTACGTGCCGCCTCAGGACATTCCGGGCGCGGGGCGCTTCGCCGTACTCGGCGATCCGCAGGGGGCGGTGTTCGCCGTGCACTCCCCCGGCCAACAGATGGGGGCGCCCGAGGAGGCCCCCAAGGTCGGTGAGTTCTCCTGGCACGAGCTGGCGACCACGGACCGCCATGCCGCCTGGAGCTTCTACGAGACCCTGTTCGGCTGGAAGAAGCTCGAGTCGATGGAGACCCCGATGGGCCCTTACCAGATGTTCGGTCGGGGGAGCTTCATGTACGGCGGCATCTACACCAAGCCCCCGGAGATGCCGGCACCTCCGCATTGGCTCGCGTACATCTCGGTTCCGAGCGTCGATATCGCCTCCCCGAAGGTCACGGCCCAGGGAGGGAAGATCCTGGCAGGGCCCATGAACGTTCCGGGCGGCGATCGCATCGTCATGTGTATGGACCCGCA
>JBEBGN010000071.1:0-14650 GCA_040081395.1 Longimicrobiales bacterium
GAACCCCGCGAACGTCTCGATCACCAACGTCGATGACGAGACCGCTGGATTCACGATTTCCCCTCCGACCGGCCCCACCACCGAAGTCGGCGGCCAGGCCGCCTTCACCGTCCGGCTCACGTCACAGCCCACGGCGAACGTTTCCCTGGCGCTGTCGTCGAGCGATCTGACGGAAGGCACCGTCTCGCCGACGTCGCTGACGTTCACGGCGGCGAATTGGAGCACCCCGCAGACCGTGACCGCGACGGGCGTGAATGATGCGCTCGCGGACGGCAACATCGTCTACGTCATCGCGACCGCTGCGGCCACGTCCACGGACGGAGGCTACAACGGCCTGAATCCTGCCGACGTGTCCCTCACCAACGTGGACGACGAGACCGCCGGAGTGACGGTGTCTCCGGCGAGCGGTCCGACGACCGAGGTCGGAGGCCAGGCGACCTTCAGCCTGGTACTGAACACGCAACCGACGGCGAACGTCACGATCGCGCTCGGATCGAGCGACACGAGCGAGGGCACCATCTCGACGCCGTCCCTCACGTTCACGACCGCGAACTGGAGCACGCCGCAGACCGTCACCGTCACAGGCGTCAATGACGACATCGACGATGACAACGTCGTCTACACGATCGTCACTTCGGCTGCGACCTCTCCCGACGCCAGCTACAACGCGCTGAATCCAGCCGACGTATCGGTCACGAACGTGGACGACGACGTAGCCGGGTTCATCGTGTCGCCGGCCAGTGGTCCCACCACGGAAGCGGGCGGACAGGCCAGCTTCACGGTGCGCCTTACCAGTCAGCCGATAGCCAACGTTTCGGTCGGCCTGTCTTCGACCGACCTGACGGAAGGGACCGTGGCCCCGGCGTCGCTCACGTTCACGAGCGCCAACTGGAGCACGCCGCAGACGGTGACCGTCACGGGCGTCAACGACGCGTCGGCCGACGGCAACATCGTCTTCTCGATCGCCACCGCCGCCGCGACATCGACGGACACGAAGTTCAGCGGGATCAACCCCGGGGACGTCTCCGTCACCAACGTGGACGACGAGACCGCCGGCGTGACCGTGTCGGCGGCGAGCGGGCCGACCACCGAAGTGGGGGGTCAGGCGACGTTCACCGTCGTGCTGAGTACGCAGCCGACTGCGAACGTGACCGTCGGGCTCACCTCGAGCGACCTCACCGAGGGTACGGTCTCGGTGGCGTCCCTCACGTTCACGACCGTGAACTGGAGCACGCCTCAGACGGTCACCGTGACCGGGGTGAACGATGACGTCGATGACGGCGACATCGCCTATTCGATCGTCACCGCTCCGGCGACCTCGACCGACCCGAGCTACGGTAGCCTGAACCCCGCAGACGTCGCGGTCACCAACGTCGATGACGAGACCGCCGGCTTCACCGTGTCGGCGGCCAGCGGCCCCACCACGGAGTCGGGAGGTCAGGCCACGTTCACCGTTCGCCTGACATCTCAGCCCACGGCGAACGTGACGGTGGGCCTCACGTCGAGCGATCTCACGGAGGGCACGGTCTCACCGGCGTCGCTCACGTTCACGACAGCGAACTGGAGCATCCCGCAGACCGGCACCATCACCGGTGTGAACGACGCGTTGGCCGACGGCAACATCAACTATGCCGTCGTCACCGCAGCGGCCACATCGACGGACCCCCGATACTCCGGCCAGAACCCGGGGGACGTATCGGTCACCAACGTCGACGACGAGACGGCGGGGATCACCGTGTCGCCGGCCGGAGCTCCGACGACCGAGATCGGTGGTCAGGCAACGTTCACCGTGGTGCTGAACACCCAGCCCAATGCCAACGTCACGGTGGGCCTCACCTCGGGTGACCTCACCGAAGGCACGGTCCTGCCTGTTTCGCTGACCTTCACGACCGCGAATTGGAGCACACCGCAGACAGTCACGGTCACCGGTGTGAACGACGACCTCGACGACGACAACGTCGTGTACGCGATCGTGACCGGCGCGGCCACGTCTACCGACGCCGGGTACAACGGAGTCAACGCGGCCGACGTCCTCGTGACGAACGTCGACGACGACACTGCGGGCTTCACGGTGTCTGCTGCCAGCGGGCCGACGGCCGAATCCGGAGCTCAGGCGACCTTCACGGTGCGCCTGACGAGTCAGCCCACCGCCAGCGTGTCCATCGGCCTCACTTCGAGCGACCTCACCGAGGGCACGGTCGCGCCCGCATCGCTGACCTTCACCACGGCGAACTGGAACACGCTGCAGACGGTCACGGCCACCGGCGTCAACGACGATCTCGACGATGACAACATCGTCTATGCGATCGTCACTGCAGCGGCCACGTCGGCGGACCCGAAGTACCTAGGCCAGAATCCGCCGGATGTGAGCTTCACGAACGTAGACGACGACGCGGCCGGCTTCGTGGTGTCGGCACCGAGTGGTCCGACGACCGAACTGGGGGGCCAGGCGACCTTCACCGTCAGGCTCGCGAGCCAGCCCACTGCAAGCGTGACCATCGGCGTGAGCTCGAGTGACCTGACCGAAGGCACGGTATCCCCCGCCTCGCTCACCTTCACCACTGCGAACTGGAACATTGCTCAGACCGTGACCGCGACGGGCGTGAACGATCTGCTCGTCGACGGAAACATCGTCTACAGCATTGTGCTGGGCGCCGCGACGTCCACCGATCCACGCTACTCGGGCGTGAACCCGGCAGACGTCGCGATCACCAACAACGACAACGACGCTGTCGGGATCACCATCTCGGCTCCGAGCGGCCCCACGACCGAAGCACTGGGCCAGGCCACGTTCACCGCGGTGCTGAACAGTCAGCCCACCGCGAACGTGACCATCGGATTCAGCTCGAGCGACCTCACCGAAGGCACCGTCGCACCGGCCTCGCTGACCTTCACCACGGCGAACTGGAGCACACCGCAGACCGTGACGGCCACAGGGGTGAACGACGACGTCGACGACGACAACATCGTCTACGCTATCATTACCGCTGCCGCCACCTCGACCGACGCCAACTATGGCGGGTTCGACGCGGTCGACGTGGCCCTCACCAACGTCGATGACGACGCGGCGGGCTTCGTCATCACGCCGGCGAGCGGACCCACCACGGAAAGCGGCGCCCAGGCGACCTTCACGATGCGTCTCGCGAGCCAGCCTACCGCTGACGTCGGGATCGCCCTTACCTCGAGTGACCTGACCGAAGGGACGGTCGCGCCCCCTTCCCTGACCTTCACGACCGGCAACTGGAGCACGCCTCAGACGGTCACGGCCACCGGCGTCGACGACCTCACCGCAGACGGCAACATCTCTTACTCCATCGTGACGGCCGCCGCGACCTCGAGCGACGCGAAGTACGGCGGCGTCGACCCCGCCGATGTGGGCTTCACGAACATCGACAACGAGACACCGGGCATCACGGTGACCCCGGCCAGCGGTCCAACGACTGAGATCGGCGGCACTGCGACCTTCACGATCGTGCTGAACACGCAGCCTACGGCAAGCGTGACCGTCGGCCTGAGCTCGAACGACCTCACGGAGGGCACCGTCGCGCCGGCTTCAGCCGTGTTCACGACGGTAACCTGGAGCACACCTCAGACCGTTACGGTCACGGGCGTGAACGACGATCTCGACGACGGCAACATCGCCTTCACGATCGTGACTGCGCAGGCGACGTCGACGGACGGCGTGTACGCCGCGATCAATCCGGCGGATATCGCGGTGACGAACGTCGACGACGACGCGGTCGGCTTCATCCTCGCCCCGCCCAGCGGTCCGACCACGGAGGCGGGCGGCCAGGCGACGTTTACCCTCAGGCTGACGAGCCAGCCCACCGCGAATGTGTCGGTCGGCGTGAGCTCGAACGACCTGACCGAGGGCACGGTCGCCCCGGCATCCCTCACGTTCACCACAGCCACCTGGAGCACGCCCCAGACAGTGACCGTCACGGGCGTGAACGACGCAATCGACGACGACAACGTCGTCTACACGATCCTGACCGCGGCAGCCACCTCCTCCGACGTGGGCTACGCTGGTCAGAATCCTCCGGACGTCTTGGTCACGAACGTGGACGACGCCGACGCTGCGGGGATCACGGTGAACCCGACCAGCGGGCTGGTGACGAGCGAAGCGGGCGGTCAGGCGGTCTTCACGATCGTGCTCAACAGCGAACCCGTTGCCAACGTGACCGTCGGCGTGTCGTCGAGCGACCTCACCGAAGGAACGGTGTCCCCTGCCTCGGTGACGTTCACCAACCTGAACTGGAGCACACCGCAGGCGATCACGGTGACGGGCGTCAACGACGCGATCGACGACGACCCGCAGCCGTTCACGGTCGTCACCGCCGCTGCGACCTCGAGCGACACCAAGTACACAGGCCTGAATGCAGCCGATGTGTCCGTCACGAACAATGACGACGCAGACACCGCGGGCATCACGGTCAACCCGACCAGCGGTCTGGTGACGACAGAGGCTGGTGGCCAGGCGACCTTCACGATCGTCCTGACCAGCGAACCGGTCGCAGACGTGACGGTGGGCGTGACCTCCACCGATCTGACCGAGGGCACGGTGTCCCCCGCGTCGGTGACCTTCACCAACCTGAACTGGAGCACGCCCAGGACCGTCACGATCACGGGCGTGGCAGATGTCCTCGACGACGGTGACCAAGCATTCGCGGTGACCACTGCCAGCGCGAGTTCCACGGACCCGAAGTACAGCGGGATCAATCCCGCCGACGTGTCGGTGACCAACAACGACGTCGACGCGGCACAGCTTTCGATCAACGACGTCTCAGTGACCGAGACGGACGCTGGCACCGTGAACGCGGGATTCACCGTGACCATGTCGGTCCCGAGCACGCAGACAGTGACAGTGCAGTACGCGACCGCGAACGGGACGGCGGCGGCGCCGGGCGACTACACCGCGATCGGCCTCACGACGCTCACGTTCAACCCGGGCGTCACCACCCAGCCAGTGACCGTCGTGGTCGCGAGCGACGTGCTCGACGAGGCCAATGAGACGTTCAACGTGAACCTCTCGAGCCCGTCCAACGCGACCATCTCGGACAACCAGGGTGTCGGCACCATCACCGACAACGATCCGACTCCCTCGCTGTCGATCAACGACGTGACGGTGACCGAGACCGATGCCGGTACCGTGAACGCGAACTTCACGGTGACGTTGTCCGCTGTGAGCGGCCAAACGGTGACGGTGCAGTATGCGACGGCCAACGCAACCGCGAGTGCCCCGGCCGACTACACCGCGATCGGCCTCACGACGCTCACGTTCAACCCGGGCGTCACCACCCAGCCGGTGATCGTCGTGGTCGCGAGCGACGTGCTCGACGAGGCCAATGAGACGTTCAACGTGAACCTCTCGAGCCCGTCCAACGCGACCATCTCGGACAACCAGGGTGTCGGCACCATCACCGACAACGATCCGACTCCCTCGCTGTCGATCAACGACGTGACGGTGACCGAGACCGATGCCGGTACCGTGAACGCGAACTTCACGGTGACGTTGTCCGCTGTGAGCGGCCAAACGGTGACGGTGCAGTATGCGACGGCCAACGCAACCGCGAGTGCCCCGGCCGACTACACCGCGATCGGCCTCACGACGCTCACGTTCAACCCGGGCGTCACCACCCAGCCGGTGATCGTCGTGGTCGCGAGCGACGTGCTCGACGAGGCCAATGAGACGTTCAACGTGAACCTCTCGAGCCCGTCCAACGCGACCATCTCGGACAACCAGGGCGTCGGCACCATCACTGATAACGACCCGACTCCTTCCCTTTCGATCAACGACGTGACGGTCACCGAAGGGGACGGTCCGGTCAGCGCCAACTTCACCGTCAGCCTATCGGCGCCGAGCGGGCAGACGGTGACAGTGCAGTACGCTACCTCGAACGGGTCGGCCACCTCACCGTCCGACTACACGGCGATCGGTCTTACCACACTGACCTTCAACCCGGGCGTCACTACCCAACCCGTGTCCGTCACCGTCGTCGGCGACCTCCTCGATGAAGCGAGTGAGACCTTCACCGTGACCCTCTCCTCGCCCGCGAGTGCCACGATCGCGGACGGCACTGCCCTCGGCACCATCACCGACAACGATCCCGCTCCGTCCATCACTATCAACGATGTGTCGGTGACCGAAGGAAACGGAGCGACCGTGAACGCGAACTTCACGGTGTCGCTGTCCGAGAACAGCGGCCAGACCATCACGGTCCAGTACGCGACCTCTGACGGGACTGCGACCGCCCCGGCCGACTACACGGCCATCGGCCTGACGACGCTGACGTTCAACCCGGGTTCGACGTCCCAACCGGTTACAGTGACCGTTCAGGGCGACCTGCTGGACGAGCTGAACGAGACGTTCAACGTGAACCTCTCGAACCCGTCCAACGCGACCATCGCGGACAACCAGGGTGTCGGCACCATCAACGACAACGATCCCACGCCCACTCTGTCGATCGGCGACGTGACGGTGACCGAGGGCGACGCGGGCACAGTGAACGCGAACTTCACGGTGACCCTGTCGGCCGCGAGTGGCCAGACCGTGACGGTGCAGTACGCAACGTCGAACGGGACGGCGACGGCCCCCGCCGACTACGCCGCCATCGGCCTCACGACCCTCACGTTCACCCCGGGCGTGACCACCCAACCCGTCACCATAGTCGTTCAGGGTGACCAAATCGACGAGGCCAACGACACCTACACGGTGACCCTGTCGAGTCCGTCCAACGCGACCCTCTTGGACGGCACCGGCCTCGGCACCATCACCGACGACGATACCGCCGACTTCACGGTCCTGGAGTTCGGCGGCAACACCACCGTGGGTGAAGCATTCGGCGCCGGCAGTCTCGATTCGCTCTCCGTCGTGCTCACGGCCGAGCCGGTCTCGAACGTGGTCCTCGACGTCACGAGCGGGGACACCGGCGAGGTTTCGGTCCTCACGGGCACTGTGACGTTCACTACCGGCAACTGGGACACGCCGCAAACCATCTCGCTAGCGAGCGCGAACGACGACGTCGACGACGGCAATCAGGTGACGACCGTCACCATCGCCGTGAACGATGCCTTGTCCGACAACAGCTGGGATCCGCTCGTCGACAAGACGGTCAGCGTCACGACAATCGACGACGACATCGCCGGGTTCGACGGCAGCCCGACCGGGGGTACCACCGTCGTGTCCGAGGATCTGACCACGGACTCCATCGAAGTCGTGCTCAACTCGCAACCAGTCTCGAACGTCGTGATCAATGCCAGCTCGGACGACCCGTCGGAGGCGACCCTCGTGGCCGCGCAGCTTACGTTCACGAGCGCCAATTGGAACGTGCCGCAATGGTTCGTCGTGATCGGCGTCCATGACGAAGTAGTCGACGGCACCATCCCGAGCACGGTCACCCTGTCGGTCAACGATGCACTCAGCGACGATGCATTCGATTCGGTGGCGGATCGACAGTACACCGTCACGACCCTCGACAACGACTAGCGCCAGGGCCGGTGCATGACTGACACCCCCATCGTCGGAACGCACGCCCAGCCACCGGCTGACGAGCAGGTCGACGGCGTCGTCCTGTTCGACCCGAGCCCGCGTGCCGCCCTCGAGGTGCCTCTCGACCAGCCGCATCAGGGGCGCGCGTGGGGGCCGGTGCTCGTTCTCGTGGCCGCGACGTTGCTGGCCGGCGCCTACGTGGCCTATCGGCGCTCCGGCGAGCCCGTTGAGGCTCCTGGAGCGACCCCACCGGCGCCCACGGTATCCCTCGGTCCGGAGGGGGAGGTGCTGACCGTGATCGGAGGTCCGCGCCTCGACGGGCAAGCAGGGTCGTCCCGTACCTTGGAGGTCCGCGCGAGCGTGGCCGGCATCCCCCTCCCCGACACGCTCGTCCAGTTCCGTGTCACGCAGGGGGGCGGCCTCCTCGAGTTCGACGCCGCACGCACGGATGCAGAGGGCGTGGCTCGTACGGTGCTGCTCCTACCTCGCCGTGCTGGCCTGGTGGTGGTCACCGCGGAGATCGCCGGCGCCGACACCCAGACCACGATCGCCGTTGAAGCCCACGCGGGAATCCCCGATCACATCGCGGCGACCGATGGGGATCTCCAGGAGGGGGAAGTCGGCGAGCTTCTCCCCGTTCGACTTGCAGTCACGGTACTGGATAGCGACGGGAACGCGGTGCCCGGCTCGGAGATTCGCTTCGAGGTGGTCGCCGGAGGTGGCATCGCGGCGCCTACGCGCGCGCGTACCGACTCCCTCGGGGAGGCATCGGCGCTCTGGCGGCTCGGTCCTGAGGCCGGAACCCAGCAGGTGAATGCGGCGTCTTCTGCGCTCGGAACCTCTCTTTCCTTTACGGCAACCGCCCGCGGACGTCCGCGCGCAGGGGACGGAACAGTGGTTTCGGTCGAAGCCGGCCCCGTGAACGTCGAGCGCAGGGAGTTCGTGGTCGGCGGCAGCCACGTGTGTGAACTGGCGGCGGGGGTGGCGAGCTGCCGAGGTGCCAACGACCGCGGTCAGCGGGGCACAGAAGCCATCCCGGGGTTCCGCGCCTTGGCTACCGGCATCTCCCACATGTGCGGGCTCGACGAGTCGGGAATCGCCAGGTGCTGGGGTGCGAACGAGGGAGGACAGCTCGGCGATGGTTCGCGCTCGGACCGCCCTTCGCCGGTTCCGGTCAGCACCGATCTCCGTTTTTCGTCGCTCACCGCGGGAGCTTCCCACACCTGCGGGGTGGCGGGGGGCGGGGTCCCCCTCTGCTGGGGTCAGAACCTGAGCGGCCAGCTCGGTGATGGATCGCGCAACGACGCGCGCTTCCCGCGCGCCGTCGGTGGAGGCGTCTCGTTTCGGATCCTGGTGGCCGGGTGGAATCACACCTGCGGTCTCACGGCCAACGGCAACGCATTCTGCTGGGGCCAGAACAGCGACGGTCAGCTCGGTGACGGGAGCCGCCTCGACCGCTTGGTACCCAGTGTGGTGCGCGGCTCGATCACCTCATTGGCTGCTGGAAGTGCGCATACATGCGGCATCAGCGACGGCACCGTCCTCTGCTGGGGCGACAACCGCTTCGGCCAGCTCGGCGACGGAACCAGCGACGGACGCGCGCAGCCGGTCCAGGCCATCGGCCTCCCCGGCGCAGCCACGCAGATCGTCGCCGGTGCGGTGCACACCTGCGCGCTCGTTGCGGACGGCTCGGCCTATTGTTGGGGCCAAAATCTCCACGGACAGGTCGGCGACGGATCGACGACGAATCGCGCCTCCGCGACCGCGGTGGCAGGCGGCCTGCGCTTTCGATCGATTCACGCTGGCGGCGCACTCACTTGCGGCCTGGCCGTCGACGGCGCGGAGTACTGCTGGGGCCTCAACCAGAATGGGCAGCTCGGTGACGGCAGCCGTCAAAGTCGTTCCCGGCCCACCCCGGTGGTCGGGTGAGGCGACACCGAAGGTACAACTACAGGAGCGCGCGACCATGAGCATCCGCAACGCACAGGCCCACTGGGAGGGTGATCTCCGTCAGGGCAAGGGAACGGTGCGCCTAGGCAGCGGCGCCTTCGAGGGCCAGTACAGCTTCAAGAGCCGCTTCGAAGAAGGCACCGGCACCAACCCTGAAGAGCTGATCGGCGCTGCGCATGCAGGCTGCTTCTCCATGGCGTTCAGCAACATGCTCTCGGAAGCCGGACATGTTCCCACCCGGGTCGACACGAAGGCGCGGGTGCACCTGGAGCGCATCGACGGCAAGCAAACCATCAGCCGCATCGAGCTCGAGACCGAGGGAGAGGTCCCGGGCATCTCCGACGCGATCTTCCAGGAGATCGCCGCCAAGGCCAAAGTCGGTTGCCCGGTGTCTCGGGCGCTCGAAGCCGTCGAGATCCAACTGACCGCTCGGCTGAAGAACGCCTAGGGCCGCAGGGAAGCACGTCGGCCACGTACCCTACGGCAGCGCAAAGACCCAGACGACTCCGCTTCCCGGTGGTAGGTCCGTGTTGGTGAGCCTGGCGTAGAACTGCGTCTGGGCGATGCGTCCACCGGCGCCCACCGCGAGGTACTGTTTGCCGTCGACCTCGAAGGTGACGGGCGCGCCGGATACATCGCCGTTGAGGCGCGTCTTCCAGAGCAGGTCGCCCGTGTCGGTGTCGAGGGCGAAGAACTCACGATCCGTGGTTCCGCCGAATACGACCCCCCCGGCGGTGGCGAGCGCTGCCGCAGTCATGGCCGCGCCACTCTCCGTCCGATAGGACCAGGCGCGCTGACCGCTGACCGGGTCGAACGCGACGAACTCGCCGACGTAGTCGTAGCCGGGCACCATCTTCGGCTGGGCTCGGAGGCCTCGGTACCCTCCCCCGCCCGGCACCGCCGACGGCTCCGACACGAAGGTCACGTCCATGCAGGTGTTGTTCACGCCTAGGTAGTAGTAGCGCGTCAGGGGGCTGAAGCTCGGAGAGTTGAGGTCCCGTCCGCCGTAGTAGAACGGGCAGACCTCGAAATTCTTGCCGGTGTCGACGTCCGCATCCGTGGGAACTCGAGAGGGATCGAGGATGGGGCGACCCGTCTCGCTCCAGCCTGTGATCAGGTTGTCGTACGAGGTCCGGAAGGCCTTGATGAACTCGCCGGTGGCCCGGTCGAGGATGACACCCCAACCGATCTTGCTGGTCTGGATGAGGGCCTGGCGCAGGCGCCCGTCGATCTCCAAGTCGACGAGCATGCTCTCGAAGACTGCGCGGTCCCACGAATCCTCAGGCATCAACTGGTAGTGCCACACCATCTCGCCCGTGTCGACGTCGAGCGCCAGGATCGAGTTCGTGTAGAGCGCATCGCCGTGCCCGCGGAGGGTCGCGGCCCATGGGTAGGGCTGGCCGGTGCCGAAGTACACGAGCCTGAACTCGGGGTCGTAGCTGATCGTGTTCCACGGCGCGCCGCCGAGAGGAGGCACCGGTCCCGGCTCCCATGTATCCCAGCCAGGCTCACCTTCACGCGGTACCGTGTAGACCTGCCAGGCGAGCGCGCCCGTCTCCGCATCATACGCGGAGAAACGACCGCGGACCCCCGTGTCACCGCCCGTCTGGCCCAAGAGCACCTTCCCCTCGGCGATCAGCGGCGGGTGTGCGTGCCCCCCGTCGGTGTGATAGTCACCGGTGCGGGTCTCCCAAACCTGATCCCCCGTGCGCGCGTCCAGCGCCACGAGGTGGGAGTCGGCCGTTCCCCAGTAGACTCGATCGCCGTACAACGCCACGCCGCGTGACTTCCCGAAAGCCTGGGACGTACGCACGTCTTCGGGATACTCGCGCTCGTGCACCCAACGCACGTCGCCCGTAGTGGCCTCGAACGCGATCACGCGACCTGTGCCTTCGGTCACATACATGATCCCATTGGATACGACGGGAGTCGGCACCCAGCGTGTGTTGTCGCTGACGGAGTAGGCCCACACGAGTTGGAGGTCCCCGACGTTCGCTCGATCGATCTGGTCGAGGGGGCTGAATCCGGTGACGTCGTATGTGCGCCGGTAGCTCATCCAGTCGCCATCGCGCGGGCGGAGGAGTCTCTCGGCGGTCACCGGTTCCCAGGTCGAGGGACCCGACTGGGCGTGGAGCGGACCCGCAGCGAGCAGTGCGAGCACAGCACTTCCCAGGAGATGCCTCATGCGCGTCCCACGCCTCCGAGAGGGTTGGAGATCGGCTCCCAGTATACGACTGCCCGCCCGCGCTCGCTCCCGTCCGGTCTCGGGCGAGAGGGGGGCTACTCGACGGTGAAGGTGACCGTGTCGACGACCAGCGGCTGCAGCGGCACATGCGCCCCATCCGCAACGACGGCGATGATGCGATGCGGACCCGATCCGACGCCCTCGAACGTGTACTCGGTCGCGGCGTTGCCCATGTGCACGATACTGCCCGGCACCGATGGCACGGGGGCACTCATATCCCCGAGGTCCGCATCGAGGTAGAGATGATGGTGTCCCGTGCCCGCGGTCATGTCTCCCGCCGGGACGATGGGGACGGTCGACCTCAACCAGACTGCGACGTCGTGTTCCTACTGGAACGCACCATTGGCCGGGGTCAGGATCTCCGCCTCGAATGCGCTCGCCGGAACCGCAGCGGCGGCGTCCGCCGCTGGATCGGGCCGCGCGTCATCGGGCGCGCTTCCACATCCAGTTGCGAACGCTACGAGAACGTAGGGGACGGCGACGCGGGGTCGGGTGACCATGGTGAGGGTCCTCGGGATCGGGATCTTTGCAGAAACCAAGGGACATACGGCTGCGAAGGCAAGACGGAAACGTCCCCCCAGGGTCTGTAGGCACCCGTCAGAGCCGGGTTCGAGCGCACTTCATCCGACATTTTCGTAGGTCGCGCCGCGCCCCCCTGCTCTTGAGCCGCGCGCTTGCGGCCATAGTTTCTTTCCTTCGCCGAAGTTCTCGCCCCCGTGTTCCGCCCGATCCCTGAGGAGGTAGTCGTTCCCATGTCCCGTGTTCTTCCGCGCTTCGACGTCCTGGCCGCAGCCCGGTTCGCTCTGCCAGCAGACGCCAACGCCAAGCGCAAGCGCATCGACCTCGAGAAGATCTTCGGAGAGAACGTCTTCACGCAGCAGGAGATGAAGTCACGTCTCCCCAAGCCGCAGTACAAGGCGCTCCTCTCGACGATCCAGAATGGGACGGACCTCGACCCGACGGTGGCGGACTCCGTCGCGATCGCGATGAAGGAGTGGGCGCTCGAGAAGGGCGCAACGCACTTCACGCACTGGTTCCAGCCCCTCACGGGCTCGACGGCGGAGAAGCACGACTCCTTCCTCAAGCCCACGGGGGACGGGCGGGCGATCGCCGAGTTCAGCGGCAAGGAACTGGTCCAGGGCGAGCCGGACGCTTCCTCGTTCCCGTCCGGCGGACTGCGCGCCACCTTCGAAGCCCGCGGCTACACTGCGTGGGATCCAACCTCCCCGGCCTTCCTCATGGAGGGACCCGGCGGCGCCTACTTGTGCATTCCCACGGCGTTCGCTTCCTGGGCGGGTGACGCGCTCGACTCCAAGACGCCCCTGCTCCGCTCCATGCACGCGGTCGACAAGCAGGCGCGGCGCGCGCTCGCCCTGTTCGGCTCCGAGCCCAAGCCAGTTCGTGCCACGTGCGGACCCGAGCAGGAGTACTTCCTCATCGACGAGGAGTTCTTCTATCGCCGTCCCGACCTGATCACGACGGGCCGGACCCTTTTCGGCACGAAGCCGCCGAAGGGTCAGGAGATGGAGGACCACTATTTCGGCTCCATCCCCGCGCGCGTGCTCGAGTACATGAACGAGGTGGAGAGCGAGCTCTATCGTCTGGGCGTCCCGGCCACGACGCGACACAATGAGGTGGCCCCGGCCCAGTACGAGATGGCGCCCATCTATGAGGACGCCAACCAGGCCGCGGACCATCAGCAGCTCACGATGTCCACCATGCGGAACGTGGCGAGGAAGTACGGCCTCGTCTGCCTCCTTCACGAGAAGCCCTTCCAGGGCGTGAACGGCTCAGGCAAGCACCTGAACTGGTCGATCGGTACATCCGACCAGAATCTGCTCGAGCCGGGCGAGACGCCGCACCAGAACATGCAGTTTCTGTTCTTCTGCTCCGCCGTGCTCAAGGCCGTCGCGCGTCACCAGGACCTGCTGCGTGCGTCCGTGGCCCACGCGGGCAACGATCACCGGCTCGGCGCCAACGAGGCTCCGCCAGCGATCATCTCGGCATTCATGGGGGAGCAGCTCCAGGACGTCTTCGCCCAGATCGAGAAGGTCGGGGAGGCCAAGTCCAGCAAGTCCGGCGGACTGATGGGCCTCGGCGTGAACGTGCTGCCGAAGCTCCCCAAGCATGCCGGCGACCGGAACCGCACGTCACCGTTCGCGTTCACGGGCAACAAGTTCGAGTTCCGTGCGCTCGGCGGCGGCCAGAGCATCTCGTTCCCGGCCACCGTGCTGAACACGATCGTGGCAGAGTCCATCGACGAACTCTGCACCAAGCTCGACGGCGCACTGAAGAAGAAGGGCGCCAAGTTCGATGTCGAACTCCGGAAGCTCCTGGCCAAGGAGATCCACGAGTTCAAGCACATCATGTTCAACGGCGACGGCTACACGGCCGAGTGGGTGAAGGAGGCCAAGAAGCGCGGCCTGCTCAACCTGAAGAGCACGATGGAGGCGCTGCCGAAGATCGTCGACAAGAAGAACCTCGCACTCTTCAAGAAGTACGGCGTCCTGTCGCATCGCGAGGTCGAGTCGCGCTTCGAGATCTTCCTTGATCAGTACTTCAAGACGGTCAACATCGAGGGCGAGACGGGGCAGCACATGGCGCAGACGATGTTCCTGCCCGCTGCTCAGCGGTATTTGAGCGACCTGCTGGCGACCGCCGAGGCCGGGGAAGACGTGGGCCTGAAGACCAAGGGCGTGCTCGCGACGGCCAAGCGCGTCAACGACCTCATCGATCAGCTCATCGAGACGATCGACGTGCTCGCGAAGCACAACATGGATCCGGGTGGTGACGACGTGCACTCGAAGGCCGAGCACATGCACAAGAAGATCGTGCCGTCGCTCACGGCCGTGCGCGACGTGGTCGACCGTCTCGAGCGCATCGTGCCGGACGATTACTGGCCCGTGCCGACGTACCGCGACATGCTCTTCGTGAAGTAGTTTTACCTAGGGGTACGAGTCGAGGGG
>JBEBGN010000226.1:0-4022 GCA_040081395.1 Longimicrobiales bacterium
AGGAGCACGACGCCGAGGACGGTGGCCGCACCGATGGCGGCGAGGGAGATCGCGCGGGGAGGCGTGGTCATGTTGAGGATCCTGGTGCGAAGGGGCGCTTCGGATTCGGCGAAGGCAGCGGCGGCGATGAGGTGCCCGGGGCGCCGTTCCGAGACGGTGAGCAGGGTGTGCCCATACGCGGCCACGTCGGAGGTGCGACGCAGCACGCGCCGGTCGCAGTCGAGCTCGACCGCGCGCACGAGGCGCGAGGAGAGGAGCCACACGACCGGGTTCCAGGGGGCGAGGATCCGGGCGAGACGGGTGAATGCGATCACGAGGGGGTCGTGGGCGCGCACGTGCTCCTCCTCGTGCATGAGCACGAGAGCCCGCTGGCTTCCCGGAAGCGTGTGCAGCCAGGACGGCGCCAGCACCTTGGGCCGGAAGACGCCGGAGACGGCCGGGCCGACATCCTCGGTCATCCAGACGGACACCCCGTCGATGGTGCCCGGCTGCCAGGAGCGCGAAGCCTGCGCAAGCCGGTAGGCTGCGACGCCCCAGCGGGCGGCCAGGCCTGTGGAGACCAGCAGCCACGCGATCAGTACTAGCTCGCCGAAGTCCATCGACGACTCCGGCACCGGAATGACGACGAACTCGGGGAGGCCGATCACGCCCACGACGGGTGGGGCGGTCGGCACGACCGGGGTCCCGAAGAGATCGAGGAGCACCACGGCGGGGGCGACCAAGGCGAGCACGAGGGCCGCCAGCCACACGCCGCGCTCGGGTCGTCCGTAGCGGCGGAGTACGGCTGCCAGCGCGAGGGCCGCCCAGGCGATCGGGACGCCGGCGGCTATGGTGTACAGCATGGCGAAGGGGGTCATCGCTCATCCTCCATTTCCTTGAGACGTCGATCGAGGAGGTCTCGCATACGCCGGAGCTCGTCCTCGTCCAGCTCGGTGTCGACCAGGCGGAGCAGCAGCTTCTCGGGGGAGCCGCCGAAGAGACGCTCGGTCACGCGCTCGAGAGCGCTCTCACCGGCGGCGTCGCGCTCGACCTCGGCGGTGTAGCGGTGGGCGCGCCCCTCGGGGATGCGCGACAGGTACCCCTTGTCCTCCATGATCTTCAGCATGGTGAGGACGGTGTTGTACGCGAGGTCGTCTTCGAGGGCGGACTGCACCTCGGCGACCGTCGAGGGACCACGGCTCCAGAGCACCGACATGATGTCGAGCTCGCGATCGGTGAAGCGGATCTCCCCCACTCCTGCCTCCAGATCCTAAAGGTTTAGGAGTAGGGTACAGGGCGGAGTGACGGCTGTCAACTAATAAGTTAGGAGATTAGCGTGGGCCAGCCGAAACGTTCCCCCCGATCGCCCTCGAGGAGCATCCATAAGGATAGACGTAATAAACGAGCTTATGTACTGTAATACATCGTATTTCATGTTTTGCAATGTCTTGGGGCTGCCCATGCCACGCGTGTCCATCACCGAGGAGAGTGCACCAGGCAAGGTCGTTGCGGCTGCACGTCGCCTGGGGACGAACATCCGCACCGCCCGCAGGCGTCGGCGCCTGCGGCAGAAGGATTTGGCGGCGCGAGCGGGCATCACCATCACGACCCTACGTAGCGTCGAAAGGGGCGCCCTCGGCACCGGACTGGGCGCGTACATCGCTGCGCTGTGGGCGATGGGGCTGGAGGGTCAACTCACGCAGCTCGCTGATCCGGCTACGGACCTCGAGGGCCAAACGCTCGACGCCGCGAGTCGTGGCGAACGCGTCCGCCCCAATCAGGCGATGTCGAGTGACTTCTAAGTCCTGCTACGTCTACATCCAACTCCCGGCGTCTCTGACCGTCGAGACCTGTGGTCGCTACCAACTGGACGAGTCGGACGACGGGGCTCGCGTTGGCCGCTTCGTCTATGGACAGACGTACTTGGCGCGACCGGATGCCGTGCCACTGGACCCGTTCAACCTGCCGCTCGAGCCCAGGGAGTTCCAAACGGTGCGACTCGGTGGGCTCTTCGGCGCCCTGAGGGACGTGACACCCGATGCCTGGGGACGCCGGGTCATCGAGCGACGTGAAGCCACCGCCGATTTGACCGAGTTCGACTACCTGGTCCGCGCTTCGGAGGGTCGCATCGGTGCGTTGAGCTTTGGTGACACCGTGAAGCACCGGTTCCAACCGAGGGCTTCCGTGCCGCTAGTTCGTGAGCTGAAGGAGTTGAGGTCGGCTGCCGCCCGGATCGAGGGGGACCTACCGCTCGATGAAGACCTCGAGGATCTGCTCCAACCCGGAAGTTCACTTGGCGGGGCTCGCCCCAAGACGGTCGTCCGGGACGAAGCGGGTACGGTCTGGTTGGCGAAGTTCCCGGCCAAAGACGACCGTTGGACGAACGCGGCGGTGGAGGGTGGCATGCTGCGACTCGCGGAGAAGTGCGGCATTCGCACGCCGCAGACTCGACTCGCGGGGCTGGGCGACGAGCAGGTCTTGCTCGTGAGGCGGTTCGATCGCGAGCTCGCACCGGGCGGAGGAGAATATCGTCACCGCATGGTGAGTGCCCTGACTGCGCTCAACCTCGACGACTCCGTTGTGGATCGCTCAGGCTGGTCCTACCTCGATCTCGCGGATGAGCTGCAGCGATGGTCGGACCATCCACTGGGGGACAAGCGGGAGCTGTTTCGGCGCGTGGTATTCAACGGCTTGATCTCGAATCTCGACGATCACCCGCGGAACCACGCGCTCGTGGCGCCGGGAAAGGGGTGGCGACTAAGCCCTGCCTACGACCTCACGCCGTCCGCAGCCAGGAGTCTCGAGCGTCGCGATCTTGCTATGATCGCTGGCGAATACGGTCGGATCGCGAGCCGCTATAACCTTGTGTCGTCGGCGCCGAGATTCGGATTGAGCCGCGAGGAGGCAGCCGCGACGATAGACGGGATGATCCGCGTGATCGAGAAGGGTTGGCGCTCATCGATCTTGGACCACGGCGGGTCCCAGGCGGACTGCGAGGCCGTGAAGGGCGCGTTCCTGTATGAAGGATTCGAGTACGCTGCCCCGGAATGAGGGCCTACCTAAATGGGTTGCGAGCCCCTGGGGCCTCTCACGGAGGATCAGCGCACGACCAGCTCGAGTCCGACGTGGCGGCTGATCAACCCCCGGTGGGGATGCATGGCCGAAGAGGGCTTACAGGAACTCTCGACTCCATGCTCCTACCGCCCGGGTTGTTTCACCCAGGCAGCCGAGGACCTCCGTGCCTTGAAATGACGCAGGGTCAGGCACGGGGATGTCGTTCAACAAGAACACGGGCCGCGCTCGCTAGAGTACGTCTCGCGCACGCGAAGCCATCCCCATGGCTTACCCTTAGCTCGTAGGGCTTGCGGCGAGGACCACACCGAACTACGTGCGGTCGGGTTTCCCTTCTCGCGTCGACACGATGGGGGCGCTGCGCTCGGACTGGGCGTGCGACCCGCCGCCGAGTTTGGCTGCAACCTCCGCCATCCGGTCGAGCACTTCGAGCTTCTCGCGAAACGAGAGCTTCATGAACTCCTCCTGCTGGCGTCGACGGTTGCCATCGAACGTCACGCCGGCCCAAACATCATCGCTCATTGCGCTTCCCCGTGGAGCCGCCGGAGTTCATGTGCATCCGCGACGTCCTGAGGACGCCCCGCCGCATCTTTCATGCGTAGCAGCGTCATCAAGCGAACAACGTGAACCTCCACTCCCGGCGCGATCTCCAGGATCTGTGACGACGTGTACTCCTCGTCGAATTCGAAGGGCTCGGTCACGAACACGTCGATCGGCGTATCCCGATGCGCGTCGCTATCGAAGTTCAGCACCGTCATCCCCTTATCCTGAATCCACCGCTCCCGCTGCGCGGGGTCGGCCAGCCCGGCGGCATTGACCGGCACACGCGGGCGGTACCCCAGCGAGCCGAGTGCGTCGAACGCACGCCGGACGGCGTCACTCTCCAAGTCCAGGACGAGGTCGACGTCCTGCGTCAGGCGACCGTACCCGTGCGCAACCACCGCCAGTCCGCCGACCATGATGAATCGAAC
>JBEBGN010000072.1:0-14354 GCA_040081395.1 Longimicrobiales bacterium
GCGTCCGAGTCCCCCCCCCGCTCCCCCGGGTGGCGCGTTCGACCTGACGCTCGACCTCGCGCCGCCCATGGACATCCAACCGGCGGCGTCTGCGGCACCCGATGGCCCCTCCGAGGGTGGCATGGGGGGCGCCTTCGACTACGGCGATCTGGGTGCGGGCCTCCAACTCGACGACGTCCCGACAGACCACTCCGGTGCCGTACCCATGGGCGGTGGCATGGGGCCCGAGGCGCCGATGTTGTTCGGTGGGGCGCCCGCGGGCGGCAACGACCTCCAGCTGGAAGAGCCAATGTCGGCGTTCCAGCCGGACTCGCCCCCTGGGTGGATGTCGGGGCCCTCCGGGGGCGACACGATGGACTTCTCCGCGGCGTCGGCCACGGAGGAGGAGCCGATGGCCCCACCGGCGGAGGCGCCCGCGCGGCAACGCCGGACGCCCAAGGACAAGCCGCCCCCGCCCAAGTTCAAGAGTCAGCGTTCGCTCGCAGGGCCGATCACCGCGGTGGTCGTCCTGCTCGCGCTCGGCGTCGGCGGGTACCTCGGATGGCCGTTCCTTCAGGCTCGCCTGAGCCGACCCGAGGCGCCGGTGTTGCCGGCCGTGGTCCTGCCCTCGATTCCCGCAGAACTCCTTCCGACTATGCGCGAATTGGCGGAGAGCGCAATCGCGGCTGCAATCGGCGAGGTCGACGCGGCTACGATGAATGCGGGTACACCGCTCGAGCCCGACCCGGCCTGGCTCGGCGGCCAGTATCTTGCGGACGCGAGTCAGTTCCCGAGCATCGAGGCGTTCTGGATCGGGATCGGATCCTTCCTCGAGGGCGTGAGAGCGGGAGATCGGCAGCTGTTCCACGACCGGATGGTCGCTCTGGCTGCGGCCCAGGGCATCGCAGCGGATACGGCCACCCTGTTGATCGAGCGCGCCGACGCCGGCTTCGTCGCGGCGCAGGACGCACGCGAGGCGGCCTACGCCACCATGGCCGTTCTGGTGGAGTCGTCGCTAGGGCTCCACGAGTTCTTGGTCACGAACGAGGCGAATATCGAGTACCGGCCTGCCAACTCGAGCACTGCGGACCCCATCCTGGAAGCCGTGCCGAACTCCACGGCTCTGGGGGACCAGATGCTCGAGCGCGTGGACAGGATCACCGAATCGCTCGCGGACCTAGGCTCACTGGATCGGGTCACGCGGCAGCGTCTGACCGCGGCCCTGATCGCGCGACTCCAGCAGGTCGGACTCCAGTAGCTCCGCGCCGGTACGCCCGGCGACGGTGTCGAGATCGACTACAGGTAGGGGTTGTCCCCCGAAGCGTGGTCCGTGACGTCGTGCACTGCCGTGAGCTCGGGAACCGCCTCGCGCAGCATACGCTCGACGCCCTGCTTCAGCGTCATGCGCGACAGTGCGCACCCCTGGCAGCCCCCGCTCATCTCCACGTAGACGTCGGTGTTCTCGACGTCGACCAGGGAGATCATGCCTCCGTGCGCGGCAATGGCCGGGTTGACCTGCGACTCGAGGACGCTGCGCACGCGATCGGCGATGGGACCGGTCGGAATTGCGCCTGACCGCGAAGCGGTTGGCGACGGGCTGCCCGCGGGCTTGACCTCGAAACCGCTCTCGTTCACGCGCTCCACGTAGTCCACGGTCGCCCCCTCCAAGATCGTTGCGTCCGCCTCTTTGACGAGGACGGTGAATCCACCCGCGTCGACAGCGCGATCATCCGCGCCATGCTCGGCGGCCGCCACCAGCGTGAGGTCGAAGGTGGGCGCCACCGGGCTCCCGCTCATCCCGATGCGAAGGGCAAGGCCCTCCTCGTCGCTCTCGTCCAGGAACTGGCGGACCATCGTGCGCGCGCGCTCGGTGAACTGAATCATGCTCTAGTCTCCACGTTTCGGCGACGGATTGGTACCCCCCGGAGCTTCCACCGTTCGGCCTCGCTGGACTTGTTGATCGCTCCCGAGGGCCGGGGTAGCTTTCCCCGCCCCGGCCTCCGGCCCTCCGAGGGGCGCGAAATCCTTATCACCCAACGATTTCATGGCGAACGCCGACCTCATGGACAAGCTCGTGTCGCTCTCCAAGCGACGCGGATTCATTTTCCAGTCCTCGGAGATCTACGGCGGCGCCGGGTCGGTGTGGGACTACGGTCCCCTCGGGGTCGAGTTGAAGCGGAACCTCAAGGACCGCTGGTGGTCCTCGATGGTCCACCAACGCGACGACATCGAGGGGCTCGACGCGGCGATCCTCATGCACCCTCGGGTCTGGGAAGCATCAGGGCACGTTGCTGGTTTCACCGATCCGCTCATCGAGTGCTCCAATTGTCACCGGCGCTATCGCGCGGATCTGCCCGAGGTGGCGAAGGGTCAGTGCCCCGCCTGCGGGACGAGAGACGCCTTCGGCCCACCGCGCATGTTCAACCTGATGTTCAAGACGTTCATGGGTCCGGTGGAGGATTCGTCGGCGACCGTGTACATCCGTCCCGAGACCGCGCAGGGGATCTACGTCAACTTCCTGAACGTGCAGGGGGCCGCGCGCCAACAGGTGCCGTTCGGCATCGCGCAGATCGGCAAGGCGTTCCGGAATGAGATCACCCCCGGGAACTTCATCTTCCGCACGCGCGAGTTCGAGCAGGCCGAGATGCAGTTCTTCGTGAAGCCAGGCACCGACGAGGAGTGGTTCGAGAAGTGGATGCAGGTGCGCATGGACTGGCACAAGGACCTCGGCATTCGACCGGAGAAGCTGCGCTTCCACGAGCACGGCCCCGACGAGCTCGCGCACTACGCCAAGAAGGCGTACGACGTCGAGTACGAGTTCCCGTTTGGATGGAAGGAGTTCGAGGGGATCCACAACCGTACCGACTTCGACCTGTCGCGCCACCAGGAGTACTCGGGGAAGCGGCTCGAGTACATCGATCCAGTCACGAACGAGCGCTACGTGCCCTACGTGATCGAGACGTCGATGGGGGTCGATCGCGCGGCGCTCGTGTTGCTGGCCGACGCGTACCGTGAGGAGGACCTCGAGGGCGAGACACGTGTCGTACTCGGCCTCAAGCCCGCGATGGCGCCCATCAAGGTTGCCGTCTTCCCGCTCATCAAGAAGGAAGGGATGCCCGAGATAGCGGAAAAGCTGCAGGCCGAGCTGCGTGCCGCGGCGATCCCGTGCTTCTACGACGTGTCCGGAGCCATCGGTCGGCGCTACCGTCGCCAGGACGAGATCGGCACGCCTTGGTGCGTCACCATCGACGGCGAGACGGCGAAGGACGGCACCGTCACCATCCGGGACCGCGACTCGCTGGAGCAGGTGCGCGTGTCCTTGGACAAGGTCGTGGGTTGGGTGCGGGAGCGGTTGGCGTAGTCAGGGAGGCGTGAGGTGCGGTTCGCCGAGTTCGAGCAGCGCGCGCGGGAGGCGTTCGAGGAGATCCCGGAGGACTTCAAGGAGGGGATCGACGGCCTCGAGGTGAGGCGCGAGGCAGTCCCTCATCCGACGCTCCCCGAGGTGTTCACCCTCGGGCAGTGCCTCACGGAGGAGCATTTCTCGGAGTTCGCGGGCCCCGAGACGACCCGCTCGTTGATCGTTCTCCATTGGGGTTCCTTCAGGAAGCTGGCCGAGCTCGACCCCGACTTCGATTGGGACGGCGAGATCTGGGAAACGCTCACTCACGAGCTGCGCCACCACCTCGAGTCGCTGGCGCGAGATGACGAGCTGGAGGGCGTCGACTACGCGGCCGACGAGCTCTTCAACCGGCAGGAGGGCTATACGTTCGACCCCTGGCACTACCAACAGGGTGAGCAACTGGGTGGAGGCCTCTACGCGGTCGAGGGCCACCACTACCTCGAGCAGATCTGGGGAAAGGCTGCGTTCGAGCGCGCGACCCACGTCGACTTCGAGTGGCGGGGTGAGACCTACCGTTTTGCGCGGCCCGCCGAGCTCGGGGACCTGCACTTCGTGGACATTCGCGGGCCGGACTTCGAGAAGGACCGCCTCGAGGTCGTGCTCGTGCGGAGGCGTAGCTGGTGGGAGGAGGCGAAGAGCCTCGCCGGTGGCACGACCGCGAGCGTGCTGGAGTCGGAGGCGGTGGCGGAACGGGTGGGCTAGCGGAAGGCCTCGCTCGCCAGGACGATCAGCACGAGCGTTTGGAAATCGCCGGTGCTGTCGCGGAAGGCCGCGAGGAGTTCCTCGACCCGTTCGGCGGGGAGCCGCGCGATCGCGGTCTCGATGAGGGCGGAAGGCGAAGTGGGCGTGCCGTCCGGAAGGCGCCAGTCGTCGAACTGCTCGGCGAGTTGACCGTTCGGGTAGTGCCACGCGTCGAACTGGAAGGCCAGCTGGCCGTTCGGGTAGTGCCACGCGCCGAACTGGAAGGCGAGTTGTCCATTCGGGTAGTACCACGTGTCGAATTGGCGTGCGGTCCGTCCGTTCGGCCACGGGTCGCCGGACTGGGTTTCGAGTCCCAGTTCGCACGCCATGCGCTCGCGAGCCTCCAGAGCAGGGTAGTCGACCCCCCCTCCGGGCTCCGCCGCTATGGTGAGAATCCGCATCCAGCGCACGAACACGCATGTGTCGTTCGCGTTCGGTGGCGGTGGGGGCGCGGCAGGCTGCTCGCCCACTCTGTCGCATGTGGCCTCGGACGGCGGTGCGGGCCGATCCGTCACGTGGAGCGTGTAGGCTCCGGCCTCGTTCCGGCGATAGGAGCTGGCACGGAGCAAGTACGTACCGTCGACCGGGAAAGTGATTTCAATGCGCGCGTTGCACGCACCGGCGCCGTCATCGTCCTCGGTCAGCTGAAACGAGCCGACGAGGTAGAGCACCGCGTCGAACTCGTCCGAGACCAGATCCACGGTGACCGATGATCCCGCGCGCCCAATCAGGGCGTATTGGTCGTAGTAGCGACTCTCGGGCCACACGCCATCGCCCGGGGCGAGCGCTCCGTTCACCACGCTGCCGACGTCGAGGGCGTCTCGCGTCTGGGCATTCGGTGGAGTGACCGCTGCCGAGGGCACGAGGGCCGACTTGGCGGCTCGCCCGCTCGGCGGGACCTGGGCCGCGGCCGATCCGTTCCCAAGCACGGCCGATGCGGCCAGCACGAACGAGAGCACGATGCGCCTAGCGAACGTCATGTCGCTGCCTCTGAAGTGGTGCGGGCACTGGATGTGGGCCACGACGGCGCATACCCGGGGCCGGGCGGAAGGTGCTCGGCTCCGGGCGGGCTGGAGGAGAACTGGAATGCGCTTCCGCGCCGGTCCGGGGTCGCCTACGTTCGGCGGCCATGTCACTGCACGACGAGTATGCCCGCCTGACACCCTTCGAGATCGCGTTCTCCGACCGAGACCGTTTCGAGGACGTGGTCGCCGCGGCCACGGCAGAGGCCGAACGCCGAGGCGTCGACGACACCGATCCGGATGGGTTCTCCACCCTGGCCGCGGTGGGCGACCTCCTCCTCGAAATGCACGGAGAGGAAGTCCCGCGCGTGGAGCTGGTCCAGCACGGCCTGCTCCTCTTCCACTCCCTGCACTTCGCGAGGGCCGGGCGTCCTCTCTACCTTCTGGACGCAGCAGCGGCCCGAGCCTTGGTGCGGACCGCCCCCGAAGGCCCCCCCGAGCTGCCTTCGCACGCGGGATACCTGCAGCTGCCGCAGCACCTCTTCTGGGTCGCCGGGCTCGAAGGCGGCTCCCCCGAGTCGGTGGACGGACTCTTCTGGACCGTGTCTCGCGCGGGGCGACTGCACGTGCTCGCGATCGTCGGTGTGCGTCCCGACCGGGCAGGCTTCGGCGCGCTGTCCCTACCGGACGCGCCACTCGCGCATGCCGCGGATTGGATGCACGCCGACATCCGCGAGCGCGGAGGCGACTTCACGAGCCGGTTGCCCGGGGCCGAACTCGACGATCTCTGTGCTGTGGAGTCTGCGGGGGAGGTGTTCAAGCTGCTGGCTCGCTTCTTCGCCCAAGCGGCCAAGGTCCGTGGCACCCAGGAAGGTCCGCGACCGGCGCAGGGCGGGGTCGGTCCCCGGCCTTCGGAGCTCGAATACGTACGCATCACGCCGGTCGCGTAGGGAGACGTATGCCACGAGAGTCGAAGCAGGCGCGGGCCGAACGGGCCGCCGAGATCTACGACCTGCTCGCAGAGGAGTATCCCGACGCGCACTGCGAGCTCGACTTCAGGAACCCCTTCCAGCTCGCGGTCGCCACCATCCTCTCGGCGCAGACCACGGACGAGCGCGTGAACATGGTCACGCCGGCCCTGTTCGAGCGGTACCCCGACGCGAAGTCGCTCGCGTCGGCTCAGCAGGAGGACGTCGAGGAGATCATCCGCTCCACGGGCTTCTTCCGGAACAAAGCGAAGAGCATCATCGGTTTCGCGCGCGGCGTGATGGCGGAGCATGGCGGGAAGGTGCCGGCGACCCTCGCCGAGCTGTCCGCATTGCCGGGTGTCGGCCGCAAGACCGCCAACGTGATCCTCGGCAATGCGTTCGGGATCGCCGAAGGGGTGGTCGTGGACACCCATGTCACCCGGCTCTCCACGCTGCTCCGTCTCACGCGCGAAGACACGCCGGAGAAGATCGAGCAGGACCTGGTGGCGATCTTTCCGCGTGAGCGCTGGACGTTGCTCTCGCATCTACTCATTTGGCACGGACGCAGGGTATGCATCGCGCGGCGGCCGCGGTGCGAGGATTGCGCGGTGTCGCATCTTTGTCCGTCCTCTCGCGTGTAACCACCACAGGATCTTGCTCATGCCCGACCGGAACGACGCCCTCCGTCTGCTCGACTCCTGGGTGGGGAACGAAGGACTGAAGAAGCACATGCTCGCCGTGGAAGCTGCGGTGCAGCACTACGCGAAGCTCCGCGGCGCCGACCCCGAGGTTTGGGGGCTCGCCGGACTGCTGCACGACCTCGACTGGGAGAAACACCCCGATCGCCATCCCCTCGTCGCGGTCGAGCATCTGCGTTCGCTCGGCTATCCCGAGGAGGTGCTGCATGCGATCCTCGCGCACCGCGCCGACTTCACGGGGGTCGCACCCGAGACCGAACTCGACAGGGTCCTGGTCGCATGCGACGAGCTGTCGGGTCTCGTGGTTGCTTGCTGCCTGGTCCGCCCCAATGGCATCGACGACCTCGAGCCCAAGTCCGTGGCGAAGAAGCTCAAGGACAAGACCTTTGCTGCCGGGGTGAGCCGCGAGGAGGTCGAGCACGGCGTCGCGCTGATCGGGCTCGAGCGTTCCGAGCACATCAAGAACGTCATCGACGCGCTGCGCGCCCGCGGCTCGGAGCTGGGCATCACCGCGAAGGATCCCGCGAGGTAACGCGCCGGTCACGGCAGGAACGGCCGGCGGACCGGGCGTGTAGTGCTCGTCGGGCGCAGTCCGACGTCATTACTGTAGGAATGATGCACGCCACCCGTTGGCTTCCCGTCGCGCTCGCGCTCGTCGCCAGCGCCGCCAGCCTCCCCGCGCAGGACGTGGAGATGCTCGGGCGCCGCTATGGGACGCGGCCGCCGGCGGGGTACTTCCGCGAGCTGGCCCGCGACCCGGAGGCCTTCCGGTTCACGCGGGGGAGGGCGGCCCCGGGGCGGGCTCTCGAGGCGGCACCAGCGCTCGGGGCCGGCGGAATCGTGGGGGGGCCCGCCGTGGGTGCGCCTGCTCAGGCGATGGGGCCGCGAGGCCAGCCGGTCGTGGGCACGTTCCGCATCCCCGTCCTGATGGGTCAGTTCAGCGATTCGCCGCCAACGCCTCTCTACGATCGCGCGACGGTGCAGCAGACCTACTTCGGCGCCGCCACCGGCACTGTCACCGAGTACTACTACGAGGTGTCACGCGGCAACCTGACGCTGCTCGGGGAGACGCGCGACTGGGTGCGCGCCTCCATGTCGCAGTCAGCCGTGACACAGAACCAGAGCGCGCTGGAGTGTTGCGGCATCGGCAACCTCATCAAGCAGCTCATCACGCTCCAAACAGGGGTGAACTGGGGCGCGTACGACAACGACGGCCCGGACGGCGCCGCCAACTCGGGGGACGACGACGGCTACGTCGATGCGCTCGCGGTCATCCACCCGACCCAAGGGGCCGAGTGTGGCGGCACGGGGTCCGCGAACCGCATCTGGTCGCACAAGTGGTCGCTGTCCTTCGGGAGCTCCAGTCACACGCCGCAGGCCACGACGAGCCCACGCACCGGTGGTGGGGTCATCCTCATCGACGACTACTTCGTGCAGGGCGTGGTATCCTGTGGCGGCGGGCTCAACGAGATCGGCGTCTTCGCGCACGAAGCGGGGCACGCGTTCGGGCTTCCGGACCTGTACGACACGCGCAGCTCGCTGGCGGGCGGCGTGGGGAACTGGGACCTCATGGCCATGGGCACCTGGGGGTGCGACAATGTCACCCGGCGCCCGTGCCACCTTGGTGCCTGGAGCAAGGCGGCGCTCGGCTGGGTCACGGTGACGACGCTGCCGTCGGGTACCGACCTCGGTACGCTGGTGCTGCCACCCGTGGAGACAAGCGGGACCGTGTACCGCGTCGATGCCGGCGACGGATCGGGCGAATACTTCTTACTCGAGAACCGACAGCGCCTAGGGTACGATCAGGAGATCTGCGAAGAAGGGTTGCTGGTGTGGCAGGTGGACGCGAACGCATTGATGTCCCTGTGGCCTGACAATGAGGTGAACGCGTTCGACCACAAGGCGGTGCGCCTGCGCCAGGCGGATGGGCGCGATGACCTCAGCCGCGGTGGCGGGCAGCTGTCGACCCGGTGCGACAGCACCCGTGGGGACGCCGGCGACCCCTTCCCCGGTCAGTCCCTGAACACGGCGTTTCACGCAGGCTCGAACCCCGCGTCCCTGTCGTTTGCCGGCACGGGCACCGGGCTCACGATCCAAAACATCGCCGGATTGGGTACGGACATCGTCTTCGAAGCACTCACCCGATTCTCTCGACTCACGGTGTCGTCATCCGGAACGACTCCGGGGGCGACCGGGCTCTTTCGCGTGGATGGCGTTGCGCTGCCCGCGCCCCCTGCGAACATCGTCCTGTCGGCGCCCTTCGCGCCGCGTACGATCGAGGCCGCGGGGGGCGAAGTCCTCCAGCCGGGCGAACGAAACGGGTTCGTGCGATGGTCGGACACTTCCGAGCCGCGGGTGCGTACCGTGGTCACGCCACTCACGGACATGCCCTATGTGGCCGAGTACGGCGGCACGGAGTACGAGCTGACGGTTGCGCTCACCGGGGGCGTGAACGGCGTCACGCCCGGCACCATCCAGACCACGCCAGCGTCCCCCGACCTCTGGTTCACCTCTGGCACCGCGGTGCAGGTGAGCGCCGCCCCGAGAACCGGCTTCGCGTTCCTCTCCTGGACCGGCGCGCTCGCCGGTCAGCCCAATCCCGGTTCGGTGGTCATGACCGGCCCGCTCGTCGGGGGCGCGTCCTTCCAGATGGTGTACGCGGTCGCCGACGTCCAGCTGTCGATCACGGCTGCCCAGGCCCAAGACGTCCAGCTCCTCGCGCAGAGCGGCACCGCGCCCCTCAACTGGAGCGTACGCTCGGGCTCGCTTCCGGCAGGCATGGGGCTCTCGACGGCTGGACGGCTGACGGGGGTCCCGCTCGACGTGGGGACCTTCCCGATCCTGGTGCAGGCGGTGGACGCGCTCGGCCTGGTCGACTCCGCGACCGTGAGCCTCGAGGTGGACGAACCGCCGCTGCCCTTCGCGGAGCTGGCCTCGCCGTTCCTCCTTACCGGACCCGCACTCGATCCCCTCGAGCAGTCCTTCCTGAACTTCCAGGGGAACCGCATCGGTGGGTACGACCTCGGCGATTTCCGCGCATGGGTGCTCGCGCATCCGACACTGCCGTTGAGCGTCCCGCTCGCTCCGGCCGTCGAAGCGGGGCGCACCCTCGTCGTGCCCCTCATGCTCAGGGCGCAGGAGGCGGAGCGATGACGCTCGCTGGGCTGCGCCTGGCCGTGGCGGCGGGGGTGGTCGCCACGATCGCCGCATGCGACCTCGGCCCGAGCGGCCCCGGCACCGTGTCCGGAACGGTCACGGGGGACGCGAACCTCGGCGCGGTGGTGCTCGACGTGACCTGGCCGGGCGTGACCGGCTTCACGGGGCGGGGCAGCACGCAGGTCTACTCCGCTCCGGTGGCGGGCGTCCCGGACCGGTACCGCGTCATCCTGGTGAGCGCGACGGGGGGAGACCTGCCGTTCGCCATCGAAGTCGCGGACGCCTACCTGCAGAGCCCGGTAGTCACCGTGGTGGAAGCGGCGAGGACCGACGACCGCTCGCTCGCCGTTTCGGGGCTCAGCGTGGTGCTCGAGCGCTGACCCGGGCACGAATCTTCAGCTCACTGCGTGCGACGCGCGCGTGCGCTTGCACGCGTTTCTTGCTTCTACGACCTTACCGCGCCCGCAGTCAGCCGTTGCGTAAAGCAATGTCCACGCGCCCCCGAGCACGTGCCTCGTAGAGACGATCTAGAGACGATCCTCATCCTGGGGTCGGGGCCGATCATCATCGGCCAGGCCTGCGAATTCGACTATTCCGGCACCCAGGCCGTCCGAGCGCTGAAGGAAGAGGGATATCGGGTCGTCCTGGTGAACTCCAATCCGGCGACGATCATGACCGATCCCGATCTCGCGGATCGGACCTACATCGAGCCCATCACGGCTGAGTGGGTGGAGAAGGTGATCGAGCGCGAAAGGCCCGACGCGCTCCTCCCGACCATGGGCGGTCAGACTGCGCTCAACGTCGCGATGGACCTGCACAAGGCCGGGGTCCTCGCGAAGTACGGCGTCGAGCTGATCGGCGCGAACGAGACCTCCATCGAGATGGCCGAGGACCGCGAAAAGTTCGCGGAGGCCATGGCCCGCATCGGGCTCTCGGTGACCACCGGCGGATTCGCCGGCTCAGTCGATGAGGCGCTCGAGATCGTCGAGGCGACCGGATATCCTGCGATCGTCCGCCCCTCCTTCACGATGGGCGGCACCGGCGGCGGCATCGCGTACAACCGCGAGGAATTCGAGGCGCAGGTGCGGAAGGGGCTCGATGCCTCGCCCGTGACGCAGGTGCTGATCGACCGCTCGGTGATCGGCTGGAAGGAGTACGAGCTCGAGGTGGTGCGGGACGGGATCGACAATGTGATCATCGTCTGCTCCATCGAGAACTTCGACCCGATGGGCGTGCACACGGGCGACTCGATCACGGTGGCCCCCGCGCAGACGCTCACGGACGTCGAGTACCAGTCGATGCGCGACTCCGCGATCGCGATCATCCGGGAGATCGGCGTAGAAGCGGGTGGGTGTAACATCCAGTTCGCGGTAAATCCCGAGAACGGCGAGATGCTCGTCGTCGAGATGAACCCGCGGGTATCGCGCTCTTCGGCGCTCGCCTCCAAGGCGACCGGGTTCCCGATCGCGCGCGTGGGGGCCAAGCTCGCGGTCGGGTACCACCTGCACGAGTTGCCCAACGACATCACCAAGACCACGCCGGCCTCGTTCGAGCCCACGCTCGACTACGTCGTGGTGAAGATCCCGCGCTTCGCGTTCGAGAAGTTCCCCGAGGTCGACGACACGCTCGGCGTGCAGATGAAGTCCGTCGGCGAGACGATGGCCATCGGGCGCACGTTCCGCAGCGCGTGGCAGAAGGGCTTCCGCGGTCTCGAGACCGGGCGCCACGGCTGGGTGACCAGCGCGCGCCCCAAGGACGACGGGCTCGCCGAGGAAGAGGTGCAGGGCATGCAGCCGCTGCTGGCCGCGCTCCGTCGCCCCACCCCGAACCGGCCCTTCCAGCTCAAGCGCGCGCTCCAAGCGGGTGTCACCGTCGACGAGATCTACGAGGCCACCAAGATCGACCCTTGGTTCCTCGACCAGCTCGTGCAGATCCTCGAGTGGGAGCGCCGCTACGCCGAAGCCAAGGACGTAACGCCCGGGCTCCTGCGCGCGATGAAGCGCGAGGGGTTCAGCGACCGCCAACTCGCCGAGCTGCGCGGCGAGACCGAAGCGGCTGTGCGCGAACGCCGTTGGGAGCAAGACATCCGGCCCACGTACAATGTGGTCGACACCTGCGCGGGAGAGTTCCCCGCGGCGACCCCGTACTACTACTCCTCGTACGAGGACGAGTCGGAGAGCGTCCCCTCCGAGCGTGAGAAGATCGTCATTCTCGGGAGCGGGCCGAACCGCATCGGGCAGGGGATCGAGTTCGACTACTGCTGCGTGCAGGCGGTGCTCGCGCTCCGCGAGGCCGGATACGAGACGATCATGATCAACTCGAATCCGGAGACGGTCTCCACCGACTTCGACGTGAGCGACAAGCTCTACTTCGAGCCGCTCACCCTCGAGGACGTGATCGAGATCATCCACTTGGAGAAGCCCAAGGGGATCATTGTGCAGCTGGGTGGCCAGACGCCGCTCAAGTTGGCGCAGGGGCTCGAGGCGTTGGGTGCACCGATCTTGGGCACCTCGGTCGATGCGATCGACCGCGCCGAGGACCGGGACCGCTTCGACGAGGTCTGCAAGAAGATCGGAGCCCGCACGCCCGACAACGGCATCGCGCGCAGCCAGGACGAGGCGATCGCGGTCGCGAACAAGATCGGCTATCCAGTGCTTGTCCGACCCAGCTACGTGCTCGGCGGGCGCGCCATGCGCATCGTGTACGACGAGCCGTCGCTCCGACGCTACTTCGTCGAAGCGGCCCAGGCTTCTCCCGACCATCCCGTGCTCATCGACCGCTTCCTCGAGGACGCGTTCGAGGCCGACGTGGATGCGCTCTGTGACGGCACCGATGCCGTGATCGGCGGCATCATGCAGCACATCGAAGACGCGGGCGTCCACTCGGGGGACTCGGCGTGCGTGATTCCGCCCTACTTGCTCTCTCCCATTGCCCTGGACGTCATCCGCGACCTCACCAAGAAGTTCGCGCTCGAGCTCGGCGTGGTCGGCCTCATCAACGTGCAGTACGCCATCAAGGACGATGTCGTGTACGTGCTCGAGGTGAACCCGCGCGCGTCGCGCACCGTGCCGTTCGTGAGCAAGGCGACGGGTGTGCCACTCGCCCGACTCGCCGCGCGCATCATGGCGGGGGAGCGTCTTGCCGACCTGGAGGTGCCCGAGGAGCCGCCGGTGCCGGGAGTGGCCGTGAAGGAGGCCGCTTTCCCCTTCGACCGATTCGACGTGGACACGGTCCTCGGCCCCGAGATGCGGTCGACCGGTGAGGTGATGGGGATCGACGACTCCTTCGGCGTCGCCTTCGCCAAGGCCCAGGTCTCCGCGGGGAACCGGCTCCCCGAGTCGGGGAAGCTCATCGTCACGGTGAACGAGCGCGACCGGAGAACGGTCACGCCCATGATCCGACGCTTCCGCGACCTCGGCTTCGAGATCCTCGCGACCCGCGGTACCCGCGACTCGCTGAAGGCACTCGGCGTCCCGTCGCAGCTCGTCTACAAGGTGGGGGAGGGTCGCCCCGACATCGTCGACCACATCGTCACAGGTGACATCGCACTGCTCATCAACACGCCGTTCGGGAAGAAGTCGCAGCACGATGACTACGCGATGCGTCGGGCGGCCATCCGCTACAAGGTGCCCTACCTGACTACGATGTCCGCGACGTCAGCCGCGTGCGACGCGATCATCGCCATGCGTTCGCGGGTGGGTGAGGTACGCTCGATTCAGGAGCGCATTGCCTCGCTGTCGGCCACCGTCGGCGCGTAAGCGCTCGACCTCGGTGGGCGTTCAGACCGGCTTCTTCCTCCACCCCGCCTCCCCGCTGCACGACACGGGGTGGGGGCACCCCGAGCACCAGGGGCGGATGCGCGCGCTCGCGTCCGCAGTGGGTCGCGACATGATCGCGCTGCATGGGATCGTCGAGCAGCACGAGGGTGGGGACGCGCAGATCGACGACCTGCTCCGTGTGCACACCCGGCCGCATGTCGAGCGGGTACAGGCCGTGTGCGCCCAGGCCAAGGCGCGCCAGACGATTCTCGGGATGGACGAAGACACCAAGGTCTCTCCCGCGAGTTGGGGCGCCGCGATCGGGAGCGCCGGCTCGGCCATCGCTGCGGCGGAGGCGGTGGCCACCGGCCAGCTCCGTACGGCCTTCGTCGCCGCGCGACCCCCCGGTCACCACGCCACTCCCGACCGAGCGATGGGGTTCTGCCTGTTCAACTCGATCGCGGTTGTCGCGCGTTGGCTTCAGGCGCACGGGCACGCGGAGCGCGTACTCATCGTCGACTGGGACGTGCACCACGGGAACGGCACACAAGACATCTTCTATGAAGACCCGTCGGTGTACTTCCTATCGCTCCATCAGTGGCCGCACTGGCCCGGAACCGGGGCAGCGACCGAGCGGGGCGTGGGGCGCGGCGAAGGAACGACCCTGAATGTACCGGTGCCGGCGGCGACGC
>JBEBGN010000227.1:0-3934 GCA_040081395.1 Longimicrobiales bacterium
CCTCAGCGGGCGACTCCACATCGACCGACGGGAGCGTGGACGCGCCCCCGTCCCCAAGGAGCTCGCCTTGCCGGACATCGGCCTCGAGTGCGCGTTTCCTGCGCCGTCGCCTACCCATCAGGGCTTCGAGCCAACTTCGGTGCGCACCCAGTCCAGATAGGGCGCGTGCCCCGCACACACGTTCAGCGCAACGACTTCGGGCACCTCGTAGGGATGCAGCTCGACGAGGCGGCGACGCAGATCCTCCAGCGCATCGTGGGTCGTCTTGAGCACGACGAGGACCTCTGCCTCTCGCGCCAGCGCCCCTTGCCAACGGAAGATGGACTGCACGCCGGGTACGAGGTTCGCGCACGCGGCGAGACGCTCCGTTACCAAGGCCTCCCCAATGCGCTCGGCGACCTCCACGCTGGGAGCCGTCGTCAGCACCGCCACGACCCCGCTGTCCGCGCTCATTGCGCCGCGTCCGCAGCCTCTTCGACGTAGAGACGGTCGATGACCGCGTCGAGCCGCTCCTGCACGACGCGTCGCTTCACCTTGAGGCTCGGGGTGAGGAAGCCGTTCTCCACGGTGAGGTCGTGCGGCAGCAGCGCGATCTTCTTGGGACGCTCGAACGAAGCGAGATCGCCCAACGACCCCAGGATCTCACTCTCGGCGTATGCGATCACGCGCGGGTCCTTCACCAACGCCTCCCGGGTCGCGAACGAGATCCCCTGCCCTCGCGCCCACGCTTCCAGCACGCGGAAGTCGGGAACGACGAGCAGGCTGCAATACTTCCGCTTGTCGCCGATCATGACCACCTGCTCGACCAGCGGGTGGGTCTTGAGGCGATTCTCGATCGGCTGGGGCGCAACGTTCTTGCCCCCCGCGGTGACGATGATGTCCTTCTTTCGATCGGTGATGGTGAGGAAGCCGTCCTGGTCGATCACACCGATGTCGCCCGTCGAGAACCATCCGTCGGCGTCGATGCACTCCGTCGTCGCCTGCGGTCGGTTGAAGTAGCCCTTCATGACCTGGGGCCCCCGCACCTGGATCTCGCCGTCCGCCGCGATCCGGACCTGAGTGCTCGGCACGGGCTTGCCCACGGTACCGATCCGGAAGTTCTCGAACGTATTCAGGTTCGTGACCGGACTCGTTTCGGTGAGCCCGTACCCTTCGAGAACCGGGAGCCCTATGGAGTAGAAGAACCGGTTCAGGGTCGGCGAGAGGGGCCCACCCCCACTCACGAAGAAACGCACGCGGCCGCCCACGGCCTTCTTGACCTTGGCGAACACGATGCGATCTGCAAGCGCGTATTGAAGTGCGAGGGCACCCCGAGCGCCCCCGCCAGCCAGGCGGAGGTCCGCCACGCGGTCGGCCACGCGCACGGCCCATCCAATGAGCGCCTTCTTGAGGCCCTGCGCCTGCATGACACCGTTGTAGATCTTCTCGTAGACACGCGGCACGGACACGAGGAGCGTCGGACGCACGATCTTCATGTCGGCGACCACGGTGTCGACCGAGCGCGGGTAGTCGATCTCGCAGCCCTTCCAGAACAGGAGGTAGTCGACCATCCGCTGGAGGATGTGCGAGAGCGGAAGGAAGCTCAAAGTCGTGTCCGTCGGCCCGATCCGGATGCACATCGCGGCTGCGTGCACGTTCGAAGCGACGTTCCGATGCGTCAGCATGACGCCCTTGGGCTCCCCGGTCGTCCCAGACGTGTAGAGCAATGTCGCGAGGTCGCTCGGCTTCGCTAGCGACGCGGTCCGGCGAAACTCGGCATCCGGCGTCGCGTCCGCGTGTGCCGTACCCGCGGCGAGGAAGTCGGCCCAGGACGTGATGCGCCTGGACGAGTCCGAGACGCCATCGAAGGCGACGACGTCGATCTGGAGTCCCCGGTCACGCGCCGCGGTGAGCGCCTTCTCCACCTGCTCGGGAGTGGACGCGAACACGATCTTCGCGCCGGAGTCCTGGAGGAGATAACCGACCTGAGGCGCCGGTAGCGTGATGTAGATCGGGACATCGAGCACACCCGCGCACAGGCATCCGTAGTCGGTGAGCGCCCACTCGGGGCGATTCTCCGAGAGGATCGCGACGCGGTCCCCCCGCGCGAGCCCCCGTAACGCGAGGCTCGACGCTACGCGCTTCACGATCTGCAGGGTCTCCTCGTGGGTGACCGAGGCCACCTCGGTCTCGGAGCGCACGCGGCGGAACGCCACCTTGCCGGCGTGGCGATCGAGTGACTCGAAAAACAACTCGACGAGCGTCGACTCCGGGACCGGAAGGTCGTTGGCGGCGTAGGTCACGCTCGACACCGTGTCTCGCCGACCTACTAGACGCGCCGAACGCGAATGTCGATCTCGATGGCGGGATCGAGCGAGTGCATCACGCTGCAGTACTTCTCGCGCGAGAGGTCGATCGCGTGCTGCAACTTCTTCTCGTGCTCCTCGGTCGGGCCGCGCACCTCGTAGGTGAGCCGTATGCGCGTGAACTTCCGCGGGGGTGTCTCCGCACGCTCACCTTCCGCGTTCACCTCGATCGACTCCAGCGGCACCCGCGACTTCTCGAGGATCATCTTCACGTCGACCGCCATGCAGCCGGCCAGCGCGAAGAGCAGATAGTGCGTCGACGACAGGCCTTCCTTGGCATCGCTGTCGAGCGTCGCGACCGGGCCCCCGTCGGGACCACCCTGGAAGACCAGGCCGCTCCCCGTCCAGCGCAGCCGGACCTGTCGAATGTTCGCGGGATCGGTCATGACGTTGGGTCCGATGGGTTGTCGTGCATGTCGCCGCGCAACTGAGCGAGTGTTCCGCGGGCGTGCTCCACGTGCGCGTTGGCTCCGCCACCGCGCGGCGCCCGCGCGAGGAACGCCTCCAGGTAGGGAATCGCTTCCTCGGGCCGCTCACCCTTGAGCAAGATGAACGCGAGCCCATAGTGCGCACCCGCGGCCTCCGGGTCCTTCTGGAGCACGTGCCGATAGGTCTTCGCCGCTTCCTCCGTCATGCCGATGCGCGTGTAGCACATCGCGATCTCCTGGAGCACGATCACGTCCCCGGGAGACGCCTTCAGCGCGAGGCGGAAGGAAGTCAGCGCCTCGTGGAACTTGCTGGCCGAGAAGAGCTCCTTGCCCTCCTCGTAGTAGTCGATGGGCTTCGGTCCGTCGCTGCCAAGTAGCTTCTTCCAGAACGCCATTCGATCGGGTGGGCCTAGGGAAGCTCTGCACGAGACTGGTGCCCCGCGCGCAGGGGGCTCGCGAGACCGCGCGCCTGCCAAGGTAGACGGACAAACGGGGACCACGCAACGCTCAACTCCTTGCGGCGACGATGGTTTCCGGATCGGACGCGATCACTCGGAGACCCGCAACCTCCAGCCACGCACCACCCCCGGCCGGGGCCCGCGCCAGGACCACGCGGGCGCGGGGCGCCACCACGCGAGCGGCCTCACCGACCCAACTCGCGCCCAACCGCCCATCGACCGCGACGCCGCGGAGGCCGGAATCATGGAACGGCAACCCGGGTGCACTGGCCAAACGACTCACCCCGGGCGACTCGGGCCAGTCCCGTTGGTCGGGGTCGATAGCCACGACGTGCATCTCCGGAAGGGCCCGCGCCATCGGGGCGGCCACGCGCGAGGGCTCCCCGACGAGGGCGATCGTACCCGGGCCGCCCATGATGCCGAGGAGCGCCAGCAGCCGGGCACATTCGGCCCCGGGGTCGGGGGCCCCCACCGGGACGCTACCCGGGAGGCCGGCGAGCCCCGGCGGGAGCGGGCCCCGCGGTGGAGCGCGCAGATCCCCGAAGCCCCCTTCGACCGGATAGGCATCGCGACAGTTGGCACACCCCAGGCGCCCCTCGTGGACCACGCGGTCCTGGAGCTTCTGGGCGAGCAGGATCAGCCCGAACCCGGGTCCGCACCGCGGACAGGTGAGGCGGTCGGTGAGGAGGAAATGCACGGCGGG
>JBEBGN010000228.1:0-3912 GCA_040081395.1 Longimicrobiales bacterium
TCGCCTTCCACCCACGACCCACCCAGTCCCGCGCTGAGACTGTCTGCCACTACACCGGCGACTTCGTCAATGCTCACGTGACCAACCAGCTCGCGGAGCGTGATCGGTGGCGGTGAGGCGGCGAGCGGCCCCTGATCCCCGTCGAGCAGGATCGAGCCGTGCTGGAGCAGCGCGCCTCCTATGCGGGCCTGCGCGCTACCGACCAACTTCCGGCCCTGTGCCACCACCTCGCCGACAGCCGGCACCTGGAAGCAGGGACCGGCGTCAGGCGGAAGCGCGCGGCCCCGGACGGTCGCGCCGGACCCCACCACCTCCACGGGTGCGCCGAGCGTACGCAGCCCCGCCGCCAGGGCCTCGTGGATGCGCATGTACGCCTCCCGCACCCCGCCCCACGCCTTCAGCGGCGCGACGACCGCGTAGGTCAGCTCCCGATCGTGCAGGACGGCACGACCGCCGGTCGGCCTGCGCACGACGTCGAAGCCCGACCGTCGAAGGGACTCCAACGGAAAGGCCTCCGCGGGCTCATTGCGACCGAGCGAGATCGTCGGGCGGGTCCAGCCGTAGAGTCGCAGGGTCCCCCGCCCGTGGTCGAGGGCATCCGCGAGCGAGTGGTCGAGCGCCATGTTGCGGGCGCCGTCCAGGACGCCGTACGGCAGGCGTCGCCAAATCAGCGGCGCCGGGGAACTTGGCGACGCACCCAGCCACGAGCCGCGCCCGGGCGGGCGCGTCGCGGGTCCGTGAAGTGTGGCTTTGGCCAAGGCGTCTCCGTCGACCGTCCATGCCGCATTGTAGCCGCCCGCTACTTAGGGCTTCGCGCCGGGACCAGCAAGGTCGCGGTGCGGCATCTGGAGCCCTCCGGCGACACGGGCTCCGCACGACATGTGGGCGGCCGATTTGGCAGGACAGGGTCGGCGAGTGGGGTCCGCTCAGGGCGAGGTGAGAATCGTTCGAAACTCGAACGAATCCACCCAAGCTGGGCGACGCCCTCAGAACCCGCACGCCGGGCCGACCTCCCGGGCGCAGGGCACCTGCCTCGGGAGCCCAAATGTCGTTCCAGTTTCGAATCGGTTACGACTTGGCCTGGAAGGAGGCGCGGCTCCCCTACGACTGATACGCCTCCACAGGCGGACAGGCGCACACCAGGTTCCGGTCCCCGTAGGCGTTGTCGATGCGGCGCACATAGGGCCAGAACTTGTGCTCGCGCGTCCACGCCGCCGGATAGGCCGCCTCGACGCGCGAGTACGGGTGCGTCCACTCGTCGGCTGTCACCATCGCAGCCGTATGCGGCGCATTCTTGAGCACGTTGTCCGTGCGGTCCGCGATCCCGACGGCGACCTGGTCGATCTCGGCACGGATCGAGATGAGCGCGTCGCAGAAGCGATCGAGCTCCTCCCTGGATTCGGACTCGGTGGGCTCGATCATGAGCGTACCCGCCACCGGGAACGAGACCGTCGGTGCATGGAAGCCGTAGTCGATCAGCCGCTTCGCCACATCCTCCTCGGTGATCCCGGTGGCCTTCTTCAGCTCGCGCAGATCCACGATGAACTCGTGCGCGACCAGACCCTTCGAGCCGCGATAGAGAATGTCGAAGGCCCGTTCGAGCCGCTTCGCCATGTAGTTCGCGTTGAGGATCGCGACCTGCGACGCGCGCCTCACGCCTTCGTGCCCCAGCAGCGCGATGTAGGCCCACGAGATGACGAGGATGCTCGCGCTCCCCCAGGCCGCCGCGGACACCGACCCGATCCCGTCGTCCCCACCTACCGTCTGGAAGGGGTGGCGCGGCAGGAAGGGCGCGAGCTTCGCGTTGGCACAGATCGGGCCCATGCCCGGGCCACCTCCGCCGTGCGGGATCGCGAACGTCTTGTGCAGGTTGATGTGGCACACGTCCGCACCGTAGTCGCCAGGACGCGCCAAACCCACCTGCGCATTCAGATTCGCTCCGTCCAGGTAGACGAGTCCGCCGCGGGCGTGTACGAGCCGGCACGCCGCGGTGATCCCTTCCTCGAACACTCCGTGCGTCGACGGATACGTCACCATGAACGCCGCGAGGACGGCCGAGTGCTCCTCTGCCTTCGCGGCCAGGTCGCCGAGATCGATGGTGCCGTCATCGGCGCTCTTCACGACCACGACCTTCATGCCAGCCATGACCGCGCTGGCTGGGTTGGTACCGTGCGCCGACGCGGGAATCAGGCACACGTTCCGGTGCCCCTGTCCCCTGCTCTGATGGTAGGCCCGGATCACGAGCAGACCAGCGTACTCGCCCTGCGCGCCCGAGTTGGGCTGGAGCGAGGTCGCCGCGAACCCTGTGATCTCGGCCAGCCACGTCTCGAGGTCCTCGAAGATCTCGCGGTACCCAGCGGCCTGGTCGATCGGCGCGAACGGATGCAGGCGCCCGAACTCGGGCCAGGTGACGGCGGCCATTTCGGTGGTCGCGTTCAGCTTCATGGTGCACGAGCCGAGCGCGATCATGCTCGTGTTGAGCGACAGGTCCCGCGCCTCGAGGCGGTGCAGGTACCGGAGCATCTCCGTCTCGGAGTGGTGTCGGTTGAAGACCGGGTGCTCGAGGTACGGCGTGCGGCGCGCAGCCCACGCCGGAAGGGGGGGCGCCACGCCCCGCTCGTCCAGCGAGCGCGCGCTGAAGTCGGGGGCCACGCCCTCGTTGAACACTGCGAACAGGTCGTCGAGGTCTTCGGGACGCGTCACTTCGTCGAACGAGATGCCGAGCGTGCCGTCGCCGAAGTCGCGCAGGTTGATGCCCAGAGCGAGGGCGCGCGCGAGGATCTCGCCCGTGTCATCGTCGGGGCGCACCCGCAGGGTGTCGAAAAAGGTGTCCGTCATCAGCTCGTGGCCGAGTAGGCCGAGACCCGCGGCGAACGCGCTCGTCATCTCGCGTACGCGCTCCGCGATGGCGCGTAAGCCACGCGGACCGTGGTAGACCGCGTACGCGCCCGCCATGATCGCCAGCAGCACCTGCGCCGTGCAGATGTTGGAGGTCGCCTTCTCGCGTCGGATGTGCTGCTCGCGCGTCTGCAGGGCCATGCGGAGCGCGGGGTTGCCATCGGCGTCCACCGACACCCCGATGATCCGCCCCGGCAGCTTCCGCTTGAACGCATCCGACGTGGCCATGAACGCCGCGTGCGGACCGCCGAACCCCATCGGTACGCCGAAGCGCTGCGAGTTCCCGATCGCCACGTCCGCACCCCACTGACCGGGGGGCGTCAGCAGCGTGAGCGCGAGCAGGTCGGTCGCGGCGATTACCGTCGCGCCGAACGCGGTCGCCGCTGCCGCGAACGTCGCATAGTCGAGCACGCGTCCGTCGGTCGCGGGATACTGGAGCAGCACCCCGAACACGCCGGAGTGCATCTCGAAGGAGGCGTGGTCCCCGACTACGACCTCCACCCCGATCGGCTCGGCCCGTGTGCGCACGACCTCGATTGTGTGCGGGTGGCAGAGCTCCGAGACGAAGAAGGTCGTCGCCCCGTCACGCGCTTCGCCCAGCGCGAGGTGCATGGCCTCGGCGGCCGCGGTGGCTTCGTCGAGCAGGGAGGCGTTGGCGATCGGAAGACCGGTGAGGTCGATCACCATCGTCTGGTAGTTCAGGAGCGCTTCGAGCCGCCCCTGCGCGATCTCGGCCTGGTACGGCGTGTACTGTGTGTACCAACCTGGGTTCTCCATCACGTTCCGCAGGATCACGCCCGGCACGTGCGTGTCGGCATACCCCATCCCCAGGAACGAGCGGAAGACGCGGTTCTTGCCCGCGATGGCACGCAGCCGCGCGACGACGGCGGCTTCGGCAGCCGCGTGGGGGAGTTGGAGGTCCCCCTTCATGCGGATCGCCTTGGGGACCAGGTCGTCCACCAACCCTTCGAGCGACTCGTACCCGACCGTCGCGAGCATCGCGGCGACGTCGAC
>JBEBGN010000010.1:0-49235 GCA_040081395.1 Longimicrobiales bacterium
GACCTATACCAACTGGGAGCTCTCTGTCGACCGGGCCAACGCGGCCCGACGTACCCTCGTCGAATCGGGGTTCGAGCCCAGCAAGGTCCAGGAAGTGCGAGGCTATGCCGATCGACAGCCTCTCGCAGACCTATCCCCGGTGGACCCGGCACACCGTCGCGTGACGCTGTTGATCCCCTACGCCGAGGGAGTCGACGTCAGCGAGTCGGTCGGCACGCCCTGATCGTAGAAGGCTGCCGCGCCCAACTCCTCCAAGTAGTGCAGGAGTACCCCGTAATCGAACGGCTTTGCGATGACCCTCGCATGGCTGCGCAGCAGGCCGAGCGACGGGAGGTTCCCCGTGAGCAGGAGCACCCGCCCAGTCCAGCGGTGGTCGGCTTCGAGTTCCCTCCATAGCGCGACCCCTGACCCGCTGACGCCAGCGTCGATCAGAGTGGCATCGACGTGAGCGCGCTCGAGGTGGGCTCGCGCCTCCGCGACGGAGGCGGCGAGCCACACTTCGTGCCCGGCGTCTTCGAAGACCATCTGGAGAGCCGTGCGCAGCGACGGATCGTCGTCGACTACGAGGAGGCGCATGTGGGGGCCGACACTTGGAGCAGGGGTGTCGGGGGGGTGCCTCATCATCGATGGGCTGCCTGACGGGCGCAACCCCAGGCCGGTCAGTTACTGCCCTTGGCCCAAAATCCCACCCCGGCTCAAGGCCCTGTGGCCTCCGACCGATACTCGTAGCAAGGGTCGGATCCCCGACCCGCACTTGCGCATGGATGCGCTCGAACTCATGGAGGAGATCAAGTGAGGATCAACACCAACGTCGCGGCGCTCAACACGCTGCGCACCCTGGCCCGCACCGAGACGGCGCTCACGCGCTCGATCGGCCGACTCTCGTCGGGTTTCAGGATCAACCGTGCCGCCGACGACGCGGCGGGTCTCGCCATCGCGAACCAGCTGAAGGCGGACCTCGGTGCCATGCGGCAGGCCTCGCGTAACGCCGAGCAGGCGACCTCGCTCATGCAGGTGGCGGAAGGCGGCGCGACGGGTATCCAGGACATCCTGGTCCGCCTCAAGGAGCTGGCCAGCCAGGCGTCGTCGGACAACGTCGACAACACCGGCCGCGCACGTATCGACATCGAGTTCCAGGAGATGCTGCTGGAGATCGACCGCATCGCGGACTCGACCGAGTTCTCCGGTACCGCGCTGCTCGACGGCTCGGCCGTGACGCTCGACTTCATCGTCGGCGCGTCCTCGACGATCGCGAACGACACGATCAGCATCACGAGCTTCGACCTCACGTCGGCCACGTTGGGCGTCACCGGCGGCGCGTTCTCCAGCGTCACCAGCAAGGCGAACGCTCAGGGAATGCTCCCGCTCATCGACGCAGCCATCACGGCCGTGTCGGACGTATTCGCCGAGCTGGGCGCCAACCAGAACCGCCTCGACATCGCGCTGAACCAGGCGCGCATCACGATCGAGAACACGCAGGCCGCGGAGTCGGTCATCCGCGACACGGACATGGCCGCCGAAGTGGCGGAGCTGACCAAGTACCAGATCCTGTCCCAGGCCGGCACCTCGGTCTTGGCTCAGGCGAACAACCAGGCGCAGTCGGTTCTCGCACTGCTCCAGTAGACGAAGTCGTAGTACGGCAGGAGGGGTGGCAGGACCCGGGGTCGGGCCCACGCGGTCAGGCCCCGGGTCACACCTCCGCCGAGTCAGCCCCCCACGAGTGACGCGCAGGATCCGCGAACCAGGATGCCCACCCCCCTCGCATCGATCAGTGGCCTGTCGACCGGACTCGATTTCCAGAGCCTGGTCGACCAGATCATCGAGATCGAATCCAGCCGGCTGGACTTCCTGCGCGTACGCATCTCGAGCCAGGAGGCCGAGCGCACGGCATGGGGGGAGGTGCGGGTTCTGCTGGACGCCCTCTCGTCCGCGACACGTGCCCTCGAGGACGGGTCGGCCGTCAACTCGTTCACGACGAGCGTGGTCGGATCGAACCCGAGCATTCTGAGCGCCTCCGCCAGTGCCTCCGCTTCGACGGGGAGCTACGCGGTCCGGGTTCTCCAGAAAGCGCAACGCGAGGTGCTGGCGAGCGACTCCTACGCTTCCCGGACCGACGCGCTGGGTCTGAGCGGCCAGTTCGTGGCGGGTGGCACCGTGATCGACGTGCAGGCGGGGGACACGCTCCAAGACATCGCCGGACGCGTCAATGCGCTGAACTCCGGGCCGAACCCTGTCGGGGTGAGTGCGTCGGTGGTGGGCAGCGCGGGCAGCTATCGGCTGGTGCTGTCTTCGGCCGCCACCGGATCCTCGGGGCTCCGTCTGCTGGATGTATCGGGTGTCCTGGGCTCCCTGGGCTTGGTGGATGGCACCGCCACGCTCGCGCACCGAACCAGCGGGGGCTTCGCTGGGGATCCCCTCGCGGACGCGACCACCGCGGTCGGCGCCCTTCTGGGATTCACGGGGACGGCGCCGTCCGGAACCGTGACGCTTGGTGCCGGCGCCAACGCGTTCACCGTCGCGCTCGACCTGAGCTCGATGTCGCTCGAGGACGTGCGGGATGCCATCAACGGGGCCGCGGCGACCGCGGGCTCCGCGATGTTCGCCGAAGTCGAGACGGTCGCCGTCGCGGGGGGCTTCGAGTACCGCCTCGCCGTCACGGGGGAGGCGGCCGCCACGGACGCCGGTGCGGTACTCCAGGCGCTCGGGGTCATGGCGGGCGGGCGTGGCCCGGTCAGCCAGACCGTCCAAGGGGACGCACTCACTACGGATGCGGGCGGCACTCTCGCGACGGCCGGGACGGCGCTGTCGGCCCTGTTCAACGGATCGGCGAGCGCCGGGGTGACCGTAGGCGACACGATCACCTTCCAGGGCACGGACCACGCTGGCGCGGCGTTCACCTTCACGCACACTGTGCAGGCCGGCGATACGATCCAGACGCTTCTTACGCGCCTGGAGGGAGCGGAAGGGTTCGACGGCTCCGCGACGGCGACGGTCGATGCGGCGGGACGGATCACGCTCACCGCGACCACCGCGGGCTCGAGTCGCGTCAGCCTGCAGGCGTTCGCGGGCAACGAAGGGGGCGGAATCCTCGACCTCGGCGCGTTCCAGGTGACCGCGGAGGGGAGGCACCGCCAGGTATCTACAGGGGCGGACGCGCTGGTCGAGATCGACGGGGTGCTGGTCACCAGTTCGAGCAACCAGATCACCGACGCGGTGAGCGGGGTGACCTTCACGGTGCTCGGGGCCGACCCGCTCAGCACGGCGGACGTAGTGATCGACCGCGACGTGGACGCCGCAGTCGAAGGAGTGACGGCGTTCGTCACGGCCTTCAACGCTCTGGTCCAGTACGTGGGGAAAGGCGCCGGCGTCTTGGGGGCTGCTCGTCCGCCCCTGGCCGGTGACGTCGTCCTGCGAGGGATCCGCGATCGGGTCGCGCTCGCGCTCCAGGGATCGGTTCCGGGCAGCTCGTTCGGCTCGCTCAGCGAGCTCGGCCTCCAAGTCGAGCGAGGGGGCACCTACAAGCTCGACGCGAGCGTGCTCGGCGACGCGCTCCGGACCGACGCTGATGCGGTGCTGCGCATATTCGGCGGATATGGCGTCGGAAGTACATCCGCGCTCACCTACCTCGGTGCGAGCGCTACCACGCCCCAGGGAACGTTCGACGTGGTCGTGTCGCAGCTAGGGTCTGCAGCCGTGCTCGATTCGCTCGGATTCTCTGGCGCGTACGCTGACGACGCCACGCCCGACACGCTGACCCTGACCGACCTGGCTACTGGCGCCGCGTACGATGTCGCGCTCACGAACGGGATGACGCTCGCCCAGATCGTGGCATCCATCAATGCCGAGCTCGCGGTCACCCGGGACCACGTCGTGACGTCGGCGCGCACGATGTATGCGGACGCCGGCGCGAGTGCACTGGCTAATTCCGGCACCACGCTTGCGAACCTCTACCACGGCGCCGGGCAGAGTTCGGGCTTCGTGGCAGGCACAGAGGTCACGATCTCGGGCACGAAGCCCGACGGATCGACCGTGCTCACGACCTATGACGTCACCGATCCATCCACTCAGACCCTCGGGGGTCTGCGCGCCGCGGTTCAGTCGGCGTTCGGCGCGACGGTCTCCGTCTCGATCAGTGGGGGGCAGCTGGTGGTTCGCGACCTGAACGCTGGCGAGTCCCAACTCACAGTGAGCGTGGGCTCGGACATCCCGGGGAACGCCGCGCCTTTCGGACAGATGCTCGTCACCGTGGACGGGCGGGGGCCTGGCGGACTCGTCGCCGAGGCGGTCGGCTCCGAGTTGCGCATCCGCGATACGAGTTACGGATCGGCGCAGGGGTTCCAGGTCGCGTTCACGGCCGGGGGTTCCAACGGCAGCGGGAGCTTGGGACTCGCGGCCGGGAGCTACAGCGGCACGGACGTGATCGGCACGATCGGGGGTGAGGTCGCGGTGGGTTTGGGCAACGTGCTCACGGGGGCCACCGGGACGGTTGCCCAGGGCCTCGCCGTCCGCGTATCGGGAACGGCGATCGGGGCCCTCGGCAGCGTGACGTACGGGGCTGGGCTCATGACGACCGTCGACACCCTGCTCACGGATCTTCTCCGCACCGGTACCGGGGGCATCGACGGCGTCGTTCGCCGCGTGGACGAGTCGATCGATCGCACGCAGGATCGGTTGACCGACCGTGAAGCGCGGCTCGAGGTGCGCCGCCAGAATCTGGTCGCGCGCTTCGTAAAGCTCGAGGAAGCGATGGCTAAGGCTCAGAGCCTGCAGGAGTACCTGACGACTCAGTTGGCGTCTCTGCCGAAGGCGTCGCGCTCATGAGCACGCAACGCTCCGGTCGACCGGTCGACGCGGTCGCCGCCGCCTATCGCCGTTCGAGGGTCCTGACAGGCAGTCCCGCGGAGTTGGTCGTGCTCCTCTACGAGAGGCTACTCGCGGACCTGGAGGGGAGCGCCATCGCGATCCGCGCGGGAGATCTCGAGGCGAAGGCGGTTAGGCTCCAACGCGCGACCGACGTGATCTTCGAGCTGCTCGGGGCGCTGGACCATGAGGTGGGGGGCGAGGTCAGTCAGCGGCTCGCCGCGTTGTACACCTACATGATCACCAGGCTGGGAGAGGCGAGCCGCACGCTCGACGTCGCGATCCTGGAGGAGCTGTCGGGCCATGTGCGCTCGCTGCTCACCGCGTGGCGCACGGTTGCCGAAGGCAGCGTCGTCGCGGATGCCGCGACCGGCGTAAGCCCACGATGAACGTCTCTCCCATCGGGGGGGTGCCCTCCTCGTTCGAGGCCTGGCTGGACCGACGGCGAGCGCGTGTTCGCGCACAGACGGAAGCGCTCGACGATGGACGTTTCGCCGACCTGGCCGAGCTCATCGGACACGATGGGGATGATCGGCCGCCGCCGCCCCAGAACGAGTTCGAGCGGGAGGAGTATCGCCGTGTGCTGCGGGAGCACGAGCAGTTCGCCCAGCGCATGGCCCAGATGCGGCGGCGGATCCTGATCGAGCTCCGGGACGTGGAGCGCCAGCGGGTGACGGGCCCCCTGGGGCAGCCGCACAGGGCGCTCGGCGGGTCCCTCGATGGCTATGTTTAGACGGGTAGCCGACGTCGGCTAAAGTCTGTCGGCCTTCCGGCCGATACTGCCGAGAAGGAGGACGGACATGGCGATCGACCCCACCAGGACATCCGAAGTTCGCACCGGTTCGGCCGAGAAGGCCGCCGAGGTGCCCGCGCCCGAGAAGGGGGCCCGCGCTCCGGCCCCACCTCGTGGCGACCAGGTGGAGATCTCGGCCGAGGCACGCTCCCTGGCGGAGCGCGGCGGCGTCGATCGGGTGCCCTTCACCGATGCGCGCGTCGTGGAGATCAAGGAGCGGCTGCAGTCGGGGTTCTACGATCGCCCCGAGGTCGTCCGCGCGATTGCCGAGCGGATCGTGGACTCGGGAGAAGTCTGAGCCCGTGATCTCGCGCTTCATGCTCGATCCGGACGCGATGAGGGCCTTCCCTCGCGACCTCCTGGACGGCTCGCGCGAGACCGTGCGCATGGCCGAGCGCATCGTGCGCCAGATGGGGTTCACCGATTTCGAGTATGGCCCGGGTGCCCCGCCCTGGGATCGTCTGGCGTGGGCTATCATGGCCCTGGAAGAGGAAGCGCCCGACTCCGAGCTGTAACGCCCGACGCGTTCAGGCGTCGGCGGCAGTCCTCAGCCAGCGGGCCACCGCGGTCCGTAGGTCCCCCACCGCAAGCGGCTTGGTCAGGAAGGCGTCCATGCCGGACTCGAGGCAGCGCTGCTTGTCCGACTCGAGCACGCTCGCGGTCAGCGCCACGATCGGCGTGCGACGCTCGCGCTGCTGTTCGAGCGCTCGGATGGCGATGGTCGCTTCGAACCCGTCCATCACGGGCATCTGACAGTCCATCAGGATCAGGTCGAAGGACGCCGTCTCGAACGCGTCGAGCGCCTGCTTGCCATCCTCGGCGACCGCGACCTCGACGCCCATCTTCTGAAGCATGCGCTGTGCAATCAGTCGGTTGACGCCGTTGTCCTCGACCAAGAGGACACGTCCGGAGAGCGTGATCGCCGCCGCCGGATGCTGCTCACGCGGGGGAGATGCCGTCTTCTCGCCCGCGAGATCGAGCTTGCGCAGGGTCTCGACGATGCGCCGTTCGAGTAGCGGCTTGGGCAGGTCGAACGCGAACCCGGTCTCCGACGAGTTCCGATCGGGCAGGTGGCCCGCGGTCATGCGGACGAGCTTCAGCCCTCCGGGCTTGGAGGCGGCCAGGGTCCGACACGCCTCGTCGCCGAAGGCGTGGTCCACGACCAGAGCGATCGGCTCCGGGCCGTTCGCGACGGTGAGGAGCGCGGCTTCGATGGAGGTCGCTGATGCGACGGCCGCTCCATACGTGCCGAGCTGTTCCGCCAGCACCGTGCACAGGAGGTCGGAGGGAGAGGCCACCACGACACGGCGTCCGGCGGCATGCTGAGCCACGGGGGGACGCATGGCGTCCTCGTCGCGAGCGAGGGGCAGCGTCACGGCGAACGTAGAGCCCTTGCCCATCTCGCTCGTCACGTCGATGCGCCCGCCCATGAGCGCCGCGAGCTCCCGGCAGATGGCGAGTCCGAGCCCAGTGCCGCCGTGCTTGCGCGTGGTCGACACGTCGGCCTGCTCGAACTTCTCGAAGATTCGGCCGAGCGCTTCGGCTGGGATGCCGATGCCGCTGTCCGTGACGGAGAGGACCGTCGTACCGTCGGGCCCGGGCGCGATCGCCAGGAGGACATGCCCCGCGCTCGTGAACTTCACCGCGTTGCCGACGAGGTTCGTGACGATCTGACGGACGCGTCCCGGATCCCCCACGAAGAACCGCTCGCTGCCCGGTTGGTAGCGCACGACCAGCTCGAAGCCTTTGTTGATCGCCTGCGGAGCGAGCAGCTCACCCACGTCGTCGACGACCGTACGGAGATCGAAGGGGACGCGCTCGAGCGTGAGCTGGCCCGCCTCGATCTTGGAGAAGTCGAGTAGGTCGTTGATCAGCATGAGCAGGTTGCGCGCGGATCGGTCGGTCGCCTCGGCGAACTCGCGTTGCTCTGCGGTGAGGCCCGTCTCGAGCAGGAGCCCCGTCATGCCGAGCACGCCATTGATCGGCGTGCGGATCTCGTGGCTCATGTTGGCGAGGAACTCGCCCTTGGCCTTGCTCGCGGCGAGCGCCTTGGCCTCGGAGCGCCGAAGCTCGACCGTGCGTTCCGCGACGGTCTGCTCCAGCCGCTGGTTGTGCTCGGCCAGCTCGCGGTAGAGCGCCCCGCTCTCCAGCACGCCCGCGCAGTTCTGCATCAAGATCGACAGCACCATCTGCCCCATCTCGGGGATGAACGGGTGCTCCTCGTCCAGGGCGGCGATGAACATGCCGGAGATCTTGGAGGGCGTGGCCAGGACGTGCATCAGCACCGAGCGCCCCATATGACGGCCCCGCACGATCACCGGCCGGTCGCGGTAGAGTGCCCAGCCGAACGTGCCCTCGGCGATCTGCCAGTCGAGCTCCTTCTGGATCGCGGCCCGTTCGGTGGCGGGCTCGATCAGCGCTAGGTCGAAGCCGAGTCCGTCCGGGTCGGCGAGCACGAGGCCCATCGATCCGAAGTCCGACACCCGCAGCAGCGCCTGCCTCGCGGCCTTGAACACCGTCTCGGGCGTGGCGCCGGAAGCCTGTTCGGTCTGGAAGGTCGCACCCAGCGCCGCGACCGCGTCGAGCGCATCGCGCAGCCAGCGGTTCGAGTCCTCCGAGTTGGGAAGCTCGCGCGCTACCGAGCGATTAGTCTGCGAGGCGCCGACTGCCATCAGGCCTCCTCGAGCCCGAGGAAGTGCACCGAGGCTGCGTATTCACGGTCGATCTGCTCCACGGCGAACGGCATCATTTGGGGGTCGAGCCCGAGGCTCGACCACGCGCTCGCAGACATAGGCGGGACGAACCGCTCGCCACTCCCACCGAGGCGCAACGCGTTGGCCATGATGTCGGCGACGTGGATGGTGGCCGCCTCCAACGGATAGCGGGTCGCCTTGACCGGCTCGTGGTGGGAGCGGACCGCCTCCCGGAGCGACTCCGGCATGCTCCAGTGCTCCATGAGCGCTCCCCCGATGCGGCCATGGTCGAAGCCGAGCATCTCGCGCTCAGTCTCGAAGAGGAGCGCACCGCGCTCTCCCGCGCGTTGCATGACGAGTCGTGCTTGATCGGGTGCTCGCAGGATGAAGACCAGACGGCCGATGTCGTGCAGGATGCCGGCGACGAAGAACCGTTCGACGTTCGACTCCTTGCGTAGCGACGCGATGACGCGCGCGCCCACGCCGCAGGCCAGGCTGTGCTTCCAGAAGCCCGCGACGTCCATGACGTCGGGCGCGACGCTCTTGAAAACGTCGGTGACCGACGTTGCGAGCGAGAGATCGCGGACCTGTGAAGTCCCCACCACGCTGACGGCCTGCGAGACCGTCTCGATCTTCCTCGGGAAGGAAAAGAATGCGCTGTTCACCAGCTTGAGCAGCCGCGCGGTGAGCGCGGTGTCCTGCGAGATGACGTTCGCCACGTCTCCGGCGCCGCCGCGGGGGTGGTTGATGACCTCCACGAGGCGGCGGTAAACGAGCGGAGGGGACGACAGCTCGGGGGAGTCACCGATCAGGTCCGCAGGGGTCAGACCTTGGCTAGGCGCGATCATGGCTGGACGCCTGACTTCGTCGCCTGGATGCGCACCGCCGCGCGCTGCGTACACACGACGAGGAGCGCCGTGATGGCCGGATGCGCGCGGTTGCTCAGCGAGAACAGCGGCTCCAGCTCGGCGGCTGCCGCGGCCACCGCCCACGGCTCCACCGCGGGCGCCGCTTCGACGTCGTCCCCCTTCACGTCTACGCGGGAGACGCCCCATGCGGGAAGTGCACGTACGTGCTTGTCCTTCAGCTCGGCGCCCGCGGGAATGAGCACTCTCCCGCGCATGTCGAGGATGTCGGCCGCGAGAACCATTCCGGCCTGGGCTTGAGAAACATCAATGATCGCCAACTGAACCTCCGCGGGGGGCTACCAAATCGACGAGCGACGACCTACCTAGGTAGGAGTATCGGCTCGGTGCGGGGGTTCTTGAGGCGCGAGCGGACCGATGAGCCTTGCCGCTGCTCACTCGCCGATGCGACTGTCCGCATACACAGACCATGGCACATGCCTGCAGATCTCGCGCCGCACTCGCCACGCTCCTCTGCTCCCTCGCCTGCGGCGACTCGCCGACGGAGCCGGGAGCCTGGATACGTGTCGACCCCGTGGCACGTCCCACGGAGGTGCGCGGGATCTACGTGAATGCGCAGGCCGCGGGCTCTCCGAGCCACCTCGGAGCGCTCCTGGCTTTGGCGAGTACCTCGTCGCTGAACACGTTCGTCATCGACGTGAAGGAACGCGGAGAGGTGAGTTACTCCAGCAGGGTGCCGTTGGTCAGCGCGGTTGCGGCCGGGCGCGACTACATCGGGGATCTGCCCAGCGTGCTGCGGGCGCTCCGCGACCAGGGCATCTACCCGATCGCGCGCATCGTGTGCTTCAGCGATCCGATTCTGGCCGAGGCGCGGCCGGAGTGGGCGATTCGGACCTCGAGTGGGGGCCTCTGGCTGGACTCCGAGAGTGGCCGCCCCTGGGTCGACCCCTACAACGCCGAGGTCTGGGCCTACAACATCGACCTCGCGCGCGAGGCGTTGGCGATGGGCTTCGCGGAGCTCCAGTGGGACTACGTCCGCTTCCCCGACGTGTCGGATTCCGTGCGCGCCCAGATGGTCTTTCCGGCGCAGGCGGGTCGCACCTCCGCCGAGGCGATCGAGCAGTTCGTCGCAGCATCTCGGAGCGAGCTCGCTGCGTTCGGAGCGCCGATCACGGTCGACGTGTTCGGGCGCGTGATCACCGAGCCCGGAGATTCCGGCATCGGGCAGGACTGGGACGAGCTCTCGCAGGTCGCCGACGTGATCCTGCCCATGGTCTATCCCGCGCTGTACGGGCCCGGGAGCTTCGGACTCCCCGACCCCAACGCCGAGCCGTACCTCCTCGTCCGTGCAGCGGCGGACAGCGCGGTCGCCCGAGCGAGCCGGGCCGGTGCCGTACGGGCCACGATCCGTCCCTGGCTCCAGGCCTTCACGCAGGGCAGTACTCCCTACGGCGCCCAGCAGTTGCTCGATCAGATCCGGGCGGTCGAGGATGCGGGCCTCGCGGAGTGGCTCTTCTGGAATCCCGGCAGCGTCTATCCCACGGGGTGGCCGTGAAGGCGAGTTCGGGGAAGATCCTCATCGTCGACGACGAGCCCCACATTCGGCGGGCCGTCCGCAATGCGGTCGCCAACGACTTCGAGCGCGCTCTCGAAGCGGGCACCGCAGCGGAAGCGGTAGATCTCGCGGCGGCTGAAAGGCCCGACTTGATCGTCCTGGATCTCGCCCTCCCCGACAAGCCAGGTAGTTGGGTCTGTATCGAGGTCCGGACATGGTCGACGGTACCGATCGTCGTTCTCTCGGCCCAACACTCCGAGAAGGAGAAGATCCGACTGCTGGAGGAAGGCGCAGACGACTACGTCACCAAGCCCTTCAGCCCCGGTGAGCTCCGTGCGCGCGTGCGCGCCCAGTTGCGGCGGGCCGGCCTCTCGGATGCTCCGGACGGGCGGGGCATCCTCGAGATCGGGAACCTCGTCGTGGATACGGCCAAGCGCACGGTCAAGCGCGCGGACGAGGACATCCACCTGACGCCGACGGAATGGGCGCTCCTGCGCGCGTTCCTCAAGGACGCGGATAAGACGCTGACGCATCAACAACTCTTCCGCGCCGTGTGGGCGGCCTCCTCCGGCGATCCGCAGCAGTACCTGCGCGTGTACGTGGCCAGCCTGCGGCGGAAGCTCGAGGCCGACCCGGTACGCCCACGCCTCATCGTCACGGAGCCGGGTGTTGGATACCGCTTCGAATCGGGTCGCTGAGCGGGGAGGAGTGGGCGCCTCGGCGGCGCCGATGGGGAAGGCGCTCGTCGTATGGGGCGCGATCCTGGCGCTCACCACGCTGGGGCTCTGGGTGTTCCGCGATTCGCTTCGCGAAGCTCACTTGGCGCTCGCGCTGCTCTTGGTCGTGTTGGGGGCGAGTGCGCGCAACGGGCGGCGGGTGGGCTTCGCGGTGGCGACGGTCTCCTTTCTCGCGCTCAACTTCTTCCTGCTGCCGCCCTACTACACATTTCGGCTCGAGGACCCTCTCGGCTGGACCGTGTTGTTCGCTTTCCTGGTCACGGGGGGAGTTGCGGCGCAGCTCTTCCATGGCGGACAGGCGGCTCGTGCGACCGCAGAGCGCCGCGCGCACGAGGCGGAACGATTCGCCGAGATCGCCGCGACGAGCGCGGCCGCACCTACGGCGACCGATGCGTTGCGCGCTATCGCCGACCTCGCCCGCCGCGAGCTCCCGGTGCGGACCGTGCAGTTGTTCGGAGTCGTCGAGGGAACAGGGGAGACTGCGCTCGTCGCCCAGGAGCCCGTCACGGAGTCACCCGAGGTGGACGCCGGCCTGCTCCAGTTCGTGTTGAGGGAACGGCGCCTGGTCACGCTCGAGACGAACGGCACCACACACGTACCCGAAGAAGGGGCACGCCTCGGGGCCGTTCTCGACGGACCTCGCACCCACGCGACCGTGTTGATGCCGCTGCACGTGATGAATCGAACGGTCGGTGTGATGTGCCTCAGCGAGCCTCGGGGCCTGGCCCTCGACGAAGTCGAGGCCTCGTTCGCCGAGGGGCTCGCGCGACACGCGGCACTCGCGCTCGAGCGCCTGCGGTTGGTGCGCGAGTCCGAGACCGTCGCGGGACTCCGGGAGGCTGACCGACTGAAGGATGCTTTCGTGGCGAGCGTCTCCCACGACCTCAGGACGCCGCTCACGTCGATCCGCGCGCTGGCGGCGGAGATCCGCGAGACCGGGGATGAGCGCGCGGGAATCATCGAAGAGGAGGCCGAGCGGCTGAACCGCCTCGTCACGGATCTGCTCGATCTGTCGCGAGTCAGGGCGGGTGCACTCCCGCTCGATCTCCAGGTGATCGCGGGCGAAGACCTCGTGGGGGCCGCGCTCCAGCGCCTCGGAGGCGTGCCCGGGCACGAACGCATCGTGGTACGTCTCCCGAGTGACGGCACGCTTCCGGTCGGGCGCATGGACTTCGTGCAGGCCCTGCGCGCGCTCGCGAACCTGCTGGAGAACGCGCTTCGATACGCACCAGGCGAAGAGCCGATCGAGCTCGTGGTCCAGATCGAGGGACCCCACCTGGCGTTCCGCGTGCTCGACCGGGGTCCGGGGTTGCCCGACTCGGATCGGGAGAAGGTCTTCCAGCCCTTCTTTCGCGGCTCGTCCGGAATGCGCAGGAGCGGTGGGGGGACCGGCCTCGGTCTCACCATTGCGCGCAGCCTCGCGGAGGCCCAGGGCGGCTCGCTCGAATACGAGCCCCGGGACGGTGGTGGGAGCGCGTTCATCCTGAGGGTGCCCGCCGAGTCGATTCCCGAACTGAGCTGACCTGCGCGGCACCAGCTCTTCTTCACGACTTCTTCACGTCCATGCGCCGGGCCCGTGTGCCTTCCTCACGCGCCTGAGGTGATCGTCCTCTCGGTTCGATGGAGCAGCAGTCGCTCGATCAGCGGAGGGACGAAATGGCTGACTTGGTCTACGTGGGACTCACGGTCCTGTTCTTCGCCTCCTGTTGGGGCTTGGTGCGCCTGGCGGAAAAGCTGTGAGGCGAGTGCAATGAGCATCTTCTATGCGGTGGGCGCGGTGCTGGCCGTGCTCCTACTCGCCTACCTCGTGGTCGCACTCCTGAATCCGGAGCGCTTCTCGTGACCGCGAACGGCCTGTTCCAGATGGCTCTGTACCTCGTGGTGCTCCTCTTGCTGGCGGAGCCCCTCGGGAAGTACATGGCCGCGGTGTACGAGGGCAAACGTACCTGGCTCGAGCGCCTTCTCGGTCCCGTGGAGCGCTTCCTCTACCGCGCCTCCGGCGTGGATCCCGCGCGCGAGCAGAGTTGGCAGGGGTACGCGCTGGGCGTCGTCATCTTCAGCGGCATCGGCACGCTCGCGGTCTACGCGCTTCAGCGCTTCCAGGGGGTACTGCCACTCAACCCGGACGGTTTGGCTGCCGTGCCGCCACACCTGGCGTTCAACACGGCCGCGAGCTTCGGCACGAACACCAACTGGCAGAGCTACGGTGGTGAGACCACCATGAGCTACCTGACCCAGATGCTCGGCCTCACGGTGCAGAACTTCGTGTCGGCCGCCGCAGGGATGGCGGTGCTCGCCGCGCTCATTCGCGGATTGGCCCGCAGGGAAGCCAAGACGGTCGGCAACTTCTGGGTGGACCTGACGCGGAGCACGCTCTACATCCTGCTCCCGCTCGCGGTCGTACTGGCGCTGGTGCAGACGTCGCAGGGGGTGGTGCAGACGCTCGACGGCCACGCGGTCGCCGAGCTCGTCGAGCCCACGGTCGGAAGCGACGGCGCGCTCGTGACCGAACAGAGCATTGCCGTGGGACCCGCGTCGTCACAGGTCGCCATCAAGCAGCTCGGCACCAATGGGGGCGGCTTCTTCAACGTGAACTCGGCGCACCCGCTCGAGAACCCGACCCCCCTGTCGAACTTTCTCGAGATGCTCTCGATCCTGCTGATCGGCGCCGCCCTCTGCCACACGTTCGGACGGATGGTGGGGGACCGTCGACAGGGATACGCCGTTCTCGCGGCCATGACCCTGATCCTCGTCGGCTTCCTGACGTTGGCCGCGTGGGCGGAGAGTGGAGGTACGCCACAGCTCGCGGACGCCGGTGCGGATCTCGAGGGGAGTGCGCTCCAGGCGGGCGGAAACATGGAGGGCAAAGAAACCCGCCACGGCATCGCTAACTCCGTGCTCTGGGCCACCGCGACCACGGCTGCCTCCAACGGCAGCGTGAACTCGATGCACGACTCCTATACGCCGCTCGGCGGTCTCGCCCCGATGGTGCTCATGCAGCTCGGTGAGGTGGTCTTCGGAGGGGTCGGCTCCGGACTCTACGGCATGCTCATGTTCGCGCTCCTGGCCGTGTTCGCGGCGGGCCTCATGGTGGGCCGCACGCCCGAATACCTGGGCAAGAAGATCGAGCCGTTCGAGATGAAGATGGCCTCGCTCGTCATCCTCATTCCTCCGGCGGTCGTGTTGATCGCGACGGCGCTCACGGTGCTGTCGCCCGCGGGTGTCGCTTCCCTCCAGGACCGCGGCGCGCACGGCTTCAGTGAGATCCTGTACGCGTACTCGTCCATGGGGAACAACAACGGGAGCGCGTTCGCGGGCTACACCGCGGCCATCCCGCTCGTAGACACCATCGGGGGGCTGGTCATGCTCGTCTCCCGGTTCTGGCTGATGGTCCCCGTGCTGGCGATCGCTGGCTCGATGGCTGCGAAGAAGAGGGTCCCGCCCGGTGCCGGCACGTTGCCCACGCACGGCCCACTCTTCGTCACGCTGCTGGTGAGCGTGGTGCTGGTCGTCGGCGCGCTCACGTTCGTTCCCGCGCTCGGGCTCGGACCGATCGCCGAATATCTCATGATGATCGAGTAGGAGTCGCCCCATGTCCGATCGAATCGAAAGACCGTCTCTCTTCGACCGGGAGATCACGCGGCGCGCGATCGTCGAGTCGTTCAAGAAGCTCGACCCACGCCACCAAGCGCGGAACCCAGTGATGTTCGTGGTGGTGGTCGGCGCCATGCTGACCACGGCGCTCTACGTGCAGGCGCTGGTCGGGGAAGGGGAAGCGCCCGCGTGGTTCATCCTGGCCATTTCGCTCTGGCTCTGGTTCACGGTGCTGTTCGCGAACTTCGCGGAGGCGATGGCCGAGGGCCGGGGCAAAGCTCAGGCCGACGCCCTGCGGCGCACCCGCACTCAAACCCAAGCGCGCAAGCTGCGTGACGCCAAGAATCATCGCGAGTTCGACGTCACCTGGGCCTCGGACCTGAGGAAGGGGGACGTCATCCTCATCACCGCGGGGGACGTGGTCGCGGCCGATGGGGAGGTGATCGAAGGTGTGGCGTCCGTGGACGAGAGCGCGGTGACGGGTGAGAGCGCGCCCGTGATCCGCCAGAGCGGGGGGGACCGGAGTTCGGTCACGGGTGGAACGCGCGTGCTGTCCGACTGGATCGTGGTGCGGGTCACTTCGGACCCTGGTCAGAGCTTTCTGGACCGCATGATCGCCCTGGTGGAGGGGGCGGTGCGGCAAAAGACGCCCAACGAGATCGCCCTCGACATCCTGCTCGCCGCACTCACGATCGTCTTCCTGTTGGTGTGCGTGACCCTCGTGCCCTTCTCGATCTTCAGCGTCGCCGAGGCCGGACAAGGGTCACCCGTCACCGTCACGGTGGTGGTGGCCCTGCTGGTGTGTCTCATCCCCACGACGATCGGTGCGCTCCTCTCCGCCATCGGCATCGCGGGCATGGACCGGATGATCCAGGCCAACGTGATCGCTACGTCGGGTCGCGCGGTGGAGGCAGCCGGGGACGTCGATGTCCTCCTGCTCGACAAGACGGGGACCATCACGCTCGGCAATCGCCAGGCGACCGAGCTCCTACCGGCGAACGGCGTCGAGGCCCACCGCCTCGCTGACGCGGCCCAGCTCTCCTCTCTCGCGGACGAGACTCCCGAGGGGCGGAGCATCGTGGTGCTCGCCAAGGAGAAGTTCGGGCTCCGGCAACGCGAAGTGCACGAGCTACACGCAACGTTCGTCCCGTTCTCCGCGCAGACGCGCATGAGCGGCGTGAATCTCGACGGACGCGAGCTACGGAAGGGAGCCGTGGATGCCATCGAAGCCTACTTGAACGAGAAGGGCGGTGCGCTGCCGCGCGACGTGCGGGAGAACGTGGATCGCATCTCGAGAGGAGGGGGCACGCCCCTCGTCGTCACGGAGAATGGTCGCGCCCTCGGCGTCGTGCATCTGAAGGACATCGTGAAGGGGGGCATCAAGGAGCGCTTCGCCGACCTGCGGGCCATGGGCATCCGCACGGTGATGATCACGGGGGACAACCGGCTGACTGCTGCGGCGATCGCGGCAGAGGCCGGCGTGGACGACTTCCTCGCCGAGGCGCGCCCCGAAGAGAAGCTGCGGCTCATCCGGGAGTACCAGGACAAGGGGCACCTGGTGGCGATGACCGGGGACGGTACGAACGACGCCCCCGCGCTCGCGCAGGCCAACGTGGCCGTGGCCATGAACGCGGGCACGCAGGCCGCCAAGGAGGCGGCCAACATGGTCGACCTCGACTCGAACCCGACCAAGCTCATCGAGGTGGTCGAGATCGGAAAGCAGTTGCTCATGACGCGCGGCGCGCTGACCACGTTCAGCATCGCCAACGACGTGGCGAAGTATTTCGCGATCATCCCGGCCGCGTTCGTGAGTACCTATCCGGTGCTGGGCACCCTCAACATCATGGGTTTGGCGACGCCCGAGAGCGCGATCCTGTCGGCGGTGATCTTCAACGCCCTGATCATCGTGGCCCTGATCCCGTTGGCCCTCAGGGGGGTGCGGTACCGTCCGGCGAGTGCGGCGCGTCTACTGCGGGACAACCTGTTGATCTACGGACTCGGCGGGCTGATCGCTCCGTTCGTCGGCATCAAGATCGTGGACCTGATTCTGGTGGCGCTGGGCGTCGTCTGACGCCTGCGCATCGAGCTTCGAGCGTAGGAGAGCGAGGACCATGAGAGAGCAGATGAGACCCGCACTGATGATGGTGGTGCTGTGGACGCTGATTGCGGGGCTGGCGTACCCGCTGGCCGTGACGGGTGTGGCTCAGGTCGCCTTCCCCCGGCAGGCCAACGGCAGCCTGATCGTGCGGGAGGGGCGCGTAGTCGGATCGGAGCTGATGGGTCAGCCGTTCCAAGGGCCGGGATACTTCTGGAGCAGACCCTCGGCGACCGGCCCCGCGTACAATGGCGCGGCCTCGACGGGTTCGAACCTCGGACCCCTGAGCGAGTCGCTGGGCACTGCCTTCCGGGAGCGCGCGGCCGCGCTGCGCGCAGCGCATCCGGAGCAGAGCGGTCCCATTCCGGTCGACCTGCTCACCGCATCGGGCAGCGGTCTCGACCCGCACATCAGTCCGGCTGCCGCGCTCTACCAGGTCGGGCGCATCGCGCGCGCGCGGGAGCTGAGCGAGGCCGCGGTCGAGGCGCTCGTGACCGAACATACGGAGGGCCGGCAACTCGGCGTGCTCGGTGAGCCCCGGGTCAACGTCCTGCTGCTGAACCTCGCCCTGGACGGCGCCGAGCGGTGAGCATCCCGTGAACGAGCACCGCCCCGATCCAGACGCCCTGCTTGCCGAGATCCAGGGGGAAGTCACCGATCTGGAGGGACCCGGGCGTAGGGGGAGACTGAAAGTCTTCTTCGGCGCTACGGCCGGGGTGGGAAAGACGTATGCGATGCTCGAGGCTGCCCGCGAGCGCGCGCGTGCAGGCCTCGATGTCGTGGTGGGCGTGGTCGAGACCCATGGTCGCAAGGAAACCGCGGCTCTGCTCGAGGGACTCGATGTGCTCCCCCGCCGCCGGATCCAGCACCGGGGCATCTGGCTGGAGGAACTCGACCTGGAAGGAGCCCTCGCACGCAGGCCCGAGGTCCTCCTGGTCGATGAGCTCGCGCACACGAACGCGCCCGGCTCGCGGCACCAAAAGCGCTGGCAGGATGTGGAGGAGCTGCTCGCAGCCGGCATCGACGTCTACGCCACGGTCAACGTCCAACACCTCGAGAGCCTCAACGACGTCGTTGCTCGCGTGACCCATGTGCGGGTCCAGGAGACCGTGCCCGACCGCTTGGTCGAGGAGGCACATCAGGTCGAGCTCATCGACCTGCCACCCGACGAACTCCTCCAGCGACTCTCGGAGGGCAAGGTCTACGTCCCGGAGCAGGTGGAGCGGGCTCGTCAGCACTTCTTCCAGCCCGGCAACCTCATCGCCCTTCGCCAGCTCGCGCTGCGCTACACGGCCGGCCACGTCGACGAGCGTATGCGCGGTTACCGCCGAGCGCACGGGGTCGGTGCAACCTGGCCCGTCGGCGAACGTCTCGTGGTCGGCATCGGTCCCGCGCCTTCGTCGCGGAGCCTCGTGCGTGCGACCAAGCGCATCGCCACCCAGCTGGGTGCCGAGTGGCACGCGGTCTTCGTCGAGACGCCGGAGTCCTCGAGATGGCCCGAAGAGGACCGGAAGCGCGTCTGGGAGACGCTCAGTCTGGCTCGTGAACTCGGGGCGGAGACCGCGACGGTGGGTGGATCGGGGGCGGCCGCGATCCTCGACTACGCGCGCCGCGAGAATGCGACGCGGATCGTCGTAGGCAAGCCCCACCACTCACGCTGGCGCGATCGGCTCTTCGGGTCGCGCATCGAAGACGTCATCCGCCGGAGCGGCGACGTGGACGTCTACGTCATCTCGGGCGAAGAAGAGGACGCGAGTGCGGCACGACGACGGTACACGCCGCAGAAGCGCGAGCCGATCGATCTAGCCATCGCCCTCGCGGCCGTCGCTGCCGTGACCGGCCTCGCGGTCTTCCTCAGAGAGCGCACCGATCTCGCCAACATCGTCATGCTCTACTTGGCGGCCATCGTTGCGCTCGCGGCGCTCCTCGGTCGGCGTGCATCCCTGCTCGCCTCTCTGCTCAGCGTGGCCGCGTTCGACTTCTTCGGTGTGCCGCCCTACAACACGTTCGCCGTACGCGATGCACGCTACTTGCCCGTCTTCGCGGTGATGCTGGTCGTGGCGCTCGTGGTGAGCACCCTGACCGCACGCTTGCGCGCGGAGGTCGATGCATCCAGGCGTCGAGAGCGTCGCACGGCGGCGCTGCTGGGGGTGACCCGAGAGCTCGTGCCGCTCGAGGAGCCGACAGCCATCGCTGCGGCGGTGACCCGACAACTCACTGCCATCTTCGGCACGCCAGTGCGTCTGCTGGCGCCGGACCCGTTCGGCCGACTCCGCACGCTGGACCCGGCGGCGCCGGGAGCGGAGGCGCTCACGCCCGGCGTGGCCGAATGGGTGCGCAACCATGGCAAGCCGGCGGGTCTGGGAACGTCCACGCTCCCGGACTCGGGTGCTCTCTACGTTCCGGTAGCAGTAGGCGAAGAGCCGCTCGCGGTCCTCGAAGTGCCAGGGGAGCGCGCCGCCGAGTTCCGCGACCCCGAGCAGATGCAGTTGCTCGAAACGTTCGCGCGCCAAACCGGGGCCGCGCTCGAACGGGCGCGACTGGCGGCGATGAGTCGTCGGGCGGAGCACCTGACGGAGCTCAGTCGTCTGAAGAGCCGCTTCATCGCGGTCGCGTCGCACGAGCTGCGGAATCCGCTCAACAGCCTCGGCCTGGCGGTCGAGCTGCTCGAGGAGAGGTTGTCAGGCACGCAGCTCGCCGATGACGCCGTGTCCCGCGAGCTGCTCGCGGCGGCGCACGGAGACGTGTCGCGGCTAAGGACGCTCGCGAAAGAGTTGCTCGACCTGTCTCGCCTCGAGGCGGGCGCGGTCGAGCTGCACCTCCAAGACGTGGCGCCCGCGACGCTCATCCAACAGTCCATCTCCTCGGCCGAGATCACGGCGCGGGAGCGCGGCAAGTCACTCCTCACGGAGATCGCGCCTGGCGTGGCGCTGGTGCGGGCCGACCCGGCCCTGGTAGCGCGCGCCCTCGACAACCTGATCGACAACGCGCTCCGTCACGCCGCCGGAAAAGTGGTCGTCACTGCCGACCTGGTGCCCGATTTCGTGCAGTTCTCGGTGGCCGACGACGGGCCGGGTGTCCCGCTGCAGGAGCAGGAGCGGATCTTCGAGCCCTTCGCGGGAGAAGGGAGTCGCGAGAGCGTGGGACTCGGGCTCTCCATCACCCGCGAGATCGTACGCGCGCACGGAGGGGACGTGTGGGTCGATTCCGGGCCCGGCCCGGGCGCGGTTTTCACTTTCAACCTTCCCCTGGCCGCGACGGCGACGGTGGTAGAGGAGTCCATATGACGAGAGGCAGCGCAGACGAACGGCGAGGCCGGCGAGGGATCCTCGTGGTGGACGACGAGGCGCACACGAGACTGACGCTCCAACAGGCGCTCGGGCCGCTGGGCTATCAGGTGCGGTTGGCCGCGACGCCCCAGGAGGCGATCGTCGCCCTCGGTGACTCGAGCATCGAGCTGGTGCTCCTCGACCTGAAGATGCCGGGGGGGAGCGGGCTCGATGTGCTGCGGCACATCGAGCGGCATCGACCCGGGCTCCGTGTGGTGATGATCACCGCACACGGAACCGTCGACAGCGCCGTGGAGTCGATGAAGCTCGGCGCATTGGATCTGATCCAGAAGCCGTTCTCGGTGGAGGAGATCCGGAGGCTGGTGGAGCGGGAGATGGACGAGTCCCGACGGGCGAGCACTGCGGTCGCCGACTACCTCGCCCAGGTGGAGCAAGCTCGGGATAAGGTGCGGCGCAGCGACTTCGCCGGAGCGATCGAACATCTCACCCGCGCGATCGACGAGCGCGAGGACCGGCCGGAGGCGTTCAATCTGCTGGGCGTCGTCGAGGAGGTCCGGGGCGACAAGGTCACGGCGCAGCGACACTGGCGAATGGCGCTCCTGGTGAGCCCGACGTACGAGCCCGCCAAGAAAAACCTGCACCGCACGGTGTCGAGGTCGGGCGGGGCCCCCGATCTGGGTTGAGCTTACGCCTTGGGTTCGCCGCCCAGAGCCTGCTCCACGGACTGCCTCAGCTGATCCAGCTCGAACGGCTTCCCCAGGGTGGACATCGCACCCAGTAGCTTGGCGTTGTCGAGCAGGACTTCGTGGGGGTAGAGGCCCCCGCCGGACATCGCGATCACAGGGGCGCGAAAGCCCGCTCGGCGGAGAGCCTGAATCAGCTCGATGCCGTCCATCTCCGGCATCCTCAGGTCGGTAATCACCAGGTCGACCGCAGATGCGGCGATCGTACCGAGTCCGGTCCGGCCATCGGGCGCCTCGAGAACTTCGTGCCCGAGTCGGCGAAGGTACCGTGCGATCGACTCGCGCAGCGCCCGCTCGTCATCGATCACCAAGATGGTTGCCATGGGGTCCTCTGAGAGCGAGGGGCCTGAACGAGAAAGAACCTACGCCACCTGCACCATCTTCGCGTTCACGAATTCCAGCATGCCGTGCCGGCCGAGCTCACGCCCGTACCCACTGTCCATGGTACCACCGAAGGGCAGGCGAGGGTCGGAGCGGACGAACGAGTTTACGAACGCGCAGCCGGCGTTCAACTCTTCGCGCGCGATGCGCTCGCCCTCGGTGACGTCTGCGGTGAACACCGCGGCGCCCAGGCCGAAGGAGGTGTCGTTCGCGACGCGGATGGCGGCTTTGCGGTCGCGAACCGCCAGGATCGAAGCGACCGGCCCGAAGAGTTCCTCGCGGTAGGCGGGCATGCCCCGTCGGACCTCGTCGAGCACGGTGGTCGGGTAGTACCACCCCGGTCCCGCGGGCAGCTCACCGCCGAGCAGTAGGCGCGCCCCCTTCGCGACGCTCCGCTTCACCTGGTCGTGCAGGTTCGCCCGCAGATCCTCGCGCGCGATCGGCCCGACTTCGGTGGCCGCGTCCAGCGGATTGCCGACGTGGGCGGCGCGCATGCGTTCGACCACCGCTTCGGTGAAGGACTTCCGTAGCGGCTCGACGACAATGAGCCGCTTCGCCGCGATACAGCTCTGGCCGGAGTTGGATAGGCGGCTGCGCACGCACTGCGCCGCGGCATGCGCGACGTCGGCATCCTCCAGAATGAGGTACGGATCGCTCCCGCCCAGCTCGAGCACCGTCTTCTTGAGGTGGGCACCGGCGGTCCTGGCCACGGCTTTTCCCGCGCGCACGCTGCCGGTCAGTGTGACGCCACGCACCCGACGGTTCCGGATGACCGCGGCGGCCTGGGCGTTGGTGAGGAAGAGATTCTGGAAGACGCCGTCGGGCAGTCCCGCTTCGCGCAGGATGTCGACGAGCGCCAGGGCGCACCCCGGCACGTTGGGCGCGTGCTTGAGGAGTACCACGTTACCAGCCATGAGGGCAGGCGCGGCGAAGCGGAAGACCTGCCAATACGGATAGTTCCAGGGCATGATCGCGAAGATCGGGCCGAGCGGGCGGTAGGCGACGCAGCTCATGCGCGCGTCCGTTGCGACGACCTCGTCCGCGAGCATGGTCGAGGCGCGGTCGGCATAGAAGTCGCACGTCCAAGCGCACTTCTCGACCTCGGGCTGACCGGAACTGACCGGCTTTCCCATCTCCTGCGCCATGAGGCGCGCGTGCGCAGGCACGTCCTCGCGCAGTCGACGCGCGGCCGAGCGCAGCAGGGCTGCGCGTTCGTCGAATGACGTACGCTTCCAGGACTCGAATGCGCTCTCGGCCTTCGCGAGCGCCGACGAGACCTCGAAGGACGCGAGCGTCGGGAAGCTCCGGATCTCCCGACCGCTGTGGGGGTCGACGGCGACGTATCTCATGCGAGCACCTCCGAAAGCGTTTCCAGGAGCGCATCGGCGACCCAGACTGGGAACCGCCCACTGCGCCCTACGTGACGCTGGTTGATCTCCACTTCAATGCCGACGTACTTCGACGCGGGGCGCTGGCGTCGCATCGCGGTCGCGAGCCCGTCCGTATTCCCCCGGTAGGGGTCGTTTCGCCCCACGACGCATTCCGGGAGCGCGGCGGACAGCGCGCGCGCCCACGCCACGGCCAGGTCGCGCTCCGAGGCGCGCGCGGGGTCGTACAGAAGGGCTACGTCGGGCCGCCGGGTCATTCCGTTCAGAATCGGTGTGAAGGAATGGATGCCCAAGTGGAGCACCCGACGGCTCGCACGGGTGCCGCGGTCGAGCGCGGCGCGCGCGGCGTCCCAATGCGGCGAGTGCCAGCGCTCGAGCAGCGCGCGCCGGTCCTCGCGCGGGAGAGCCCGAGTCACCTCGGAGAACACGCGCGGGTTGTGCGGCGAGCGATTCAGGTCCACGAGCAGTCGCGTGACCGTCGACGCGACCAGCGGCGCGGCGAGCGCGGACGCCATGCGACCCGCCAGGTCGAGCGTGCCCGGGTCCCAGCCACGATGGGAGTCGAGCAGCGCGCGATACCCGCGAAAGAGCGCACGGTGCTCGCTCGGTACGTCATTGCCACCGTGCTCCGAGGTGACGAGCACGGCCCAGGGCCGCGCTCGCATCAGAGGGTCTTGGACGTAAAGGTCCGGTCGTGCGCGACGCAGTCACAGAGCCCTCGGGCCACGCGCTGGAGCGCGGCGCGGGAAGGCTCTGCTCCGGCCGTCGCCAGCATGCGACGCGCGAGCGGACCGTGCGCGAGAATCGTCTGGAGGTGCGCCGTCCACTCGCGCTGCGGGTCGTCGGGCGGGAAGGCGTCGAGCAGGCGCGCCCAGAGCTCGCCGAGCGGAAGGGCGTCCTTGCGCACACCGAGGGTGGAGAGGAGCGCTCGGTCATCGGTGACCGCGCGCTCGCCGTCATGGACCGCCCGGTCGAGCACGCGCGCGAGCGCTTCGGTCGACGGATCCAGGGACCGCTCGCGCTCGGCCAGCCGGCCCTCGGTGAGCGCGCGCACCAGGCTCACGATCGCCGCGACGACCGCGAGATCCGCGGTCGGGCATTCCTGGGCGTCGATGACGCGGATCTCGATGGTGCCGCGGCCGAAGCGCGCGATCGCGCCGCGCGCGTTCGCCCACTCATCGCGCAGGATCCCTTCCGGGTCGTGGGGGGCCAGGTCCGCCCACAGCCGTCCGAGGATCTCGCGCTCGTACTGCTCGCGGGTGGCAACTGGTTCGGGCACGACCAGGCCCGCTACACTCGGCACCTTCGCCGAGTTCTGCCGGTAGGCCACCAGTCGTCCGTCGAGCGCCGGACCCACGCCGCCGTCCTGAAACGGCGAAGAGGCTGCGAGAGCCGGAATCAGCGGCAGCACGATGCGGATCGCTGCGTGCAGGCGGCCGAACTCTTCGTCTCCTTGGAAGGGCAGGTTGACGTGCGTGCTCTGCAGGTTCGCCCAGCCGTGACCGGAGCAACCGAAGATGCGGTCGAAGGTGCCGTAGACCTCGTTGTTCTCGTGTGGCCAGAGGCGCGTCTCGGCGTGCGGGTCCATCCAGGGGTGCATGGCGCCCGGCATGAGGCGCGCACCGAGGCGAGCCAAGGTCGGACCTGCGTGGGCGAGGCTCTGGTGGAAGCTCTTCGCGAGTCCGCTCAACGAGGGGGCCGGGCTCGTCGTCTTCAGCTCCAGCACGTGCAGCGTGAGCTCGTTCGACCAGGTCACGTCCCCCAATTCGACATCGGACACCGACTCGCCGGCGACACCCTCCAGAAGCTCGTCGCACACCGGCTTCACGTCGAAGCCGTGCGCATCGACGATCATCAACTCGACCTCGACGCCATACGCATCGAACAGGCCGAAGCGCGGTGTGGCGGGAGCGGTCGAGCCGATCCGCGCGCCCTCGTCGGTCACAGCACCGGCCCTCCGCCGCGCCGATCGAGGCGCGACCTGAACCAGACCGCGATCTCGTCGTAGATGGTGTCCTTCAGCAGCGCGTCCTCGTAGCCGGCATCGAGGTTGGGATTGTCATTCACCTCCATCACCATCAGTCGGCCATCCGCTTGCTTCACGTCCACGCCGAAGAGCCCATCCCCGAAGAGCGACGCGGCGCGCACCGCGGTATGGATGAGTCCCGGGGGCGCCTCCTCGAGTCCGGCGGCTTCGACCCGGCCGTAGCGATCGGTGCGCCCTTTGCGCGACACGATCTGCCAATGTCCCCGCGCCATGTGATAGCGAGCGAGGAAGAGCGCCTTCCGGTCCAGCACGCCGACGCGCCAGTCGAACTCCGACCGGACGAACTCCTGCGCGACGATCAATTCCGACTCCTCGAGCAATTCCTTCAGGCGTACCTCGGCCTCCTTGGCCGTGCTCACCTTCACCACACCGTGCGAGAACGCGCCGTCAGGCTTCTTCAGCACGCAGGGGAGCCCCACGCGCTCTGCGAGCTCGTGCATATTCCCCTCGTGCATGACGTGCGTGCGGGGCGCGGGAATGCCGTGACGCGTGAACAGCTCTGCCTGGTAGACCTTGTTGGTGCAGCGCACGATCGCTTCGGGGTCATCGATCACGACGAGGCCCTCGGCGGCGGCGCGCGTGGCGAAGCGGTACGTGCGATGGTTCACCGCGGTCGTCTCGCGGATGAAGAGCGCGTCGTACTCCTCGATGCGACCGTAGTCCTCGTGGCCGATCACCTCGGCCTGGATGCCGTGGCGCGCGGCCGCGCGAATGAAGCGCTTGATCGCGCGCTCATCGGACGGGGCGGCGGGGTCATCCTCCGACCACAGGATCGCGAGGTCGTACCTGAACACCGACTTTTTCGGCGCGACGTGTCGGCGCTCGAAGTACGCCTCCGCGCTCTTGATGGCGAACTGTCTGTGGCCCTCGGGAACCTCGGACGCGTTGCCGAGGCGCAGGCTGGCAATGCGCCACTCGTCCCCCTCCCACTGGAAGCGAGCGATGAGGATGGGCGCCGGAAACTGATTGAACAGCGCTCGAGCCAAGCGGTCGTAGCGCGTCGCCATATTGCGGCCGAAGTAGATGCTGAGGACGAACTCCTTGCGCTTCAGCGGCGCGAGGGCGTGGTGGATCTCGTCTTCCAGCTCCTCAGAGGCCGCGCGCAGCAGCGGCAGGTGGCCGAGCGCCTGCGACGTCGACACCGAGGGCATCGGCCGGTGGCCTCGCGCCGCGGCCAACAGCGACACGTAGTAGCCGACCGTCCCGTAGCCGATGCGCCGACACATGTTGTAGACCGCCGCGCGCTTCATCTCGGCGTAGCGCCGTTCGACCAGGTAGGCGCGAGCCGACACTACCTCGACGGCTTCGAAGTCGAACGGCCAGCGCTTGGTGTTCTCGACGACGACGAGTGATCTCAATCTTCGGTGGCCTTCGGCTCGATCACGAGCAAGTTCGCGTCGTAGGAGAGCACGCCCAGCATGATGGCGCCGAGCAGGCGGATGATCCCGACGCGATAGTTGGCGCCGCCGGGCAGCGGGTTGTCGTGGTAGGGGTCCGCGACCAGCACCGAGTCGGTGGTGGGGTCGTAGCCGTGCACCACCACGAAGTGTCCGGTGGGGAACCCACGGACGGAGTCGTACGTCCCACGGCCCGCCGCGTCGTACAGCTCGCGCGCACATCCATATAAGTACGTGACCGACAGGCCGGTCATGATCGGCAGTCCGCGGGAGAGCGGATGGCGGATCAGATCGGGGGTGAGCTCATCGAAGTGCACCGTACCCCCCGCCTCCAGGTACTCCAGGTGCGCGTCCGTTGCCGAGCGCAGGCGCGCCGAGGGCTTCACCGCCGCCTGCGCGCGCAGGTGCTCCGCGAGCGAGGGCCCTGTGCCGTCGAACCAGGTGGGGTCGAAGAGCTTGAGGTTGTATGTGTACAACGTGGCGCGATAGCCGCGCTGGAGTGCGTGCAACCCGAGGTACGCCGCCAGCGTCCCACCCGTACCGAGCTGGGTGACCTCGGCGACGACCTGGTCGAGCGGGACCGGATCCTCGTGGAACCGATAGACCGCATGCAGGCACGCCGGGCCACACGTTTCGTCCGTGGGCTGCGGCTGGATCTCGAGCGTGAGCTCGGTATGCGCGTGCATGGGATGTCCGCGGTGCTCCGCGAAGGTGACTTCAGCTACCGGCGGGGACCGGGAATTCTAGCGGAGTCTCGGGGGTTCGCGGAGGCCGAAGGCCCGGGCGCCCCGCTCGGTCGGGAAGGGCGGGGGATTCTCCGGGTAGCGGGGAGCCGTCGTGCTGGTAGGAGGCGTCTCCGCTCTCTACTCGGACTTGAGCGCGCTGGCGGGGTGCACGCGCGAGGCGCGAACCGCCGGAGCCCAGCACGCGACGAACGCGACCAGGAGGAACAGCGCGGGGACCGAGGCGAGCGTGAGCGGATCCTGCGCGGTAACCTCGTAGAGCGATCCTGATAGGATGTCGCCGACGGCCCATGACACGGCGGTTCCTGCGGTGACGCCGACGACGGCCATCAGAAGGCCCTGTCGCACGATCATACCTATGACCTGGCCTGCTTCGGCACCGAGCGCGAGGCGGAGGCCAATCTCGCGCGTGCGCTGGCCCACGATGTACGACAGCACCCCATAGACGCCGACGAGGGCGAGTATGAGCGCGAGGGCCCCGAAGCCACCGAGCAGCGCGAGCGCGAACCGCGGCTGGGCCACGGAGCGGGAGAGCACTTCGTCGAGGGTCATGACCTGGGATACCGGGAGCCCGGGGTCGAACGCGCGGATCGCGGCGCGTACCGGCTCGACCACGTCGCGCGGATCGCCGTCGGTGGCCAGGGTCAGCGTCATGCCGCGCATGGTACCCGACATGCTCTCGTGCACCTGGGCGTGGGGCACGTAGTACTGCGGCTTGGCTTCGGTGACGACGCCGTTGTGGCGCACGTCTGCCACCACGCCAACCACGATCGCGGTATCCAGCGCGCCGCTGGCGAGTACGGCGCGCCCTAACGGGCTCTCTGTGCCCCAGTACCGGCGCGCCATGGCCTCGTTTACGACCACGACCGCTTGGGCGTCCCTCCGGTCCGTCTCCGCGATCGTCCGCCCCTCGACGAGGGGGATCGCCATCGCCTCGAAGTAGCCGGGTGTGGCCCACTGCCACTCGCCCTGCGTCGGCTCGTTCGGCGCAGCCTCGTAGACGACGGGACGGAAGAAGGAGTCGCCCATCGTGCTCGCGAGCGGGAGCAGGCGTACGGCGGCGGCGGCCCGCACTCCGGGGACGCCGTCGATGCGCCGGAGGAGATCCTCGTAGAGGCGCGCGACCGCGGGTGCGTCAGGGTAGTCGCTCGCGGGCGCGGTGACGCGCAGGGTCAGAACGTCCTCGGCCGCGAAACCGGTATCGACGCCGAGCAGGCGGACGAACGACCTCATCAGGAGCCCGGAGCCCGTGAGCAGGATGACCGCCATCGCCATCTGGGAGGCGACCAATACTCCGCGGATCCGACTCGACCCCACCACGCCGCGTCCCCCCGACCTCAGAGTGGCGTGTGCGCCCGAGCGCGCGACCCGCATGGCGGGTAGAAGGCCGAACGCCAGCGCGGTCGCCGCTGTGACGCCCACGGCGAAGAGAAATACCCGCGCGTCCATGCGCACCGCCCCGGAGCGAGGCACCGCGGCGGGGTCGATGGTGAGGAGCGCATCGACACCGACGGCGGCGAGCGCGACGCCGAGGATCCCGGCGATGCCGGCGAGCACGGCGCTCTCGGTCAGGAGCTGGCGCGCGATGCGCGCTCTGCTGGCTCCGAGTGCGGCGCGCACCGCGACCTCGGCGCCGCGCGCCTCGGATCGCGACAGAACGAGATTGGCGACGTTGCCGCATGCGATCAGCAGCAGGAGTCCCACGGCACCGAGAAGGAGCAGCAGCGTGGTGCGTGCCGAGCCCACCACGTCGGCCTCGGCACCGAAGACCCTGGGGGTGAAGCGTCGCTCCGGGCTGTAGAGGCCGACCGGGGTCACCTGGGACATCACACGTGCGAGGTCCGAGCGTGCGTCCTCCACCGTGTTGCCCTCCCTCAAGCGGCCGACTCCGTACGAGCCGTGGCTGCCGCCGGTGCCGAGATCGGGCGCCGGAGATTCGAGATCGACGTAGAATGGGTAGTACACCTCGGTGGACGACGACTCCGCGAGGTCGAGTGGGAGAGCGAATCCTTCTGGAAGGACCCCGAGCAGGGTGTGGGAGCGCCCGTCGACCTCGATGGTGCTCCCCACCAGGGAGGCGTCTCCGCCGTATCGCCGCAGCCAAGTCGCGTGCGCGAGCAGGACTCCGGCGTCGGCGTCCCTCGCTTCCTCCCAGGTGAACGCCCGCCCCGGGGAGGGCTGCACGCCGAGAACGTCGAAGAGGTTGGGCGTCACGAACGCAGCGCCGACCTGCTCGGGCGCCTCCGCCGAGGTGAAGATCGCGGACCCGATCCGGTAGAGCGCCAGATCGGCGAGCGCGCGGTTCTCCTGGTGGAAAAGTTGGTACTCCTGCACGGAGAGCCAGGTCTTGTCGGCGAAGTTGTCCCAGCTCGCCCATACGGTGATGACCTCGTCCGGCTCGGAATAGGGGAGTGGCCGGAGGAGCACGCCATTGGCGACGCTGAACACTGCGGTCGCCGCGCCGATGCCGAGCGCGAGCGTGCACACGGCGAGCGCGCTGAAGCCCGGGCTGCGCGCGAGGGACCGCAGCGCGAACTTGAGGTCGAGCAGCATCGAGTCCATTCCACTCCTCCGCCTTCAAGTTAGACGGCCCGTGCGGCCACGAGGTTGGGAGAGGAGCACCGCTTGAGCCAAGTCCTCGCCGGCACCCGCGTCCTCGACTTCGGACGCTTCATTGCAGGGCCCTACTGCGCCTGCCTCCTCGCCGACATGGGGGCAGACGTCATCCGCGTCGAGAAGCGTGAGGGGAGCGAGGACCGCTGGATGACCCCGGTCGCCGAGGGCGGCGAAGGCGCGCTCTTCCTCCAGGTGAACCGCAACAAACGCGGCATCACGCTCGATCCCATGACGGAGGCCGGGCGCGAGGTCGTCCGGAAGTTGGTGGCGACCGCCGACGTCGTGGTCGCGAACCTCCCGCCGCAGACCCTCGCACAGATGGGCCTCGACTACGCGACGCTCCGCGAGACCAAGCCCGACATCATCCTCACCACCGTGTCGGCATTCGGACACGGCGGCCCGTGGAGCCACCGCGTCGGCTTCGACGGCGTGGCGCAGGCGATGTCGGGTGCGATGTACCTCACGGGGCACCCCGACGAGCCGATGCGCTTGGCTTACCCGTGGGTCGACTTCACCACCGCGATCCTGTCCGCGTTCGGCACCATGGCCGCGCTCATGGAGCGCCGAGCGACCGGCCGTGGGCAGCAGGTGGAAGGCTCGCTGCTCATGTCGGCCATCACCGTGGGCAATCCCATGCTGATCGAGCAGGCGGTTCTCGAGCGGGACCGCGTGGCGACCGGGAATCGCGGGCAGACCGCGGCCCCGTCCGACTGCTTTCGCACACAGGATGGATGGGTGCTGGTGGTGACGATCGGGCAGGGGCTGTTCGAGCGCTGGGTACGCCTCATGGGCGAGCCCAAGTGGCGGGACGACCCGCGCTTCCGCGACGACATCTCTCGCGGCGACCACGGCGAGGTCATCAGCGAGCGGATGGCGAGCTGGTGCGCCGAGCGCACGACCGCTGAGTGCCTCGCCGAGCTGGACGCGGCGCGCATACCTGCCGCGCCCGTTCTGTCCCCGCAGCAGGCGCTCGACCACGAGCACGTGCGCGCCATGCGGTTCATGCTACCGGTGGACTACCCCGGGCTGCCGCGTGCCGCCCCAGTAGCCGACACGCCGGTGCGGTTGTCGGCTACACCGGGGGGGATCCGCAGTCGTGCACCGACGCTAGGCGAGCACACCGCAGAGGTACTCGCCGAGATCGGCTACGACGCCGACGCGGTGGTGCGGCTGCGCCAACAAGGCGTGGTGTAGGACGCGCCGGGCCGCCCCCCCTACCGCCGAACCCCGCTCGCCTCCGCCTCCCGCACGATGTCATCCGCGTCGGCGCGCAGCAGCAGCCGATCGCGCACCAGCGCGTCGGCCGCCTCACGCACTGCCTGCACGTAGGCCGCGTGATCCGCATAACGCTCTTCCAGGGACAGCCGCGGGTCGCCGCTCGCCGTGCGCGCCGCGCGTGTAGCCGCGAACGGAACGAACGACCCGCCTCCGGCGCACTGGTCACCCGCGCCGAAGCCCTCGCGTCTCAGGTTCCACCCGGTGTAGGTCCCGATGGGCGCGACGAGATTGGGATGGCGAATGCCGTCGACCATGTTGCCGTCGGCGTCGACCCTGCCGACGAGCACTGTATACGCGGGTCCCGCGCTCGGCGGGATCGTGGAATGATCCATCAGGCGTAGGGAGTTCACGCTCCCCGAGTAGTTCACGCCCGGGACGTGCGGGAAGCCGACCCCCTGCGGCGTCACGAGGCCGCCGTGGGCGACGCTCGGGAAGCGGCTTGGTGGCGGCGCGCGATCCTCGGCGACCCACTCGTACAGCGCTACCGAGAGGGCCGTGCGTATCTCCCCCAGGGGCATGGGGTTGTTCGGATTCTGGCAGAAGCCGGGGCGCGGTGTGGTGTGGACGCCCCCGCCGCCGCCGTGCTGGACCCCCGCCACCAGATAGGCCCTGACGTTGTCGGGAAGCGCGACGTCATGTCCGACCGGGTCCGTAACGACCAAGGAAGAGCGCCCCTGCCAGAGCTCCGCCTCGCCGTCGGAGTGCACGATGCGCGGACAGGTGTTCGAGGCGGAGCAGCGAAGGAGGAGTCCGTCGGCGCCACCGCCGATCGGATCGCGGAGCATCGAGTACGTGAACGGGAACTGATCGCCCGGATACATGAGATCCTCGTGCTGCTTTTGCCACCGCCCGGGCTGCGAGAAGGCGTAGTTCGTGAATGTCTTCCTCGACCCCGCGATGTCGACGTGCATGCCGTCGAACACGATGCGCCCGTCCGTATCCTCGTTGAACCCCAGATATAGGAGGTCCCTGAGCATGCGCCCGCTCTGCGAGATGCCGAGCGAGATGGCGACGCGCGGGAGTTCCCCGTTCCACGCCAGGGGGTTTTGCGTGCCGGACTCGTCGGCGGTCTCGTAGCGGAGGAAGGAGATGACGTCGCGCATGGCGGCGAAGCCGAGACCCATCACGATGGGATCCTTGGCCTCGTAGACGAACTCGTAGATCGCGCCGCCATCGTATCCGGCGGGGCGCTCGATCGTGATCTCCTCGTCACTCACCCAACCCCATCGCAGGTCCGAGGGGGTCGCGCGTCGGCTGTTCTGGAGAGCCCGCACGGTCAGCGTGGCCTTGGCGGGGTCTCGTGAGGCGGCAGGGTAGGTCAGACGCGCGCGCGATACGCGCTCCTGATCGTTGAAGATGAACTCCTCGAGCGAGCGCCCGACGATCGGCGAGCCGTCGGGGTTGTGCGCGATCGGGAGGAACGGAACGACGTTGGTCTCGCTCGGCTGGATGTCACCCTGCCACCCGACGCGCACGAAAGCGAATCCGAGCTCTCGATGCGCCGGCTCGTCGCCGGATGCGCCACCGCGGTTGGGCACCGTGTGATAGATCGCACGGTTCCATTTGCTCATGTCGAGGGGCCGATAGATCTCGACGATCGTGCTGTACTCGACCTTGCCGCGCGCGTTGCGAGGCACATGGTCGAGGTTGACGATGTCCTGGTGCCGCGGGTCGCCTGGGTCCACCTCCCCATACGCGATCCCGCGAAGCCGCTCGTACTGTCCGACCGTACCGAAGCGCTCGCCGTCGAGAGCGGGAGACTCGACCACCTGCACGTCGAACCGCGTGATCTGCGCCTCTGCTCCTACAGCGAGCAGGAGAGGTGCAAGCGACAACGCCGCACAGAGGGTTCGGCGAGACAGCGTTTCCATCGATCCTCCCGGGTGGATTTCGCGATCGCCCGAACCATACATCGCGGTTCCGATCAATGCACGTGGAGGGCCCCGCCCCCTGCTGTCACGACCTGGGTCACCCCGTCGAGGATGCCGTAGCTCCCCATGCGCATCGGCTCCCCTCCCACGAAGACCCGGGCTCCGAATGAGAGCGCCCAGAACGACGAGCTGCCGAAGAGCCCCGACGCCGAGATCCCGCCGCCGTCCCCGCGCACATGGTGTCGCTGAACCTCGAGGAAGGGGCGCACGCTCCACGGGGTGGGCGTCATTTCGAACGCGTAGGCTGCGGTCGCGATGAGCCAGCGGGTCGCCCCGATGGGGTCCTGCTCGTGCTCGTAGCGGAAGTAGCCTTCGTCACCCGCGGCCCCTTCTCGCGCGTACTCTGGGCGCGACGCGTACTCGACGCGCACGTACGGCTGGTGGCCACCCCCGCTCCAGCGGGCCTCGCCCAGCAGACTGAAGAATTCCTGATGGCCGGCCACGTAGCTCTGGGAGGCTTCGGCCAACGTGTAGAGCTGTCCACCGACCCAGGGCCCCGAGCGCATCAGTGCCGCGTTCGTGAGACGTGTGGTCTCCTGCCGCGTGTGCGCGAACTGAGTGATCCGACCGAGCGAGACCGACCCCTCCCACAGCGGCCCGGTGGCGGACGTTCCCCACCTGCGCGCCACGCGAGCCGACCAGGAATCGCCGAAGCTCTCGATGTTGGAGAAGTCGTAGGCGCCCTCGGGCTCCTGTCCCCCGAAGATCCCCGCTTCGACGCTCCAACCCCCCCGCATCCAAGCCGCGTTCAGGGTCCAACGCTCGAGGATCTGCGAGAGATGATGGTTCGTGGGGTACTTGAGGCCCGGTCGTGCCATCGGGTCGGAGGTGCCATAGGGGGCGAAGCCTTTTCCGGCGGAGATCGAGGCGCTCCCGCCAGCGAGCTGCCAGAAGTTCATGGACAGCATCAGCTCGTGGACGAGCGTGTGCGGGTGGCGCTTGTCGAGAAAGCCCTCGCCCCACCCACCGAATGTGAGCTCCCCGTCGGGTTGGGTGAGTCCCTCGAAGTTGAGTGTGCTGTGAAGCACGACGCGTTGGCCGGGGCTCTCCACGTGCCCCATCAGGGCAGGCTGCGTGAGGTACCAGCCGGTCTCGCGCAGAGGGGAGCCGTCGTCACCGGGCGCGCCGACCGTGACGATCGGGTACGCCTGAGCCATGCCGGTCAGTCGCCAGCCGCCCCCCAAACCAAGGGTCGGCATCTGCATGGTGGACTGGCCGCTGGCTCGGTGGAAGGGAAGGGCGAGGCTCACGACCCCGCATAGGGTCGCGACGAAACGGAACGTTCTCATGGGGTGGATCGCCGTCTTGGAGGTGCCTGACACCGCGTCCGACGGACGCGGGGGATCGAAGTCAGGCGTGACGGCGCGGAGGGGGCGGGTCCAAGGCGAGGTCGGCGGTCGACGGCGAGTCGCCGGGCGCGACCTCGAGCTTCTCGCTGGCTTCGGGCTGGGTGTGGTCGGCGTGGGTCAGGGTAGCGCCGAGTGCGGACCCGCACGCCATCAGGACCCCGCAGTCCGGCGTTCCCGGATGCGAGGTCGGGCCCGGGTGGACGTGCTCCGAGTCCTCTCCCCGTTCCTGGGTCTCGGGCGCGTGGGTATGCCCGGTGTGCCCCGTCTGCTCAGCGGCCGCGTCCGCGCGGCCCGCCGGCACCGACGCCGGGGCGCACTGAAGCGTGGACGCATTCGACCAAGTCATGACGACCAGGGCGAGGAGGGCGAGGGGCCGTCGCATGTCCGGAAGGTGGCCGTGGGATGGGGCCCGGACAAGCCGAGTCGGGAATGGCCTTTGCAACGGAGCTATTCCGGCAGAGCGCGTCCGCATTCGATATTGGAACCAGACAGTCACTCATGAGGGGAAGCATGCGAAGGAACATCCTGCACGCAGGGGTCGCGAACCTGAAGTACGAGATCCGCGAGATCGTCGCCGCGGGGAACGAGATCCGTGCGCTCGGGCAGGAGCTGACCTGGGAGAACATCGGCGACCCCGTGGCCAAGGGAGAGGCGCCCCCCGAGTGGATCCGCGACATCGTCGCCGGTCTGCTCGACATCCCGTCATCGTGGGCCTACTGCGAGACGCGCGGGGTGCCGCACGTGCGCGAGTTTTTGGCGAACGAGGTGAATCGACGGAACGGGGTCCGCGTGACCGCCGAGGACATCATCTTCTTCAACGGGCTCGGCGACGCGGTCGCGAAGGTCTACGGGTTCCTCTCGCGCGAGGCGCGCGTGCTCGGGCCTTCCCCCGCGTACAGCACGCACTCCTCCGCCGAGGCGGCGCACTCCGGGTACAATCACGTCACGTACGAGCTCGACCCGTACAACGCGTGGATGCCCGACATCGACGACATCCGCCAGAAGGTCAAGTACAACGACTCGATAGCGGGTATCTTGCTGCTGTCTCCTGACAACCCGACCGGCGCCGTGTATCCGCGCGAGGTGCTCGAGGAGATCGCTGCGATCGCACGCGAGCACGACATCTTCATCATCTCGGACGAGATCTACGCCAACATCGTGTACGACGGCCGCGGTCGCCTGCACATGAGCGAGTGGATCGGCGACGTGCCGGGCATCGCCATGCGCGGCATCAGCAAGGAGTACCCGTGGCCGGGCGCGCGTTGCGGCTGGCTCGAGGTGCTCAACAAGGGGCGCGACCGCACCTTCGGGAAGTACGTCGACAGCTTGGTCGCGGCCAAGCGGCTCGAGGTCTCGTCGACGACGCTGCCGCAGATGTCCATTCCGCTCGTGATCGGCGATCCCCGGTACCCTGCGCACCTGCAGGCTCGCTCGGCCATGTTCGCCGAGCGTGCCGAGGAGATCGGCGAGGCGTTCGCGGGGTGTGAGCACGTCATCGTGAACAAGCCGAAGGGTGCCTTCTACTACACGGTGATGTTCAAGCCCGGAGTGCTCCGCGGCGACCAGGTCCTGCACATCGAGAACCCCAAGGTGTTGGCGACGGTCGAGCGCATGGTTGCCGGCGTCGAGCCGGACAAGCGCTTCGTCTACTATCTGATGGGCGCGACCGGGATCGTGGTGGTTCCCCTGACGGGCTTCCAGTGCGCGCACCACGGCTTCCGCGGCACGCTGCTCGAGTCCAACGACGCCAAGCGCGCGTGGATCCTCGAGACGCTGCGCGACTCGATCGAGACGTACGTCGCGAGCGGGGCGAATACGCCGGCGGTCGCGACGGCGGCCCGCTGATCGCGCGGGTCGGGCGGACATGAACGACGCGGTCTGCTTCATCAACATCGGGCCGCGCCAGAGGCGGTTGCGGCGTAACCTGGGGCTGGTCGCTCTCGCCGCGGCCGTGAGCGTCGTGCTCGCGGCCGTGGCCATGGGCCTTCCGCCGCTCATGCGGCTCGTCGCCGCGCCTCTGTTCTATGGCGGCTTCGCCGGCATCCTGCAGGCACGCGCGAAGACCTGAATTCGCCTCGCATCGCGCGGTCAGCGCGACCTAGACGCCGGCCCCCGGGCCATCGACGATCTCGATGAAGTGGCGGCTCTCCGAGCGCAGGCCCGGCGGGTGGTAGGGCAGAGCGCGCTGGCAACGCTGGTGGTGATGGGGGGCGTGCTGCTGCTCGGATAGGCAGGGCGCCCGCCGGCGCGCTCCCGGCGCGCGGCCTACGCGGGCTTCGGAATCCGCCCCCCGTTCCGCTTCATCCAGGCGCCTACCGTCTCGAGCTCGGGGTTCAGCCGGCGTGCGATGGTCAGGTCGCGTGCCGCGATGAATTCGCGCTCGCAGTCATGGTAGAACTGGAACATGTTGCCGAGGTCGTCGGCGCCGGGGAAGCCGAGCTTCCGGTAGGCATCCCAACTCATGGGTGCGTACGTCACCTTTTCGCCCATGGTCTCGGAGAGCGCGGCGGCGATCTGCTGGCCCGTGACGTGTTCTCCCGCGATGCCGACGTACTTGCCGACGTGGCGTGTCCCTTCCCGGAAGATGCCGAAGGCGCATTTGCCGATGTCCTCCGCACCGATCAGCGAGAGGCGCTTCTGCCCGGCTGGAAGCCCGAGCACCAGCGATCCGTCGGGGGCCCGCTGGGGTCCCCAACCGAAGAAGATGACGTTTTCCAGGTAGCCACACGTCAGCAGAAACGTCGTGGGCACGCCCGAGTCGCGGAACACCGCGTCCGACTCCCCCTTCCCGTCGAAGTGCGGGACCTTGTACTTGCCCTGAAGGGTGGGCATGCGCGGGTCATCCACGGGGATGAAGCGACGTGTGTCTTCGAGCGTGGACCAGATGGCGTGCTTCACTCCGGCCGCCTTTGCGGCCGCGGCCAGGTTGCGGGCCTGGGCTTGCTCCCGCTCCACGGAGAAGTGCTCCCAGAAGTTGGTGACGCAGAAGGCGCCGTAGGCGCCGGCGAACGCGCGTTGCAGGCTCGCCTCGTCGTCCAGGTCCGCCGCCACGACCTCGGCGCCGGCAGCGGCCAGGGCGCGGGCCTTCTCGGACCCGGAGTCGCGGGTGATGGCGCGCACCGCGAAGCCGCTCTCGGGGTGGGCGAGGATGGCTCGGACGAGGCCGCCGCCCTGGGCTCCGGTGGCGCCGGTCACGGCGATGATGCGCTTCTCTATGGACATGGAGGATCTCTATCGATGGACGGGTAGGGCGCCAAGAGCCGCAGACGCGTCAATGGTACAAGTTTGAAACATCACGTCAACGGGGCGGGCCCTGTCGCCGAGCGCTCAGTCGCGCAGGAACTTCTGCGCGCGCCGCCCCCCACCCACCTCGGCGGTGTAGACGTTCCCGTCCGAGTCGACCGCGACGTTGTGCAGGAAGACGAACTGGCCCGCGTAGTGGCCGATGCGACCGAACGAGCCCAGCTCGGCCATACTCTGGCGATCGAACATGCGGATCTTCCCATTGCCCGCGTCGGCCAAATAGAGGAGTCGCTGCGACGTGTCGGTCGAGAACGCGATCGAGAACGCGGTGCCGAGCAGCCGCGTCGGCCGCTCGACGAACACTTCGCGCACGTAGGTCCCGTCCGTGCGGAAGATCTGCATGCGGTTGTTGCGGCGATCGGCCACGTATACGAGGCCGTCGTCCGACACGCGGATGCCGTGCACGGTGTTGAACTGCCGGGCCGCCGGCCCCTCGTAGACCGGCCGGTTGGGCGCCGAGTCGTCGGGCGCTTCACCGTAGGCGCCCCACATGCGCTTGTAGGCTCCGGTGCTCGCGTCGAATACGATGACGCGTCGGTTCACGTAGCCGTCGGCCACGAAGAGCTCGTTGGTGGGCGCGTACACATACATGTCTGCGGCGTTGTTCAGGTTGAGCGTGTCGAGCGAGCCCTGACTGGCGCCGCGCCTCCCGATCTGGAGCAGGAAGCGCCCGTCGCGCGTGAACTTGAGCAGGTGGTTTTCGGTGCGGTCCCCGAGGCGCGGCCCACCTGCCGAGGAGATCCACAAGTTGTCGGCGGCGTCCACGTGGATGCCGTGCTCGTCCGCGGGCCACTCGTAGCCCGGGCCCTCGCCGCCCCATCCCTGCACGTACGCGCCCTCTGCGGTGAACTCCATCACCGGTGGTGCGGGGCGGCAGCACTCCGCTTCCGGATTGCCTGCGACCTCGTCGGTACCGAGCGACCAGGGGCGCTGGAGGACCCAGATGTGGTCACGCGAGTCGACGGCCACCCCCGACACCTGGCCGAGGATCAGGCCGTCGGGGACGGTCGGCCAGAACGGGTCCACCTGGTAGCTGGGCACGGCCGATTGCTGCGCGCCGGCCGAGCGACGGAGGCTGCGCTCCGCGATCACCAGGACTGTGAGGAAAGAGACGCCCACCACCACCACTCTCCACGCACGGCTCATCGACATCTCCGGGAATCGGTTCGCGTCGATAGGACAGCCGGAGGCCGGTCGCGGCAAGGGGGTGGCCGTATCCGACGTTCCCCCACACGCCCCGTAGGGTTTCTCCCGACCCCGGGCTTTCGGGCGGCGGCGCATACTCGTACGTCACGTACCGCCCGACTCGGAGAGCATCATGGCCACGCGGACCGAAACCAAGGATGTAGCTGGAGTTTTCGACAACGAGAAGGACGCTTCCGCGGCGGTCGAGCGACTGATCGGGGAACACTTCGGGGCCTGCAACGAGCTCAGCGTGATCGTGTCGCGCAATCATGTGCGCGAGGCCGTGCGCATCGACGAGCCGATCCCCGTCTATCGCGCCGCGGCAATCGGAGCCGCCATGGGAGCCGGTCTCGGCGCACTCATCGTCGTTGTCGCGGGGATCGGGTTCGGCCCCTTCACCCTCATCGAGTGGGGCCCGCTCTGGGCTGCCTTCGAGGCCGCCTACGTCGGTGGATCAATGGGGCTCGCGGTCGGCGCCATGATGAGCTTCGAGATGGGTCACCCGAAGGCCGACTTCGGCGCCGTGGGGATCCACGACGGCGTGGTGTGGGTCAGCCTGCACGCGAGCGAAGCGCGCGCCGAGCGGGCCCGTGCGATCCTCGCCGAGGTCGGTGCGCGGCATGTGATGGAACGCGGCCCCGAGGGCGTGGGGCCCTTCACGTTCAGTCACGCGGCCTAGGATCGGAACCGGCGCCGCGACGCGCGCTCAGGCGCCGAACGCGAGTTGCGCGTTCGGCGTCCGGCTATTGACTGATCAACGGTAGGGCGGGACGTTCGTTGCCCGTAGTTGTCCGTAGCCCGATCCGTGCCCATGAACCGCCCCCAGACTCCGCATTGGCTGTCGAGCGTCGCTTCTCAGGTTGGCCTGAAGCTCGATCTTCCGGTCACCCCCGACCTCGCCACCCTGCGCCGCGCCTGGACCGAGGTCGTCCGGGCCTGCCGGGTTCCGGAGGAGCGGTTCCTGGAACGCGTGGCCGGGCACTTCCGCATCGGCGTGGCGGACCTGACCAGCTGGGACCCGCAGGCGGTCCGTCTCCTTCCCGAGGCGGTGGCGCGTAAGTACGGGATCCTCGCCATCAGCTTCACCCACACGAATGTGGTCGTTGCCACCTCCGATCCATCGAATCGGCTCGCAGCACAAGAGATCGTGGCGCACTCCGGCAGGCAGCCTGTGTTCCTGCTGATCAGCCCGGCCCGCATGGACTCCGCCATGGAGCGGGCGTATGCCCCGGCGCGCGCGCCCAAGAACGCACTCCAGACGCTCGTGGCGCAGGTAGCTTCGAGCGACTTCCAGGTGGTCACGTCGAGCGGAACGGGTCTTTTCACGACCTTCGACCTTCAGGACCCGACGGTGGTGAAGCTGTCGGACGTCGTGCTCCATCAAGCGGTTCGGTACCGCGCGACCGAGGTCCATGTCGAGCCGGGCCGTGACCAGGGCCGCATCCGTTACCGCATCGACGGTGTGCTCCAGCACGTGATCGACCTCCCCAACGCGGCGCACACGCGGCTCGCGGCGCGTCTGAAGAGCGTGGCCTTCGACCGGCCGGGCCACGATCCCAACGACGGGTTCCCGATCAAGACGCCGGAGGGCGAGGAGCGCATCGGTCATCTCCTGACGACGCCGACCCCGGAAGGGGAACTCATCTCGCTCCGGCTCGTCGACCCCAAGGACGTGCCGACGCTCGACAATCTCGGCTTCGGTGGTCCCGAGGGCGTAAAGATCCGCGAGCTGCTCCGCCGTCGAGACGGGCTCATCCTGGTGACGGGTCCGGCCCGCGCGGGCACCACCAGCTTCGTCTACGCGTGCCTGAACGCACTGTCACGACTGAGCGTGATCTCGCTGGAGAATCGCATCGAGCTCCGCGTTCCCGGCGTAGTGCAGATCCGCTACGACTCGTCGACGGGCAAGTCGTTCGCGGAGACCCTACAGGGGCTTCTCGACCGGAGTCCCGACGTCATCCATGCGGGCGAGATCCGGGACCTCGGTACGGCGCGCATCGCGATCCGCACCGCCCTCACCGGCCGGAAGACCCTGGGCACGGCGCACACGTCCGATGCGGTGTCGGGTCTGCGGCGCCTCCGCGACATGGGCATCGAGCCAGGCCGCCTCGCCGAGTCCTGCCATGCGGTGATCTCCCTCCGCCTCGTGCGGAAGCTCTGCCCCGACTGCAAGCGCAAGGTCGATCCAGCGGCTAACCCGCCCTCCCGCGAGGTCAAGCTCGCCCAGCGACTGGGCGTGCCACCCGCGTTCGGGGCGGTGGGGTGCAAATCGTGCGCCGGAACAGGCTATAGGGGTCAGATCCCGTTGGCCGAGGTGCTGGAACTGACCCCCGCGGTGAAGCCGTTCCTCTCCACCGATCCGTCGGATGCGGACCTGTTGAAGGTGTGCAGGAAGGACGGGATGCGAACGTTCGCAGAGGTTGGGCTCGACCTGGCGGAACAAGGGCTCACTACCATCGAGGAGGTCGAGCGCGTCGTCGGCATCGTACCGCTCCACTCCGAGACCGCCTCGTCGGCGGGTCCCGTGCTCGTGGTCGACGACGAAGAGGTCGACCGCCTCCTCATGCGGGGCGTGCTGGACGGCATGGGCTTCCAGGTGATCGAGGCCGACAGCGGAGCGAGCGCGAAGCAGCTCCTCGACGATCGCGTTCACGACTTCTCCCTCGTGCTCCTCGACACCTACATGCCCGGCATGAATGGACGCGAGCTGCTGCACGAGGTGCGCAAGTCGCTCATCACCCAGTCCCTTCCCGTGATCGTGATCTCGGCGTCATCGGACCCGCAGGACGAGATCGAGCTGCTCGAGGCGGGCGCGGACGACTACATCCAGAAGCCGTTCGCGGCGGACCGCGTCGAAGCACGCGTCCGCGCGGTGCTTCGACGCAGCGGCGTCGAGCTCTCCTAGTAAGGGGGGGGCAGCGGCGCCGCGCGCCGCGCGCCCGGTCGGCTGCCCGCCCGAGAACGGCGGCACCAGGGGCGGCTGGAGGTGTGTGCCTTTCGCGACTCCTGTCGTCCTATCAGAGTGTCAGGAGGGCAAGCACAGGGGCGCCATGGCGAACAGGGGCGGCGAACGCAGGCACAGGACCGGCATCCGCTGGGCGAGTTGGGCGCCCGTGGCCTTCGCCGTCCTCGGGGTGCTTCCGGCACCTGGGCCCGTCAGCGCCCAGGACCTTCCCACCGACTCCGTGGCGCTGCTCGAAGCAGTGGTCGACCTGCAAGAGGAGTTCGAGCGGTATCGCGAAAGCCGGACTCCGGTGCAGCCGGAGCCTCTCGGCGGCGCGTGCGATGAACGGATCGGCCGCATCTGCATCTGGTTCGGCGGCGCCGACGAGGAACGCTTTCCTGCCGAGTTGAGGGAGGTGGGCCAGGCCCGGGTCGAATTCATCAGAACGCTGTTCGCCGCGCGTGACATCGTCCAGGACCGCTGGGTCCTGGGCCAGCTCGTGCACTACTTGGTCGAGAACCGCAACTTCGACGAAGCGGAACGCGTGGCCACCGAGTGCGGCATCTCCGAGAGATGGTGGTGTGGCGTTCTCGAGGGCTACGCTCTTCACGTGCGCGGTGAGTTCGTGGAGGCGGAGGCGGCCTTCCGCGCGGGGCTGGCCGAGATGCCGGACTCCGTGCACCAGACTTGGACGAGCCCGCGTTACGTCTTCACCCCGGACGCGCGCGAGGCCTTCGACGCGCTGCCACCTGCGGAACGGGAGCAAACATGGGAGCTGCTGTGGAGGCTCTCCGATCCCCTCTTCCTCGTTGAGGGCAACGACTACTTCACCGATCACTTCGCCCGCCTCGTCATCGCGGAGAACCGGCGGCACGCCACGGATCCCCTGGGCATCGACTGGGCCGAAGACATGGATGAGACCCTGGTCCGGTACGGACGCAACATCGGATACAGTCGCACGCCCAATCGAGCCCAGTTCAGTCTGCAGGATAATCGCCGTATGGTGGGACATCATCACCCCAAGAGCCGAGGGTACCTCTTTCCCGAACAGTTCCTGACGTCCCCCTCGGACATTCCGCCGGAGAGCTGGATCACCGCGCCGCGCGAGTCGCGTACGTGGTACGCACCGCCCTACGCGCCGGATATCGAAGCCCTGGAGACCCAGGTCGGCCGCTTCCGCCGGGACGAGCGCATGCTCGTCGTGGGCGCCTTCCGCCCGACGCTGGCGAGCGCGAGCGGCGAGCGCGTCTTGGCATGGGGGGCAGACGGGGGGGTGCAGGGTGCGGCGCACGCCGCGCTCTTCCTGGTATCCGAGGATGGGACGGCCCCGCTCTACGTGCAGGGGGGGGAGCCCGAAGGATCCCTCGCCCTGGAGGCGCCGCCGGGCAGGTACGTGAGCGGCCTCGAGGTCGTCAATGTCGAGGGGCGGCGGGCCTGGCGTGCCCGCCAGGGGGTGGTGCAGCTGCCCTTGTCACCCGGCATGGTGGACGTCTCGGACCTCATGATCCTAGAGGAGGGGGCCCCCCTGCCGGCTTCCTTGGACGAGGCGATCCCGCACCTGCGTCCCGGCGTCCGCCTCCGGAAAGGGGAGCGCTTCGTGGTGCTCTGGGAGGCGTACGGCCTCCGCGTGCTCGAGCCTGTGCGCGTCAGCCTCGGCTTCAGCCGAGGGCGCCCGGCCTTCCTGGAGAGCGTCGCCGAGTTTCTGGGGATCCTCGAGCCGACCCAGCCTGTGGACATCACCTTCGATGACCTGGGCCCCGACGGGCTGCAGTTGGCGTTCCGGGCAGCCGAGCTGACGCTCCCCGATCTGGACCCAGGAGCGTATACGCTGCACCTCAAGCTGGAGCTGTCGGGGCGGGAGCCGCTCGTGATCAGCCGGCCGATCGTCGTCGAGGAGTGAGATGATGAAGCGGACGCTCCTCTCTCTGCTTGCACTTGCCCTCGCGGCTTCCTTCGGACAGCTGGCCACCGAGGGTCCCCCGCTCGCCGCGTCCGCGCCGCTTCCGTTCTTCTACGACCTGTACACGTTCCGCAACGATGACGGCGCCACATCGGTGGTCGCGGCCGTCGCTGTCCCGGTGGGCGGCCTGAGACGCGAGCGGGTCGATGACCGCTTCCGCTACCGCTTCGACGTTCGTTTCGTCCTGGCCGATACCGTGGAGCGATTCGTGTCGCGGTCCTTGGACTCCGTTTACGTCAGCATGGCGCGACCCCTCACCGACCGTCACCTCCTGCACACCTTCGTGGAGATCGACGCGCCCCCTTCCGACGGCACCGTGCAACGCATCGTCGTGACCGACGCCACCCGGCCCGGGGTAGGGCAGCTCCATCAATCCCCGTTCCCCATTCCCGACTATGGCGGGGGAGAGTTGATGCTCTCCGACGTGGCGTTCGGACTTCCGGGTGCCACGTCGGGTTGGTCTCGGCACGGCCACACGCTCGCGCTCCTGCCTACCAGCCAGTTTCCCGAGAGCGCCTTCGACGTCTACTACGAGATCTACAACCTTCCCGCGGGCCGCCCGTACGAGACCGAGATCGCGATCGAGCTGCTGGGTGGTGGGGACGACGAGGGCGATGCGGTGCGCGCGCGTTTCACGGGTGAGTCCGAGGCCGGCGAAGATGGCACCATGGCGGAGCTGCGTCGGGTCGAGTCCTCGCTCCCGACCGGTCGCTACCGCGTGACGGTGACCGTCACGGACCGCGCGACTGGGCGCGTGGCGTCGACCTCCAGGCCCATCCAAGTGCGTGGGTGGGGTGGCGGCATGACGATGCTCCCGGCCCTGTCACGAGTCCCGGAGTCAGGAACGCACTGACGGCGGGCTCGGACGGCCCCACGCGCTTGCTCCGAGGTACCGCTCCCCGTAGCGTGGGCCCTCTCACGCGCACACTTACAGGGCTCCGTCCATGAACTCCTCGAACGTCCGCTACTCTCGCTCGGTTGGAGGGTCCGTCGTCGCGCTGGCGCTTGCTCTCGGTGGCACATTCGCCGCGCCGGCGATGCCCTCGGCCCAGCAGGTCGCCGCACAGGCGGAGACGTTCCGAGCGCGTCTGGCGCCGGCACCGGCCAACGGTCAAACCGTGCGGACGATCACCGGCGTCGGCCAGGTTCGCGCCACGCTGACAGGTAGCCGGCTTACCCTCACCGGAGAGTTTCGTGGCATGAGCTCGCCGGCGACGGCGGCGAACCTGCACGTCGGCGCTCCGGGCCGGCCAGGCCCCGTGGCCGCTCCGCTTCAGGTGACCGCGTCAGCCGAAGGTCAGATCTCAGGTGCCGTCGAGCTCACGCCCGCGCAGGTCACGTCGCTGCGCGCCGACGGTCTCTACGTGCAGGTCCTGAGCCAGGGGAACCCGACCGGAGAGCTACGCGGCTGGATCTTCGACACCGACGTCATCGGCGAGGCGCCGGCCAATTACGAGCCGACCTCCCTCACGGTAGCGGACTTGATGCGGGACTTCGTCCCGGTGACAGACGAGATGCTCACCAACCCCGACCCTGCCGACTGGCCGATGATGCGCGGCAACTATCATGCGCACAGCTACAGCGCCCTCGACGAGGTCAATGCCGGGAACGTCGGTGGACTACAGCTCGAGTGGGTGTGGAGCATGGACGATGGCAGCTCCGAGCCGGCGCCCCTCGTCTACGGGGGCGTCGTCTACCTGATCAACCCGGGCAACGTGATCCAGGCGCTGGACGGACGCACCGGAGACCTCATCTGGCAGCACGAGACCGGCCCGGACAACGACCAGGACATGCGCGGCATCGCCATCTACGGCGACAAGATCATCCAGGCCACTACCGACGCGCGCATCGTCGCGCTCGACGCGCGCACGGGTGAACAGGTGTGGGAGACCCAGATCCAGGAGGGCAACTCCAATTCCAGCGGCCCGATCGTCGCGGACGGCAAGGTGATCTCGGGGCTCGCCAGCTGCGCCACGTACGGCTCGTCCCGTTGCTTCATCAGCGCCTACGATGCCAACACGGGCGCACCGCTGTGGCGCTTCAACACGATTGCCGAGGCGGGTGAGCCGGGTGGCGACACGTGGGGCAATCTCGACAACATCTACCGCAAGGGCGGCGAGACGTGGATCACCGGGAGCTACGATCCCGAGTTGAACCTCACGTATTGGGGCACCGCGCAGGCCAAGCCGTGGGCTCCTCCGAGCCGCCACATGTCGATCTTCGACGAGGGCCTGTACACGAACGCGACTGTCGCGATCGACGTCGAGACCGGCGCCCTGCGCTGGGCCTACCAGCACGTTCCGGGAGAAGCCCTCGATCTGGACGAGGTCTTCGAGCGCGTGCTCGTGGATCGCGATGGCCAACGCATGGTGTTCTCGATCGGCAAGAACGGGATTCTGTGGAAGAACGACCGCGTGAATGGTTCGTTCCTGGGATACAAAGAGGTCGTGTTCCAGAACGTCTTCACGAACGTCGACGCGCGCACGGGTGCGATCACCTACCGCGACGACATCATCGATGCGGAGATCGGGCAATGGATTCCGGGCTGCCCGAGCAGCGCCGGCGGCAAGGACTGGCACTCGATGAGCTATCACGAGCCGACGGGTGTGCTCATCGCTCCGCTCAGCCAGACCTGTCTCGAGAACCAGGCGCGCGAGGTGGAGCTGCGGGAGGGGAGTGGCGGCACCGCGTCGGCCCGCCTCTTCTACGAAATGCCGGGGTCGGATGGCAACCTCGGCAAGATCGCGGCCTACGACGTAAGTACGCTCGAAGAGGTATGGAGCTACGAGCAGCGCGCGAGCTTCCTCACCGGCGTGCTTTCCACGGGCGGCGACGTCGCGTTCGCTGGGGACGAGGATCGTCGCTTCCGCGCCTTCGACGTCCGCACGGGCGAGGTCTTGTGGGAGACGCGCCTCGGAACCTCGGTGCAGGGGCACCCGTTCACGTTCGCGGTAGACGGCAAGCAGTATATCGGCGTGACTACGGCACTCGGGGGCACTAGCCCGCGCCAGGTGCCGAGAGTCGTGTCGCCGGAGCTGAGGTACCCGAGCACGGGGAACGCGCTCTACATCTTCAGCCTACCGGACTGAGCCGGAACACCGAGATCGCGAGCGCAGGACCATGGCACAGCTCGACCAGGACCTCTTCCGGCGCATGCAGGAGGCGGCCCAACGATTCCGGTCCGGGGAGTCCGACTTCGAGGAGATCATGACCCCGAACGGGCCCGCGCACCTCGTGCGCGACCCGACCAACGCGCTCGGGTTTCGTATCGATTTCATGCCCGGTGCGTCGCGCCACTCGGTGTCCCTCCAGGAGTATCCCGCGTCGCCTCGGCGGCCGCACGGGTACCCGGCGCCACTGCCCTTCCTCGCTGGGTATCGCGCCACCATCGACACCCTCGACCAAGCGGTGACTTGGCACGGAGTAGGGGATCACGTTTCGGCCGTCGCGGAGATCACCCGCCAATGCCTCGAGGACGAATGGGTGCGGACCACTCAGTCGGCCGATGACGACGCCTCTGTCGAGCCCCTGGGGTTCGAGAAGGACGACGTGCACCGACTCCTCACGGTGGTGCTGGACGACGGGCCCACGCGCGTGACGCTTCGCGAAACCCGTCCGCGGTCCGGAGCTTGAAGAGCGGGCCGAACTACCCCTGACGCTCGCTCGGCCCGTCTACAGCCCGAACAGGTTCTTCCGCCCCTTCGTGAGCCCCCGATCCCCGGCCCATAGGTCCAGTTCGGGCGTGGCCAAGTCTTCCACCAGGGGCACCGCGTCGCCACGACGTCGGAGGTCCACCGTCTTGATGTAGTGGGCGCAGCTCGAGCACTCGTCGATGCGCAGGTATGTGACCGATTCCGCCGTGTGCACATGCAGGCGCTCCGCGTTCGACTCGCCGCACTGAGCGCAGGTGAGCCGCTGGAGTCGCTGCTCGGAAGCACAACGTGAGCACACCAGGGCACGGGACCCGAGCGCACCAGGGAGGTCGCGCAGCGTCGCGACCAGCGGAGGCGCTCCACAGACTCGGCAACGAGCCGGGCCAGTGCCCTGGATGGCACTCGCAGTCGGCAGCACCCGTCCGGCGAGCGTCGTTGCGACCGCCTCCACGAACGCGCGCGCGTGGAACGAGTCGACGTCGCCTTCGATGGGGTCGGGAGCCAGCTCGTTCTCGAGCGCGGCGCGCTGCGCGGTAGGGCCGGCGGCCATGAGATCGTGCGCCCTGGCCGTCATCACCTCGGTGCCCGTCCCGCTCAATTGGCCGAGAAAATCTGCGAAGAGTGGGAGCATGTCCTCGAGAGGGAGCCGGGGGAGGCGGAGTGCGGGTCCGTCCGCACTCGCGTCCGATGCCACCGTCATCCATGGCTGGACGTGCATTCGGGCCGCGATACTCTCCTGAGCCTGTGCGACCTCCGCGTAGCATCGCAGCATGTCCGCTGCATGCGGGCGATCGTTTGCCAAGGCCAGCGCGCGAGCGCGACGGTTCGCCCAGATGCTCATGTCCAGCGGAAGACCTTCAACGCGAGCAGGAACGGGACCACCATCCAGACCAGGAGAATGGTCAACTCCGGCACCATCTGCGCGAGGCCCGCGCCGTCGATCATTCCGGCCCGGAGCGCGTCGTTCAGCGCGGTGAGAGGAAGCGCCCGCAGAAGAGGCTGCACCGCTTCGGGGAAGCGCTCGTAGCTGAAGAAGACTCCCGAGCCCAGCCACATCGGCACGATGACGAGGTTCACGAGGCCAGACACGCCCTCGATCGTCTTGGTCCGTGATGACACCAGCAACCCCAGCGCGGAGAAGGCGACGGCGCCGAACACGGACAGCGCGGTGAACGTGAGCAGCGAAGTGCGCATCGGGACGCCGAGCACCCACACGCCGAACGCGGTGAGCAGGAAGAGCTCCCCGGCCAGGAAGGCGAGCCTCGCGCCCACGAGGGACGCCAGGAACGATGACCGGCGCATGGGCGTCACGAGATAGCGCTTGAGCACCTTCCGTTGGCGCATGTCGGCCACGGCGAAGCCGATGGACCAGAGCCCGGTCCCCATCAGGTTCATCCCGAGCAGGCCCGGGAAGAGGAAGTCGACATAGCGCGCACCGCGCTCTGTCACCGGCTCGATCGTGAGCTGACCGGTGTCCACCTCGCCGAGCGCGATCAAGACGCGCAGCCGCGCCACCTCGGCCTCCGCGCGCGCGGGGTCGAGTCGGAGTCGGGGAGGCTCCACGCCCAAGACCAAGGCATCCAGGTGCCCGGCCGCGAGTTGCCGATCGGCCTCCTCGCGCGTTGTGAACCGCTCGATCGCGATGCGCGGATCGGACTCCAGGCGCGCGACCCACCCTTCGGTACCGCCGACGATGCCGACCCGACTCGGCAAGGGCTCCCCCCCCTGGAACGCGAAGCCCAGGACAGCGGAAAGGACCAAGGGAAACACGAACACCCAGAAGACGCCCTCGGGTTGCCGGAGGAACGCGAGCACACGATGCCGCGTGAGCTCT